>JAIRWY010000095.1 GCA_031268675.1 Candidatus Ancillula glyptotermitis | reverse complement strand
GTTAAATTGTGTGCAACTGATATGAACGTTAGCATTTGATGTTGGTTTAGTAAATTGTGGAAGGAAATGAAGTTATGAAAGCTTTTCGTTTTAGAGATAAACTAGTTGCAGGTCTGTTTGCAGTTGGTTTTGTTGTTTTAGGTGGGACTACTCCCGCTGCAAAGGCATACCTAAGTGGAGATTATGTTGCTGATGCAATTCTTATTAAGCAATGTGCTTTAAGAAGTTGCGTGGCAAATGGGCAAGGAAATGCAGGTGATAAAATTGAAATACATTGTGCGGCGTTAGGTGGAGATGCAACAACATTTAATAATAAAACCAGTAATGTGTGGATTCATCATACTAACTTAGGTCCAAGCAGAAAATACATTAGTGGTTATTCTCCTAATGTTTACTTACAATGGGACGGAACGGTTCCTGCGTCTGCTGGAACTACTTGTACATACTAGTGTGAACAATATGAAAATGAGTCTCAAGAATATAGTTGTATTAACTGCGATTTCTTTTCTTGGTATTACTCTCACGTCTTGTGGGTCTGGGAGTAATACCAATAGTTCTTCGCAGAGTGATTTACACCAAGTCAGTTCAGGAGAAACTACAAAAACTGAACTACCTGAAAATAAGGACTATATTTTTGAGCCACGCGGACCTTTAGATGATTTTAAGAATTCTGATGAAGATGAACTTATAATTTCTATTGGAGAATGGACACATAAAAATCTTTGTCTGCAAAAAGTAGGACGTACAAACAATGACGCAAAACCTACACTCGATTCAAGCAAGCCTAAAATATGGCCAACAATTGACTATAACTGGGGTATTGTTTCTCTTGAAAATGCAAAAGAAAACGGCTATCGACCAGGCTCAGAGCACGGTGATCTGAATGGTCAAACTGAAGGGGTAATGTCTAATGATGGGAAAGGTAATACTACAACTCGTCCGTATAAAGATGATGACGAAAAAGAGTCTTATCTCCAGTCAGGTGCATGCAGTAAAGAGTATGATAATGCTGAAAGCAAATCTTTTGATTTTCACCTCACTGATGATGAGGATAAAAAAGATGTAGAACTTATAACTACTCCAAAAACCCAAGCAAAGTCAGATACAAGAGTTCTCTCAAAGGTTAAAGAATGGTCAACTTGTATGAAAAGTGCTGGTTTTGATTATGCCACTCCTCAAGAAGCATCTAGTTTTGCGTGGCCAGCAGAAGAACCAGAAGATCAAGAAAAACGAACTGCAATAAAAGATTTCGAGTGTAAGAAATCTACTGGCTTAATGGATGTCTGGTATGAAGTTTTGCATGAAAAACAGCGAATTCTTATTGATCAGTATCGTCCAATTCTTGAGAAAGAAAAAAATCACGACAAAAAACGTGTAGAATTTGCTCAGAAGGTTATTGCGAACAACGGTAAATTGGACTGATGAATAGCACTGATACTCTTTTTGAAACGCAGAATCTCGCAAAAGTTTATACTCAGCATGATGTAGATTTCTTTGCGCTCAAAGATGTGAACCTTACTATAAAACAAGGAGTATCATTGGCAATTGTGGGAAAAAGTGGTTCTGGTAAGTCAACAATGCTCAACATTTTATCCTTGATGGATACGCATACTTCTGGAACGCTTAAAATACTGGGTCAAGATGCTACAGAACTTTCAACTTCCAAGAAGAATGCACTTAGATCTGCAACTTTTGGTTTTGTTTTTCAGCAGTTTTTTCTTAACGAGAACTTGAATGTGCTTGAAAATGTAATGACTCCGCTTGAAATTGCAGGAGTTCGGCGCAGTCAGCGCGATGCAAAAGCAGTTAGAGCACTAGAGTTGGTTGGACTTGAGGATAAACTCAAAAACATGGCGCATGAATTAAGCGGTGGACAAAAACAACGAGTTTGTATAGCGCGCGCAATTGTTAACGAGCCTAAAGTAATCTTCGCAGATGAACCAACTGGTAGTCTTGATACTGAAAACTCGCAATTAGTCGAGAGCTTGTTATTTAACTTGCAGAAGGAAACTGGAATTGCTTTATTACTGGTAACGCATGATAATGAACTTGCTGCAAAATGTGAAGAAGTTATTACAATTAAAGATGGAGCATTGCTTTAAAGCAGCAGGATTTTGCAAAGTGTAGACATGAAAAAGGAGAAAATAATGATAAGTAGGGTAATGAATTTCTTAAAAACTGTTTTAACTAGGCGTTTTAGGTGGCTAGTATTGTTGATTATTTTTTCTTGTGCTTTTGGTACATTGGGGCTAGTAGTGGGCATGCATATGAAATCACCTGAGCAAGTTAAAGCAGAAGCCCAACCACCTTCACCGTCTCAAATCAAGTCCAAAGTAGAGCAGAAGGTACTTGAAAATTCGGTAATTTCGCGCGGTGAGATTGGTTCAGACTCACAATTACTACTTGGTATTGGCGGACTTCGCAAGGATGGTGCAATAGACAAACCTGGAACGGGAGGAATGCTTACTGCAAGTTTTGTAAAACCTGGTGATGAACTTAAAGAAGGCGTTAAAGTCCTAGAAGTTGATGGAAGACCGTTGATTTTACTACAAGGCGAAAAGCCAACATATCGTGATTTTGCAACTGGTGAAGAGGGTGATGATATAAAGCAACTTCAGAATTCTCTCACGCGGCTTGGTTATTACTGCGCTGTGTCGGGCAAGTTTGATACTGCAACTGCAGATGCACTTGAGCGGTTCTATAGAGCACTTGGTTATCCGCTCTCAAAGTCAAATGCTGGTTCAAGTAGTTCAAGTGCTAGCAAAGCCCAAGATACGCCAAATCCTGCAGATACTGGAGTTGATGCGGGAAAACCTGCAACACCAGCAGAAAGAACAGTTAGTATATCACACAACGAGATTATATTTTTGCCGTCATTTCCGCTTTGGACAACTGAAGTTGCAACTAGTGTTGGTTATGGCGCACCTGAAGTGGTGTTGAAAATGTCATCATCGCAGTTAATAGTTTCTAGTAAGTTGAATCCCTCAGACTGCTCGCTCGCGCAAAAAGGTGTGGATGCACAGTTATTTATTGATGAATCTCAACCAACATCAGGTAAAATTGTAAGTGCATGTGATGCGAACTCGGTTATTCATATTGCTCCTGATGCTCCGCTTGATTTTTCACTTGTGAAGAAGAATATTAAAGTCCAACTTGTTGCTGCAAAAACCTCAAATCCAGTGCTTACTGTTCCGCTTTCGGCAATATTTTCTAATTCTGAGGGCAAACTCTTCGTAATTAAATCTGACAGTGACAAGCAAATACGAGTTGAAGTGAAAACTGGTGCAAAAAATCCAGAAGAAATTGAAATCACTCCAGTTAATCCAGAACAACTTAAAGCGGGAGATGAAATTATCGTGGGGCAAAATGCTAGTTGATGTTTTAATTAACGCATTCAAGAATTTGTGTGCAAAACCAGCAAAAACCTTACTATCTATGGTTGGAACACTGATTGCGATTGCATGTTTAATCGCTATTTCCTGCATTTCAGAAACTGCATCAGGTCAAATTGCTGCTGGATTTAATGAACTACAAGCAACTCATATTACGGTTACTGATGAAGCTGCAAAAACTAGTTTAGAACCAAGTTTTCATTTTCTAGCGAGTTCAACTAAAACTGTTGATGCATTAAATGGTGTTAAAAATTCTGGAATTTACTACACAGTTTCAAATAAAAGTCCAGATCAAGATGGTCCAGATGCAAAATCTCAGGTTTCTATTGCAAAGTTACCAGAAGTGGCAATTCCAGTTGCTCAACCGAGTGCGTTAAATTTAATGGGTGTTGATCCAGAATTCTTTCAAGCAGTTGATGCAAAAACTTCTTCTGGAACTGCTTTTAATGATTTTCATGCGCAGTCCAAATCACGAGTAGTTGTACTTGGAAGTGCTGCCGCAAAACAACTAGGAATTACACAGACTTCAGTTAATGCATCTGTTTTTTACGGCAATGATGCATATCTGGTAGTTGGTATACTTGAGGAAAATAATATTGTTCCAGAAATTAACACTTCATTGCTAATTCCACTACCAGTTTGCCTTGAACGATATGGTAATCCACAACCTAGTCAAGTAGCAAAGATGATTGTGTCAACCAAACTCGGTGCTGCTAGCCAGGCATCAAAAGAAATTCCAACTGCATTAAACCCTAGACAGCCAAAACAATTTTCTGCGTCCGTGCCACCAGATTGGCAAAAAGTGACCAAAAATGTATCAAGTTCTGTAAATATCTTGTCAATAGTCACTATTGTTATAACAATGCTCAGCGCGATGATTTCAATTGCAACAATCTCGATCTTGAATGTCAACGCGCGGAAGCGAGAAATTGGACTTATGAAAGCGCTTGGCTCAAATGGAACGCGAGTATTCTTGACCTTCACCTTTGAAGCGCTGATTATCGGTCTAGTTGGTGCATTAATTGGCGAATGTGTGGGTATTTCACTACTGCTAACGGTGTGCTTTGCAAATTCTTGGACACCGATTTTGAATCCACTACTTTGTATTACTTCACCTCTTATTGGTGCAGTTTTCGGAATTCTTGCTGCTCTAGTTCCTGCATATAGAGCAAGCAAACTTAATCCAATTGTGGCATTAAGCTAGTTCTAGTCAAGCATGAGTATTTAGCAAGATGGTTACTCTTTACTCCCGCAGAATATATGCCATGTCAACTCTTGAAGCAAGTGCAGCAGGTATACCTCCAGCAATTATTGAAACTAGCAGTGATATAGTAGCACCTCCAAATATTGCAGACGCAGGAAATGCAACACTAGTAATTAACGAATTTGGTCCAAGTATAAACTGAGGAATTAGGGTGGTTATAA
>JAIRWY010000081.1 GCA_031268675.1 Candidatus Ancillula glyptotermitis | reverse complement strand
TAAGGCTATTTATAAGCACGTGGTTTGATTTAAGGTGCTTATGTGTGTTATATACACATGTACTATTTTGAAGGGGGAAAACAGGCTTTTTTAGACTTCATGATGTATAAGCAGAGTGATAAATGCAGTTTCTTGTACATTCAGATCAAAAATGCAATACTTCCGTTATACCACAGTTTGATGTGAAAAGTTTGTTTTTTGTGAGAAAAGTAAAAAGCACTGGAAAAATACCAGAAAAAACAGTAGGAAAATAAATACTTGACATTTAACTTGCGGTTGTGATATAATGAGGTTTAAGTAAGCAAAATATTTACGTTTTGAACTTAGTAGTTAAGGAGAAAAGTATGAAAAGTAAGCTCACGAAAGTGGGTGCTGCGACTGTGATGTCACTTATTTTGGGCGTGTCTGGAGTTACTAACGCGAATGCTGGTAACATAAAATACATTGATGGTGTTACAGTAAACCTTTCTGGTGTTAATTTATCTACTTATGATGATGTTGTTAGTTATGTGGCAAGTGCGCATGATGGATCTTCTGCTGAGGTTCAATTTGTATCTAATATACTATCAGGAAGGATAAGATTATGAAGATTTCAGCATTTTTAACTAATAAACTACCAGCTTTGATATCAGCTGTTGCAGTATTTCTTTTGGCAGTTTTACTGGTATACAGTTACGGTAATTTTCAAAGTATTAACTCTAGATTAGATAACTTGGCAAGTGTGGTTAATAAAAACGCTTCGCAAGACGTAGACGCGCAAGCTATGCCATATTCTCAGTATCCCGCTTTCCGTAAAATTGGTGATGTTTATGTGAACATTGATGATAATACAGTAAAAACACAAGAGGAACTTGATAAATATATTAGCAGCCACTTGGATGTATACTATGCGGACCACAAAGGTAGTAAATTTGTAACGAACAGTAAAATACTTTACGATGAGATTGCGGGAACTGGTGAAAAAGACCTTGCATTCGGGATAGTTGGAGATATTAACTAATTTTAACCCATTGATGTGTAGCTACAAAATGTCATAGGCATGTGGTATAATGTATCATGTGGGTTTGTGATTCATGTAATAAGGAAATTATTGTGATACATGTGGTATATAGGAAGTTTACTGCACTAGTAAGTGTGCTAGCACTGGGTTTTGCTTTGTCTGGGATTCCCTCTTTGGACGGTAGCCATAATATTGCTCTAGCTGCATCGCAAGTGGCGATGTCCAATCTACAAATAAGTCCAGATCAAGAACCTGAGCAGAAACTTAAGATGTCTTCAGTTGACGATGAATGTGCTGATGAATTTGACAAAGTCTGTGCAAATGAGCACATGAATAAACTAGAACATGAGTATAAAGCTCAACTTCAAAAGCATGACGACAAACTACCTAAGCAAAAGCAAGCACAAAATACTGCACAATCAGACACAAATTCGCAAATCTACCAAGCTGATCAAGCAGTAAACGCGGTTCAGGTATACTTGAACAAGACATATGGAGGTATCTCGTCCTATGATCGCGTTGTAGAAAATGGAGTTACTGGTTGGCGAACGATTTACTCTTTAATCGAAGGCTTGCAGTATGAACTAGGCATAGATAATCTTGTTCAAAACTTTGGACCAACAACTCAGCAACTCTACACCCAAAAAATTGGTAAATTAACTGCAAGTTTTAGTGGCATAAATGGGGCAGTTGGAAATATGCGAGGTAGTGCGAAAAGAATTTTCTACCTTATACAAGGAGCTCTGCTAGCAAAAGGCTTTTCACCAGGCAAAAATGACATGAGCGAACCTAATCCTACGAGTCTTTTTAGTGGAGTTTCTGAGATGACTTCTAATGCAGGTTTTCTTGGAATGAACTACGTTGACCTCAAGGTTGCAAAAGGACTGTTTTCTATGGACGCTTATAGGTTGATTTCTGGTGGAGATGAAAATATCCGCGCAATTGAACGGGATTTAAACTCAAGATATGCCCTTAAACATGCAGCTTTTGATATTATACCAACTGATGGTTATTATTCTCGTAATGTTTCAATTGGTTATATCTACGCTCTGCAGTTTGAACTAGGGTTTTCGGACGATCAGGCAACAGGTTTTGTTGGAGAAGGCACGAAGTCAAGACTTAAAACTCAAGCTGTTTTTGATGTTGGTCAAGTAGATACAGCAGCTAAATATTTTGTACACCTATTCAAAGCGGGTATGACTTTCAACGAGTTTCCGATATTATATGATGGTGCTTTTATGGTTCTTGATACTACAAAAGTTAAAAAACTACAAGCATTTTACGAGTTAGATAAAACTGGACGAGCGGATTATCCAACTTGGATGGCGCTTTTGGTGTCTAATGGAGATTCTAGTAGAAGAGCAACTGCCTGCGATGTTAGTATAAAACTAGATCAGTATAAAATAAACAAGCTAAAAGAACTAGGGTGTGAAACAGTTGGAAGATATTTGTCAAATACTGAAAATGCAACACCCGTTATAAATAAAGAAACAGATAAAGATGAACTAAATAGAGTATTTGCATCTGGTATGAGTGTATTTCCGATTATGCAAGAGTGGAACCACAGAGAAAAGGATATGACTTATGAAAATGGTTTATATCAAGGTAAAAAGGCAAGCCAAAAAGCGAAAGCACTAGGATTTCAAACTGGAACAGTTGTATATTTTGCTGTAGATTTGGATTTAATGGGCGATCAAATAATAGAGCTTGCAGTGCCTTTTTTCCAAGGAGTTAACGAAGGTATAGCTAGTGGTAGAAATGATAATGGTATATATATTGTTCCAGGAATATATTCAGCAAGAAACACCTGCAACATAATTGCATCATATGGCTTAGCAAATTCTTGTTTTATTTCTGATATGTCAACTGGATTTTCTGGTAACTTGGGGTTTTCTCTTCCGCAACTTTGGGCATATGACCAAATCCAAGAGGTGACTATTGATGCTGGATTTTCAACAGAATTTCAAGTGGATAGAAATGTGAAACGTACAGGAGCTCCTGCATATAGCTTTGCAAGTAATGACCCAAATATTGACACTTGGCTTTATCTACAGGATTTGCAAAATGAAGCAGATAAGGGACTTTTCACCACGAAACGTGACGCAAATATTGATGTTGGAACATATATACGGTGTATATGGTATGACGATGCTAGCTGGTATGCATTATCAGATGGTCAACTTTGCTCAACATCATACAAGAGTAAAGTTGATGATATGAAATCTAAGGGTTTGATACATACACCAAGATTTAAAAGGAAGACAAAACATAATGATACCAATAATTCTGATGCAATAGTTGATGTACCAGTTTTAACTGATCCTGTTTCTAAAATTGAATTAGATCTTCCGCATTTATTTGCAGCAATGAATGGATATATAAAGTCAACACAAATATGTTCTGTCTCTGATTATCCTTGTGTTGATGATCTCGTCGGTTGGGCAGGAGATTTAACTACTTTAGCTATTGATGCGGTTAATCCTGAAGAAAAAGACAAAAAGTTAACCATAAGAGATTTTACAGATAAATACTTCGGTGGCAAAGAATATACTTTTCCGGCAGAGGATCTAATACAGGATTTTGATGCAATAGGTATAGCAGGATTATCTATCCCTAAGCCTTTTGGTGGACAAATGCGATTATCTGATGCTGTCATTAATTATTATTCTGGCGTAACGGATTCATATCGTTGGAATAATGCTATAGAAACCAGATTTCGATCTAGCGAAAATGTTTCAATAACATTTGATAAAGCACTTACTGGTACTGGAGTTCTTGATCCTATTTATCTTGGGATAGCTTCTAAGCCTAAGAACCACTTTAGTGAAGATATAGGAAAAACCACTCCAAGCAATGATCAAATGAGAGCAGTTGCAGATGCGGCAAGCAAGAAATTGATAAAAATTGCAAATGGAGAAGTAAGTGCATATTAAGAACGTAGTGCAAAAAATTAAAATCTACAAAAAAGAGTTGACACTACACAAAGCCATTGTCACAGGATATTTTTTGGTGTATGGCTTTTTAATATTTGGAACATTTTTATCTTTTTTTTCATCTAGTTCAGTGCACTTTATAAAACTACCAACTTTTGAATATTTACTTTTGACAGACCAGTTTTTCGCAAGTATTTTAATTGTGATCTTTTGTGCTATCGTTTTACTATATTCAATATACCTTTACAAACAATATACAGGTAAGCTAAGAATTGCGGCAATTGTTATGATGTGTTCATTACTTAGTTATTTCTCATCATTTCAGATGGTGATCGTGATAATTATTTTTGCATTTACTTTACCGTTATTGCTTCTATGCTAATTAAGAAACATAATATGAACGTGAAAAATCAAAAAATAAACAACGAAAAGTGCAAAATGCATAAAGCAGAAGTATTCTTGCATATAGTCTTAATTACAGTATATTTTATTCTACTCATCATGTCATTTTATCCCGAACTATTTTGCGAGAGTTTTACTTTTGAAGATTATATGCGTCCCCTAATACCACATTCATGTTTTGCTTTTGGAGATTGGCGCTATGATTTTGAATACTCTTTGTTGCCATCTAAACCATTTGTGCAATTCTTCTGCCTTATTGTGTTAGTATATGCAATATTTTTGTATAAGCGAGCTAGTGATAAACTACGAACTGCAGCAACTATTATGATGTGGTCATTGCTTATTTTTATTCACCCAGTAGAAGCATTGTTAGAAGCATTGCTATCCTCGTTAGGATCTCTAATTTTTAGTGTTTTGATTTTCTTATCTGGAATTCTAAGACACATCTGGATAACATTCGGGGGCACTATACATTATTGAGCTTATTGTCAAGTTATTCTTTACTTCTCGTTCTTCGACCTC
>JAIRWY010000080.1 GCA_031268675.1 Candidatus Ancillula glyptotermitis | reverse complement strand
GTATACTCTTGCATATTCTGGATCTGTTACTCCCCATGTTTCATCAGCAACAATTCTACCCTTAAACGGAAAACCATCATTTTCTAATTTTATATCATCATCAGTTTTTGGAAGTTCTAAAGTAAATCCCTTTTCTTTCATACACTTTTCTTTATATAAATCTCCTGCTTTATCTTCAAGTTCAAACCAACCGTTTGTACCTTCGTTAAAATAGCGCGCAAAAAATTCTACCCAACTATTATTATCTTGATTCTTTTGGTCTTTAGTTGTATCTGAAGATTGCGTAGAGGATGAACTTTCAGTATTTCCTGAATATGGCTCTGATTCTTGTTTCTCTTTTGTGCATGAAGAAAACGAAAGTACCAGTACTAGTGTAAATAACAAAAGTACTGGTTTTCGCAACGTCATAACTTTATTCATGAGTTATATGATTATCCTTTAGGTGGGAAATCAGCTGGACATGTATCTGATGGAACCAGACCATAACCGTTTGGTACAAGAACCTGATCAGTTCCTGCAGGAACCATATATGTTACAGAAGAGTAGCCCTTAACACCTGTTTTTTTATCAACTGATTTTAACCACCAACCAGTTTTAAAAGTCTGACCTGGCATTTGTAATACATCTCCAGCAGTAGCAGCACATGAAGACTTCCAACCATGTCCCACATATCCAATGCCCACAGAGGTAGCAGCTAATCTTCCACTTGTTTTTATGTGTAGAGCATCTTGGTAGTCACCTACTCTGATGTCTGGATACGTTGAGGCACTTGCAATAGCAATTCCAGTGCCAAGCAACAGAGCAGACATCACCGATGCTGATATTATCTTTCTGAACTTATTTATATTTTCTCCTTTTACTAGTTGAATATCATATTCTACTTAGCATTATAGCATACAACTTTAAGTTTGTCAAGTGTTTTTAAGTAATCAGCAAGATTTATACAACTTATGCACTTTTTGACATAGAATATAAACCCAGTAGGTTGACATTTGTTTTAGAGTGTGTTATAATGCAGGTAACTATATAATAACTAGAAAGGCTGAAATCATGGAAACCGAAACCGAAATGCTAGACAAAGAGGTAGATTTAACTCCCTCTCCTGCTGATGTTCCGACTGATGCATCATCTACAAGTTCAGACAGGAACTTCACATCCAACCCCTATTATTTTGAAATAGCATGTGCAGTAATCCTACTAGCAGCAAGTATAATATTTGGGCGTGTGTTCGCAATAAAAATACCTATACTTAGCGTAAGTCTGGGGTTCGTGCCCCTGATGATTGCAGGAGTTGTATTAAAACCATATACGACTGTACTAGTGTTTGTACTTTCAGATATAATTGGAGCATTATTGTTTCCGCATGGTGCATTTTTCATCGGATTTACTTTTGTTGCATTATTCAATGGCTTGTCTTGCGGACTACTTCTTGGTTGGCACAACTTGAAAAGTAAGGAGTTTAAACTAGATACAAAGTATTTAATACGAATTGTTGTAGCGAGTTTCTTAATAGTTCTGGTTGGAGATTTATTTTTGAACACTTGGATGATAAGTATAACACAAGGAAAGTCATGGGCTATTCTTTTTCCGCCGCGAGTAATAAAAGAACTAGTATTTTTTGCACTACATATAGCCGTACTTATTCCAATTGCAAAAGTCTACGAATCGCTGAGAACTTCTCATGATTGAGCTACGGAATGTAAGTTACAAGTACAAGTCCACTAACAAGTTATCATTGGAGTCCGTTAATCTTCAAGTTGAAAAAGGGCAAATAATTGGGCTAGTTGGGCAAAATGGTGCTGGAAAATCAACCATCTTGTCGCTTTTTGCACGGTTGTTGCCAATGTCAGGGCTGAAAAAAGGATCTGAAATACTTATAGATGGCATAAATATAGGTAAGTTTAACAACGCGCAGTTGCGAAAAACTATTGGAATTGTATTTCAGAATCCTAGTATTCAGGCACTTTTTACAACTCCGCTAGAAGATATTGCATTTGCATTGCGCAATTTCGGGGTTTCGGAAGACGAGATCCTTGAGCGCACAGAAACTGCATTAGAGATGGTCGGTATTCATCGTGACTCTGAAGTACTTAATGCAACTTTGCGCAATTTATCACTTGGGCAAAAACAACGTGTGGTAATCGCAGGTGTACTTGCACTTGGAACAACTTACCTTTGTCTTGATGAAGTTACTTCAATGCTGGATACTACAGGTCGTTTTGAGGTACTTTCAGCTATTAAAGCGTTGTCAAAACAAGGTGTTGGAGTTCTTATGGTTACCAATAATATAGATGATTTGCAAATTGCTGATAAAGTGGCATTCTTGAAGGACCGTACAGTATGCGAAGTGGTTGATAATGATGAACTACTACCAGGAAAACTCAACTATTACGGTTATAAATTGACTACACATTACAAACTTGTTGAATTATCTACAACAGATCATTATGTGCTAGATTTACTAAATAAGCTGAAATTTGAAGAGTATAAATAGATGAATACACTGATTTTACTGTTGTTTATATGTGCATCATCTTTTTCGTACGCATTTGATTATCTACCTGCCTTTATTGGAGCATTTGTAGTACTTTTTTTACTTGCACTGTGTATACCAAGAATTCGGAAAGCACTAGCACGAATAACGCTATTGTTAAAAGTGGGTAGTGCTATGCTTGTACTAGTATTTTTTGCAAACTGGGTGTTTGATGGACTACAAGCAGCATTTTTGTATACAATTCGTATCAGTTCAATTTATATGCTTACTCTGATGTTTGTGACTATAATGGGGCAAAAGCGGCTAATTGATGGAATTTGTGGATTTTTTTACCCGTTAAAGTTCTTCAGGGTGAACATAAATTACATACGTATAATTATTACAACTTCATTTTGTATTGTTCCATATATATCTACTGTAAATTTACAAGTCAAGTATGCACTTGATGCAAAAGGTTATAAGGGAATTTTTCATGAACCTAGTATATTGATTGAGGTATATATGAGAACAATTTTTGACTTAGTATTTGATTTAATGAAAACTCTTGAAGTTAAAGGCGTTTAGCAATATTAGATTATGGTATAATGTATATTAATGCCAAGTGATGTAACCGCGCACAATTTACGGAAAACTCTTAGCCAGAAGAACTGTATGGCCAAGAGTTCAAAATCTCATATGCTTAAAAAGTCTAGTTCTATACTTGCGAAAAATACTAGAATTTCTCATGTTTCTAGTAAAATAAAACCGCAGAAACTAAAAAAGTTACAGTCTGAGTCAATTGGAAAAGGAATATCAAAATGGAGTTCTGCTGAAAATTCTGCAACTTTGAACAAGCTTTTTACTTCTGCTTTTTCTCCAATCACTATTAGTAGTAAATATTCAAAAGCATTAAAAAAAAAGAAGTCAGTTAAATTCTATGCAACTTATAAAACTACTTCAAAACCAAATTGTACTACTGAGCACGTTGATCAAATTGAAGAAACTCAGATAAAACAAGTGCAAACTAATGTAGTAGGCGAAGAAACTAAAAGTATTACACCACACAAATCAATAAAAAAAGCTTCTTCTGATTCTGAAATAATACCAGCTATAACATTTTTTAGCTCTATTTCATCAGTTGTTTTTGGCGCAATTAAGTTTGTGTCAATAATGTTGACTTCTCGCAAAAAACTAATTAGCCGCATGAATAACGAGGAACTTAAGCACTATACTAAGAAGACAATCCATCAACCAACTTTTCGTAAACTAGAGCGGGCAAAGCAGCTTGAAGAAGAGGCGAGACAACAAAAAGTGGCGCAAGATAATAACAGGAAGAAAATAGAAGCTCTTAATCAAAAACTTATTCAGAAACCTAAAGGATCTGTTGATGCAGAAACAGTCTTTTCAAATTTTGCTATTGCACAAACTCCACATAATACAGAATCAAAGCAGAAGAAGATGAATGCTCAAAAGAAACCAGAATTAGAACTCAAACCAGAATTAGAAACACAGCAGAAGATGAAAATTCAGAATCCAAAACTGCAATTGGATAAAACGGAAAAGAAGTTTATAAAAAAGCCAGTGCCAATTCCAGCGCCTAAACCAATTTTGAATGTTAAACTCTCCAAGTTTGCTAATATAACTTCGCCTAATCAAGTAAACCCACCTGCCCCCGCTTTGCCAGCTGTTCCGATTCCACCAGTTAAACAGGTTGCTGCTGTGATTTCAACACCTCAGCAAAACGCTTCTACACCAGTTCCAGGCCCACCAATTCATGTATTTGAACAAGATGATGCCTATATTCAGCAGACTTTTCCAACCACTCCAGTTGAGCTAGATGTTCCGCCTCCACCAGTTCAAGCACCTCATCAAGATGTCCCACTTCAAGCTGCCCAGCAACTTGCTCCGACACCAGTTCCGCTTCCGCCAGTTGAGCAAGTTGTTGCAATTTCGCCAATTGAATCATTTTATCAGGATGATGTAGATACCAACAGTAGTATCAACAACATGCACTCTATTCTTGATGAATTTGATCGAGAACTGGCAAGAATACGGTCTATTTCAAGTTCATTTTCAAGTTCAGATTATATGTCATCTATTCCAGAAAGTCCAAACACTGAGACTCTGAGTAATATTCCAAGTACACAAAATGAAAGTGTGCTAAATTCTCAGGATTATGAGATAGAGCGCCCCATTTTTACTGCCCCGCCTTCGCCGCCGCCTGCTGCACCCAAAAAGTACAAAATTCTACAGTCGGATTTTGATATAGAGTTTGGTATACCTTCACAATCAAACATCCAGCCAGCTAAAAGTAGTTCTTCACTTATTGGGACTTTTGATGATCTTATTGCGCAATTAGAAGTTGATGTTCAGCGCGCTAAGAACTCGATTGATCAAAGCGCTCGTAATGCTACACTAGATATTAATGATAAGTTTAAAAACAGTAGTAATATAAAGGAGTTTCCCAAGTACTAGGTAAAATATGACAAAAAATAGCACACATTTAGATCCTGTAAAATTGAAAATGTCACTAACACAAAAGGTGAGATTTGCAAGTAGTTGCGCCAAAATCGCTGTAAATTACAAGCGCCAAAAGAAGGCTCAGAAATTAAAGGAAATTAACGAACTACGAAAAACTACTGGGCTTAAGCGCGCAAAGTCACCAGTATTATCAATTGTCATTGTGGCGTTGCTAATATTAGTTGTAGTATTCTCTCTAAATAGTTCATATATAGTTAATCTGTGGAATAATTTAACTAGCAACCATAAAGTTGCAGATCGAACAATTTCAGGAGAAATAATTCAGACTCCTTCTACTAGTGGTTCTAATGAATCCAGTAGTTCTAGTATGAATTCACCAAGTTTAAAACTTTCTGAAGCGGTAAAAGCAGCACTTCTTCAACACTACGGGGTTGCTACTTTTAGTGCCATAAAAGACTCAAACCCAAATGACATTGCCAGTCACATTTCAAATATACTTGATTCTGGATCTAGCCAAGTTGTAGTTATTCTGGACTTGCAATATAGCAATACAAACCGCAATAATGTAAAAAACTGTGCAGTAAATTTATTAGAAATTCTTAAAGATCGGTTGCCAGATTTAAGCGGAATTGTGGTTGCAACTAGTGATAATTACTATACAGAAAGAGCGAAGAGGTAGATGAAAAACATCGTATTTAAAATAATATATATTGTAATTGGAATTGCTATAATTGGAGTGCTTATTATGCTGATTTCAAAAGTTACAACTGCAGTTCATCCAAAACAAGAGCCTAAATCAGCGGTGGCTACTTCAACTCCCACAATTTCGCCGCAAGAATTCAATCAGCAAGTGGTTGCGAAAATTAAACAAACTATACTTGATTACTACCATGTTACTGAATTTCCAGAGATTTTATATCAAGATTCTGAAAATATGATTGGCTATCTTGTTGATATTACACCAACCGATCCAAATCAAGCAAACGGTGAATTTACTCTGCACTTCAGAAATTCATGGGGAACAACTTCGCAGACACAGGCGCATCAAATTGCACAAACTGTTATGAAAATTGTTGGTCCAAAAGTTGATGAGGTAAATGCTATTTGGGCAAGGTTTGATACATATGCTGGTAAACTGTACTACAATGAGCGCGCTGGTAGAGAGGTACTTGGTAATGAATGAACTTGAAATGCCAAAACACGTTGCAGTTGTTATGGATGGAAATGGTCGCTGGGCAATAAAGCGTGGTTTAGAGCGAACTGCTGGACATGAAGCTGGGGAAAAAGCACTTATGAAATGGGTGCATGAAGGTGTTAAACTTGGTATTGAAGAGATGAGTTTCTATACTTTTTCAACTGAAAACTGGACGCGCTCACCATCTGAAGTGCGATTCTTGATGGATATATCAAAAAAGATTATGCGTATGATAGGACCCGAATTTTTGGAACTTGGAGTACGAGTCAAATGGGTTGGCAGAAGAACTAGACTCTGGAAAAGTGTACTCAGTGAACTGGAAAAAATACAAAATTTGACCAAAAACTGCGATAAAATGACCGTTAATTTTTGCATCAACTACGGTGGTCGATCTGAAATTTTAGATGCTATTACAAGTTTACTTAAAGAAGTCCAAAATGGCGAGTTTTCAAATACTAAAATTACCCAAAAACAGTTCAAAAAATATATGTATAATAGTTCAATGCGAGATGTGGATCTTATGATTCGAACATCTGGAGAACAACGCATTAGTAATTTCCTATTATGGCAACTTGCATATGCTGAAATGATATTCCTTGATGATGCATGGCCAGATACAGACGGACAAACTCTTCAACAATGTATCGCTGAATATAATAGAAGAACTAGGCGATTCGGCGCGGTATAATATGCTTATAGATTGTCTAATCCAGTAACTTCATCTAGTCCAAGTGCTATATTCATTGACTGCACTGCTTGCCCTGCGGTCCCTCTCACCAAGTTATCAATAGCAGCAATTATTGTAATTCTACCAGAAGCAATATCATGTGCAAGTTGAATTAGTGCAGTATTCGTACCACTCACTGAACCAGTTGATGCATTTATCTGCGGTGGCAACACCTTGACAAAGAACTCATTTTCATAGAATTCTTCATATATTTCCCGCAACTTTTTGGCACAAATACTACTTGTTGGCTTAACCGAACATGTTGCAAGAATTCCACGTGTCATAGGCACCAAAATAGGCGTAAAGTTCACCTGCACATTACCGTAGTTGTTTATACCAAGACCTGCGAGTTTCGCAATGTTCTGCCGAATTTCTGGTACATGGCGATGTATACCACCAGTCTGATATGGTTTTGCAGTGTTAATAGCATTAGTAGCAAGTAAATCTTCACGAAGAGTTTTTCCAGCTCCAGAATAACCATTCGCCAAAACAGCAACAATATCATCAAGTTCAAATGCATGCGCAAGAATACCAGGCAATAGAGCAAGAGTTATTGCAGTCACATTACAACCAGGAACCGCAATCTCTCTGGTAGTTTTTAAGATCGTTCGAATACCAGGCAGTTCAGGAAGTCCATATGTGTAAGGATCGAGGAACTCTGAGCCGTAGAATTTATCCCAGTCCTCAGCACGGTCTAGGCGATGATCTGCCCCTAAATCTACTATAAGGATATCTGGCGCAAGTTTTCTAAGTTCAGTTGTAATTTCACCACTTTTTCCATGCGGTAGAGCCAAAAATACAACATCATTATTACTCAGCTTTTTGATGTCTACATGCTCTAGCGTTCGTTCTCCTAGTGCAAAAAGGTGCTGATGATGGTTAATTATTCTGGTTCCTGCAGTTTTATATGCCATAAGCTCAGTAATCTCAACATTGGGATGTTTAAGCAGTATGCGCAAAACCTCTCCACCTGCCAATCCAGATGCACCGACAACTGATACTTTGAATAACTTGGTTCCAATACCCATAACTTCATTATACCACACACCTATGACGTTTTGCTTTTAGCTGCAACCGAGCCCAAAACACAACACCTACGGCAACAGCCCTAACAACTTATAGAGAAGTAGTCTTTATAGGATTATTTTGCACAAATTTCTTTAATTATTGTGCAAAAGCGTCACAGTGCGATACTCAGAACGCTCTCGACGGATTCCACCATCATTGAAAAGGTCAATCCCATTGTATAATTATTCTTTACCGAATATTCATCCCACAATCTATTCAACTCTTCGTCAGAACGCAAGACCGACAACTTATCACTCCAGTTATCGAACACAAGAAGTGTATTTCTATGCTCCGCAGTTCTTTGAAGAGCCTGCCCTAAAACAGCAAAATCAATAGCGTCACTTTTCAATTCTGTCAAAATATACACATCATAATAATCACGCATACGGGTAGTTCCAAGGTAATGATAAAAAATTGAGTGAATCTTCTCGGCTAGAATTGTTTCAATGTTATACGACGGGATTTTTATCATATCATCAGAGAACATAATGGGGTAAGTCGATTGAACCTCTTCTGGGGTAATTGCATCACCTGTGGACAAATCAAACTTCAATATAGATATAAGTGAAAAATACTTCACCTCAACGCTTACGCGCAAACCGCCATAGTCGTCATCGTCGCGTATAGGAGAAACCTTCTTTATTGTAAAACTTATCTCGTTATTAGAATCAACAGCGTTTATTTCTTGAAAAAGTGCAAAAATACTATCTTCACTTAAAGTTAGATCTTTTAGCGTTGCATCAAAATCCATTGTGCTTCTGTTGGATATATCAACTAGTGAAGCAATCAATAATCCCCCTTTAAGTATGAGGTTCTGTGAGTACTTAGTTTTTGATAATCTCACCATAAACTGTTCGAACATATAATTTTGCATAACAGTTTGAGGATGTATACCCTTAGTTCTCGCAAATGTGTTGATTTTTGATTTTAGACTCATTGTTTCGTTTTTCATAATAATACCTCCAAGTAATTTCTAATTTTTTGTTTAACACCCAACAAAATTGCATACTCATATATTTTCTGTATATCTTTTACTGGTTGTTTTGAGTATAATTTGAAGGCATCTACGATAATTTGAATGTCGACCTTGTTAGTAGTTCTTATAATATCACATAGAGTTCTTTCAATGGAATAGGCTTTCACAATATTTCCACTAGGAGTTTTTAGGTTTTCCGAACCCATTCCGTAGAATTTTTCCGACTCTCGAACCGCATTTATGTTGTTTGGCAAATTGGATATTCCGTAATTTAGCGGAAATGACATATCATAAACAAGTGGCATCCTGTCGTTCATATTGTGCAAAAACAATGCTGTCTCAAGTGAGAATATTCCACTTTTAAAACGAGTGCCATAATTATAAAATTCATCGTCAAAGATATGGGGTAAAGTGTAGACTCCGTAAGATGACTTATCAAGTTCACCGCGGCTTGCAAGACGATAGAGAACTGACGGATTTACTCCTAGCTCTATAACCTGTTTACGTGTTATAAAACCGTTGTTCTCGCTAATTGCCTGTTTGATCGTTTCAGTTGCATTCATTTTGTACCACCACTTAAATTTGACTTCTTAACCCGCTCAATCTCTTTGTGAATTACTTTATAATCAACATCAATGATAATTGCAATGATTATTCCATATAATCTGTCATACCATTCCTCAAGTTGAGTATCAGCGAAATGTGAGACCTTTTGAGGGTGCCGAATATCAAGAAAATCATTGGCAAGATACCCGTAATCCGTTTTGAGTTGTCCGTTAAGTTGCTTATTTGATTTTATGATTGTTTCTATTGAAATAGCCATTAACTTTAAAATATCACGCTTGTCATCGATCCCATTCGAAAAATGGTTATATTCAAGAAGCTTAAGAGCTAAATCTGTATTATCTTGTGCCACAATTGAAACTACCTGTGTTACCTCTGGTCTATCCTCAATTACAAGAAATTTATCATTTACTTGTTCGATTTTATGATTCGATATATTAAGTGCATATTCAATTATCTTTGAAATTTCATTTAGATTTTCATAAAATTCATACTCATCGTCATTCTTTTTATATCCACTTTCAAAATCATCAATCCATTTATTTGTACTTGGAAATATAAAATGAAGTAACTCGGCAAAAGTATAAATTGTGTCAAATGTACCAGTTGGACCACGACTAGGATTAAAGACGATTAAACCACTTGATCTATTAGTGGTTTCAAAGGTTTCATTAAGCAGATTGTGGAAAAAATTACTGTAGCTCCTATTGAACTTTATTCTCAGGCTGTTCATTCTGCCGGATTTCATAAACTGATTATTAAATAACCCCTCAAATGAGTTTTTGATTGTAGATCTATAATTTGGGTGTTTTAAAGTCAACTCTCTAGTATACAACCCATAAATCTGTTGCCATAACTCATCAGCGCTAACTACCTGTTCCTCAACAATATCGTATAAGTTTTTTCTACTCACCTCCACCCCTCAATTGCATCATCTAATTTACTTCTAAAATTATCAATACGTCCCACATCTCCAGAAGTCATAGTTCCAAAAAACGCATCATAACTGTTTGGCGTAACCATAGTGAACTTATACTGCAAACCTTCAATATCTAACTCTCCGTGCTCTTTACAGCCAGTCGCAACATGCTGATTAATATGCTCGAAATGTTTCTTCGCAGCCTTCCACTTCCCCTTGTTCTCGGCGCTTGGCTCGGCAACTTCGGGATTATCTTTAACTTCAGCAACAATAATACGGTTACCTACGACCAAGAAAAAGTCGGGATTAAAACTGCTATTTTTCGGATGTTCACCCTTTCGCCAGGTAAACTCAATCGAATAAAACCCCGTGCTGGCCGATTTGACCCACTTATCGATATGATTTGCAATTTCTGGTTTAGTCAACTCTTGAATAAATTGAATCTCGGGTCTAGAATCTGCGATAACGGCATTTTGCGGAGTTTTGAAATCGAACGAATTGGGGACCAATGCGCTCCTATATCCTGATGGATTTAGAGTATCAACTGCAATTACTTCGCCAAAGAACTCACTTTCTTCTGGTAAAATAGTGCTGATTGTTTCTGAATTATAAAATAATCCAGATTTGTTCCTCAAACTAGACGCATTTACACTCACATTTCGCATAGTTGTAGTATCAACCTCAAAAAACTCTTTAGGTTCAATATCATAAGTTATAGACTTATTACTGGTTCTAAAGAGCGTTCCCATTGAGCTAAGAAATCCATTTCTAAGCTCTTTTGTGATTTCAGTATTTCCTGACTTTTTCAAAGAGAGTTTGATCATCTTCTTCAATTTTGGAACAGGCCAGAGTTCTTGATAATATTCTGTCAGCGATTTTCCAGCCGCTGCGCCTTCGGTTTGAATCTCTTCGGGCAGTGCTAAGAACTTTGAAAACATTGCCTCGGCAATTTCTTGGATAGTGAATGTATCGGAAGTGTATTTCGTCTTCCAACGAGTTGTCGCAGACCCAACAATATCGACAATCTGCGCGCTGGCATTATGTTCAGTTGTTACGGTATGCAACCCAAAATCAACATATCCTTTTGAGAGCCAATTATATGGATCAGACTTTTCCGTTTCAATCACATTTGGTTTCGAAATGAACGAAACATTGGTCAAGTTGAAATTGTGCTCTGATTCTGGAATAATCTTGGTTGTAATCTTCTTTTCGAACTCTAGGATTTCATCCATAAGTTCCCTCACATGGTCTGACCACTTTTCGTGATTGAAAATCAGAGCCTTGGGTTGTCCCCATTCGTGAATCTTCCAATTTTCTGGAACTCTAAGACCTCTACCTATAACTTGAGCGATGAGCAATTTTGAATTGAAAGCCCTATCTTCGTGCGGAACAATCTGAAAAACTCTCTTGACATCCCATCCCTCAGTTAGCATTGATACCGAAAAAATCCACTCTACTTTATTACCTTGCTTGTCGACATCTTTGAGTCTGAGTCGATCCGTTGCTGCATCCGCTTGCGAATGCACAATTAGTACTTTTTCATTTACTCCTTCATTGCTCAAACTGTTGATTTTCTTGAGCTTTTCTTTAAACTCTGTAGCGATTTTTTTGCAATTTGCAACCTTTTCTGTTACAACGATTGAGATTGGTAAAATTTCCAGTTCTTTTGGAAGTTTCCGAGCAATATCGTTGTGCGAATTAATCATAACTTGCCATTTATCATCACTACCAGTTGGCAATTCAGCCTCGGCAATATACTGAATATTCTTCACAAATTGTGCTTCAATCGAAGCTTTAAGCGAATAGCAATAAATCACATCCGAAAAATACTCATTACCAGAATTTCCGCTGTAACAAGTTCCTGAAACGCCAATAATATACTTAAAACTGATGTCATTTTCATAATCATCGTTCAGAAATTTTTTCCATTCATTTGATGTAGAATTATAAACGTGATGAACTTCATCGTTCAAAACAAGTGTTCTCTCACCTTTACCCTTTAGGCTGTCACTTATTGAACTCCTAGCATTTTTATAGACGGCATCGCGATTTTCAATACAGATACACCCCTCAACAATAGACTCCGAACCGTTGATTATTCTAGGTGAAGTCATACCTACACCCATTAGTAAACTTAACAAATCTGAATTACTCGCCAGATCCTTAAACTTATTCGTTAGTTCTATTTCAATTGTAACACTAGGAACAACCACAAGCACTTGATCTACTCGTTTACTAGCAAGCATAATAACCGCCAAAGCATACAAAACATAGCTCTTTCCAGTTCCAGTTGCTAAGTCAAGCGATGCGGATAGTTTTGCTGGAAAATGAAGTGCCTTCTTGAAGTGATTGAAGTTAGTGGAATAATATTCTCTCAGTTTTTCGTTGTTGTCGAAATTCTGCCGAGCCAATTGCTCTAAGTTTTCATATTGACCTGAGCACATAAATCGAAGTGCCGTGAAAATGGCATCTTTTTGGTACTCACGATTGCCACATATAGCATCAACCAGCTTATAATAGATCCCTTCATCCCAAATATTTCTGTCAACATTTGTGCCAACGCTTAAAATCAAATCACTATTTTTCACCGATATTATTCCTTCGTTACCCACTTATAGTCACCTTTCTCTCATTCCCGAACTTGTCAACGAAAATTAACATGGCGATGCCTTTGATTTTAGTAGCATCAAATTTGGCCTCATTGCCTTTGAAGTCCTTGTTGTAAATTACATCATCAAGATCAAAAAACTTACCATTATAGTCATAATCAATCATTACCATCGAAAGTGCGTCCATCTGATAACTGACGTCTTTTCCCCTTACTCTGGATTTTGTCGCAAAGTTTGTCACAGTTATTTTTCCATCTTTGATTTCATAATCAAGAGTTGGCGGTTGAATAAAGTCAAACCCTACGGCGTCCACACCTTCATTGACATCATTTGAATTCTTCGGTTGGACGATTGCGGTAAAGCGTTCAGTCCAGTGTGCAAGTAGCGAATAAGGAATGCAGAGTATTTCAAAAGTTACGTCTCCGATTTGAATTTCATCGTCAGCAAATCCGAACTTTCCACGAGGTGCGACAAGAAATATCGTATTTCCGGCAGAACTGCCAACTCTTTGGTGAATTGACTGAACCGTTTCCCTCGTTACCATCTCGCCATTTTCTAAATCTTGAGGAGTGTAAACCTTGACAACATCACCTTCGCGTTCACCGTCAAATGCAAAGCCTTTGACGGTAGATTCTTTGGGAGTACATCCCCAGAGAGCAAGCGCGAATTTCTTCCACTCGTTTGTATCGAACCGATCGAGTTTTGTTTCGTCGTAAAGACCTGCAGAATATACTGTAAATGGTGCTGGTTGTTTATTATACTTCTTTTTTAAATTTTTAAGCGACTTTGAGTCAGCAATATTCAGTAAACGTTTTTGAATTGTGTAAATTGATAATTTTCCGACATCACAGGTAATCCATCGACGATCTAGCTTTTCGGCAACAGCAGCAGTAGTTCCAGAGCCACCAAAACAGTCGAGGACTATATCACCTTCGTTCGATGAGGCTTTAATTATGCGCTCGAGGAGTGCTTCAGGTTTTTGGGTTGGGTAACCGTTAGATTCCCCTGACTGGTTTGCGATGCCTGAGATATCTTCCCAAATGTTGTCTACAAACTTCTTTTTATAATATTTTCCACCTCGCTCTTCAAGGTAATACTTGACACGAGCAGTGCCCACAGTAACATTAAACTTTCCTGCATTCCGGTCAATAATTGGCTCCCCTTGTTTTGTGATAAATATTTTATTATCGTCAAATAAATCTATCAGAGACCATCCAGTATAGGCGCCTTTATCTGACGTTGAAAAGTATCCTTGTGAATCTTTCTTAAAATCAGACAAATCACTTTGTTGTATTTCTTGATCATAGCTGATGACAGAAAATAGCGAGTTAGATGACTTTGTATAACAAACTATGTAGTCGGCGTTATGCCCGAAATGCTTTGACTCCTGTTTTCTACCCCGAGATACTTCTCTTCGCCAAACTATGTCGCTGACAAAATTCCCTTCGCCAAATATCTCATCCATCAAAACTTTTACATAGTGGCTTTTTCTGTAATCCAGATGCACGTAAATGCTCCCATTATCTGCCAAAACTTCTTTCAGTAAAACAAGTCTTTTTCTAAGCCATTCAAGAAATTGTGCCCCTGCAAGTTTATCCGCATAAGCCTTCTGGTCATCCGAAGTGCCATTAAAGTCACGCCGCGTGGAAAATGGTGGATCAATGTAAACCAATCGAACCCCATCGATTCCGTCAGCGTTTTTTAAAAGTCCAGCGTTTTTTTGCTGAATCAATGACTTTAGAATCTGCAAATTGTCACCAAATATCAACTTATTACGCCATTCAAAACTCTCCGCAGTTTTATCGTCGACTGGAAAATTCTTCTCCTGCTGAAATGGCACAGACATAGTGTCTGCAATAATCTTCTCAGCTCGCTCCTTACCCCAGTAACTCAGTTCGTACTCTCGTCGAGCTGGCGGAAATAACACTTTAGCAAAATCAACAGGAACTTCCTCGCCCCTCTCAATATACTTGACTGCCTCAACAGCAACCGCCGCCAACTCCTGCTGTCTACTTGTTTTCATCCTTATCTCCGTTCATTTCTTATTACAAAAATTGTCATTACTATATTATAGTATATCACATTTTGGTTTGTATTGCAAATATTATACAATATTTTGCACAATAACTAAAGAAATTTGTGCAAAATAATTTCATAAAGACTACTTCTCTATAACGTGTATTGTTGTTTCTTGGTCCTTTGAGTTAGGGTATTTTGATTTCTGAAATACATATCATGCATTGCCCGAATTAGTGTAATGAGTGTGAAGTTATCCATAATTGACAAATTTCTGATGAAATTTGACTAGCGCAAATGCTCTGCGTTTGATTTTTTTGGGGATTCAGCGCCTGCGAAGCAGTCTTTGCTAGATTTTCGCAGAAAATCCAACCTTATAAGCCGATCGCGAACGCAATCGGCTATTTATTTTGCTAGTTCACTCTGTACGATTGCCCAAGTAATACCGTCAGCATTCTGCGAAATGCGTCTGCCATTGGGCAAAATAGTCGTGACGTTCTTGCGAGCTTTCCAATCTCCATTGTGTTAAAATTGTTGCCGTAAGCGTTGCGTTTGGTTTTTGGGTTGCTAAGGTAGTGCAGACGTCCAACCATTGATGAAACAGTTTTGTATTTGCATTAACAACCACACACTCCTATCCAGTAGGAATAATAATTCTAGCAACTAATTTGCACTTGCAGACTTCTTTTCCTAAAATCAACTTCTCTTTTTTGACAAGTGTTGATGTGTGTGATGATGTTTATGCGTCGGATGCGAAATTACAGGAATAAGCGATTCAATATCTAGACCAGCATAAGCTTGAGCTTCAGCAGCGCAGTTCCATTTTGAAATACCTGCATCATCCATAATATCTTTTACCTTTTGCGCAGCACGCAGACCATCTTCAGGATTAGCAGAATTACCTAAATAAGCAACAACTTTATTATACGCAGTTTTGAAGTTTTTCAAGGTTGCAGTATTAGAGTCCTTCACATTTTGGTATTCAGTTTTTGCTTCCTCAAGGGCAACACTAAAATCAGCATTCTTAAGCTCAGCTTGAAAAACTGATTCAGCAACTGAGAATCCAGCATAAATATCCGACAACCAGTGAACATTACAGACTGCGCGTGATAAAGCAAAATCAATAGATCTCTTTTGAATCTCAGCCTCTTTTTCTGGGGCAACTTCACGAAGAATCAACCCAAAGAAGTAGGAAGTTGATGCATGCCCAGAAGGAAATGATCCAGATTTTGCATTTTTTTCATCCTCATAAGGTGTACAAGTTTGACTTACTTCAGATGAAACAAAAGGTCTTTTACGAGCAAGTTCATCTTTTATGGGGTCGTAAGCTGCTTTAATATCGTTGTAAGACTTGTTCAGAATGTTGTAAATATGCGGAGTTGCCTTCTGCCCGATTGAAACTCCTAGTACACAATCAAACTGCTCGCAAACTGTTTTGTCACCAGCAAGATCCTCTGTTGAAGATGTTGCATCAATTGTAGACTGAGTAATACGCAAATCAGTATTTTGCTCGCGCTCAGTATAGAATTTTTGCAACTTTCCAGCCAATTCTAGATCCCCTTTGAGCTGAAGTGAGCCTTCTTGAGGAATATTTCCAACTACACTGCGTGCATCAACAACTGAGTCCAAATACCCTGATGCAGCATTAGCAACATCTGGTTTTTCAATTGCATGTATAGATATAGTAACTACTATAATTAGCATAACTCCAAACGCTCTCTTCAACCTAACCGCTAATCTCTCCGACCTTTGCAACATTTTTGACATTACTTACCTTTCAACTTCAAATGAATAACTAGATTTACTTTGTATTGCTACCATCAACAAAATTCAGTTACTAAACACAAAACAAGCACCTGTTGATTAAATTGTTTAATATCCTGGCTTACATAGTCAACTTTAGGAGAGTATTGAACAAATCTAAAACTAACAGTAAACCATTGTTGGTCATAACAATATCAATTATAACATACTTCTCCAACTATGTCAAGTTAATTTTATACTTTTTTATTTTTCTTATAAATTATTTTAGTTTTCCCACACATTCGAGACGCATTATATTAACTTGTACTCAATTTTCACAGTCTGCACTATTTTTGAATTAAGAATATATTTACCCAAAACGCCCGTTAATATAATCAGAAGTTGCTTTTTTATTTGGTGAATTAAAGATTGTATCAGTCTTATCAAGCTCAACAAGCCTCCCAGGTTCTCCAGTTGCTGTTACATTAAAAAATGCACACCAATCCGAAATTCGCTGAGCTTGCTGCATATTATGCGTAACAATCACAATTGTAAACTGGCTCTTCAACGACACAATCAAATCCTCAATACTTCTAGTTGAAATCGGATCCAGCGCAGAACAAGGCTCATCCATAAGCAGAACATTAGGTTTTACAGCAATTGCACGTGCAATGCACAGGCGTTGTTGTTGTCCGCCAGAAAGGCTTGTTGCTGGTTGATTCAACTTGTCCTTAACTTCCTTGTACAAGTTAACATTCTTGAGGCACGAAATAACCAGTTCATTTTCTTCTTCTTTTGATAGCTTCTGCTTGTTGAGCCGAATTCCTGCTAAAATATTCTCCTGAATAGACAAGTGCGGAAACGGATTTGGGCGCTGAAAAACATATCCAATATGCCTACGAACCTCAACTGGATCAACATCATCACTGTACAAATCTACACCTTCTAGTTGAACACTTCCTTGCACACTCGCACTAGGTGTAATTTCATGCATACGGTTAAGTGTCCTCAAAAATGTAGATTTCCCGCAACCTGAAGGACCTATAATTGCTGTAACAGCTTTAGGTCTAATCTCCATATTTACGTCTTGAACAGCCAAAAAATCTCCATAATAAACATCAAGATTGGTTACTATCATCCGCTGAAGCTTCATAAGGCTTTTCTTTTCACGTTTTGCTGCCTTCTTATCCTCTTTTTTCTTTAATTTTTTCTTTAACTCTTTTTTAGATTCTTTTTCTGCCATAATAATCTCACTTTCCTCGTTTATTCATCAATTTTGCCTTTACCACACGACCGATAATATTCAGGACTAGCACAATAATAATCAGCACCAATGCTGCTGCCCAAGCCCTTTCAAGCCTAATGCTTTCCACACATCCATCCACAAGTGCTTGAGGTGTGCAAGTTGCAAATCCCTCCTGATACTGCCCGTAAATATAAACTGGCAATGTCATCATGCGTCCACTAAATAGATTTGCATTCAACGAGTCAAAAGAACCAACTGTAATTAGCAACGGTGCAGTTTCTCCAATAATGCGTGCAATTGCAAGTAATACACCTGTGATAATTCCAGGCAAAGCAATGCGTAGAACTATGCGGCAAATTGTTCGCTCTTTTGAAATGCCAAGTGCCAATGATGCCTCACGCATATCTTGCGGAACTACTTTCAACATCTCCTCAGTTGAACGCACAACAGTTGGAATCATCAATACAGAAAGTGCAACAGAACCAGAAAATCCAAATACTGCACCTGGTCCAAACACAATTGCAAAAAATGCATATGCAAAAAGACCTGCCACAATTGATGGAATTCCAGTCATAACATCAACCAAAGTGCTTATACAACGCGCTAAACGATGATCCTCACTAGGCGAATATTCAACTAGGTAAATAGCAGTCAAAATACCAATTGGAACAGCGATAAGCGCAGCACCAAAAGTAACCAGTCCAGTTCCTATAATTGCGTGGTAAATACCGCCAAATGGAGGTCTTCCGCCAATAACTCCTTTCATGGTGTTAGACAAAAAGTCCCAATTCAATCTGGTGATGCCAAATTCTAGTGTAGTATAAATCGTCGAAACTAGCGGAACTAGTGTGATCAAAAATGCCAAAGCAACAACTCCAGTCATTACTTTATTGGTCACTTTTCTGCGCAAATTAGTGCTTTCGTTCATTTCTTCCTTCTCTTCGTCTTCAGTGGAAGATCGACAACTTTTCTGGCGAGGAAGTTGATGATAAATGTCAACAAAAAGAGTACTAAGCCTGTTGTAATTAATGCACTTACTCCTAAACTGCCTGCTTCTGGGAAGTTTGCTGCGATGTTACCAGCAATTGTTTGGTGCTGTCCAGACATCAGAACTGACAACGAGAAGCTATGTCCAGGTGAAAGAATCATCAGAACTGCCATAGTTTCACCAAGCGCACGCCCGAGTCCTAACATACTTGCTGAAATAATCCCAGATTTTCCAAAAGGTAAAACACTAAGCCGTATAGACTCCCACTTAGTTGCTCCGAGTGCCAATGCAGCCTCAGTATTCAAATGAGGTGTCTGTGAATAAATTTCACATGCTAGTGCTGTAATAATCGGTATAACCATCACCGCGAATACAATTGAAACTGTAAGTAACACGCGCGGAGGTTCTGCCACAGGTCCATGAAATAATGGAATCCAGCCGAAGTTTCTTGATAAAAAGTTAAAAACACCAGATAAACGAGGAACCAGAACTGCAACCGCCCACAAACCATATACAACTGAAGGAATTGCAGCGAGTAGATCAATTAGTGATCCAAAAACTGAACTAATCCTTTTCGGTACATAATATGTCAGAAATAACGCAACAGCAATTGAAAGAGGAACCGCAATCAACAGGGCCAAAAGTGCAGCCAAGATGGTTGAGAACAGAAGTGGTATGGAATACTGCCATATATTATGATCACCAGAATTCGCAAACCACGGAATTTGATCCCGAAGCGCATCTTGGCTAGCAAAAATAGCCGGAACAGCCTCAATTGATAAGAAAATAACAACCAAAGCAAGCGTTGTTAAAATAATAATACCTGACGTTTTCGAGGCAATTTTCAACATTGTCTTTTTCTACTATCCTTTGATTTTTATTTCTACTTAATAGTCTCAATCGATTTTTTGATTCTCTCACGAATAGATTCAGAAATTGGAGCCGAACCTGCTTCTTCAGCAGCTTTCTTTTGCGCCTCATCACTAGTTATATAAGTTAACCATGAGCGAACAAAATCTGCACTCTTTGAGTCCTTATGAACTGTACAAGTAGCCTGATAAGAAACTAAAACTAGTGGATAATACTTCGGATCAGTAACCTTTCTATTCAATTCAACCACATATCGCCCCTCTGAAGAACCGTATGGAGAATCTTCAACTAGTTTTGCAGCACCTTCAGCACTGTATTTCACAAATTTATCACCAACTTTAATTGCAACAGTTGATAACTTACCA
Source organism: Candidatus Ancillula glyptotermitis (assembly GCA_031268675.1). Taxonomy (GTDB): domain Bacteria; phylum Actinomycetota; class Actinomycetes; order Actinomycetales; family Bifidobacteriaceae; genus Ancillula; species Ancillula glyptotermitis. The sequence goes on along the minus strand of JAIRWY010000080.1, from coordinate 8,497 downwards.
ACTTTAGATGCGTCTGCATAGCCAATTGTACCAGAACTTTGCTGTACCACATTAATAAGTCCAGAAGTCCCTTGACCTGACTGACCGACATTATTTGGCCACGAACCGCTTGCAGGATGCTTCCATATACCGTCAGTTGTCTTAGCAAGATAGTCCGTGAAGTTCTCAGTAGTTCCTGACTGATCAGAACGGTGAACTGGAGTTATTGCCTTATCTGGAAGACTAGCATCTGGATTTTCTGCCTTGATTTCAGCATCATTCCACTTGGTAATCGCACCATCAAAAATCTTTGCAACAGTTACTGGTGTCAATTTAAGATCTTTAACATCATCTAGGTTGTACACAATCGCAATTGGGCTGATATATACAGGCACTTCAACAACGCCGCCGCCTTTACATGCACCGTTTTCTGCCTTTTTTACTTCATCATCAGTTAATGCAACATCAGTTCCTGCAAAAAGAACAGCACCATCAATGAGGTCCTTACGACCGCCGCCTGAACCTTTTCCATCATAGGTTATTGAAGCAGAGGCATTTTTGGCTTGAAAACCAGCACGCCAGACATCAACCGCACTTGATTGAGAAGATGCTCCAGAACCAGCAAACTGCCCAGAAAGGCTTGAGGAACTACTTTGATCTCCATTTGAACAACCAGTCAACGATGCAACAGCAACGAACGAACTTATAGCAACAAGGCTAAACAACTTAAGTGATTTTAAACCGCTCTTTGCAAAGCGAACACTTTTCTTAGCGAATTCTTTATCAGAATCACCAACACCATAATCAACATAATTTTTCATAATTTCATTATAACATACCATTGAATCTTTGTCAAGTTAATGTAGGCACTTTTCAACACATAATGAGTTGCGATACAATATGCAGTTGTGTGCTTATAGTTTTTCGTTTTCTGGAAGTTAAATGCCTATTATGAGAATGCTGTTATGTAATTATAAGAAAGTATGAGAGAACTAGTGGCTCCCATAAAGTAGTGCTCAGTGTATCCTACTTCTGGTTCTGCGCAGAAAGCTTCTTGGCATATTCTTCTCTAGTGCCTTCTGATCTCACCTCTTGAAGCACCAAATCATCAATGCCTTTTTCCAACAATTCCTCTTTTAGCCTAGAAATAGCAGAATCATCAAGAATAAATGGATCTATAGTTGTACGAAACTGAACATTTAATGGATGATCCGTATTCTTTCGCAATTCTCGCTCAGCAAGGATTAAGTTCAAACTTTTTCGCGCAGCTATTTCAGATGCATTCACATTGGTAATTGCGTCATAAAGTCCAGTTGGTGCCTTAATATCAAAACCAATCCAATCAATGTATTCCAGAACTCGCCGTAGGTTACTTGGATATGCACCAGCAGTATGAAGTCCAATTTTATAACCCACAGCGTTAACAGACTTTGCAGAGTTTCCAATAGCAAGAATTTCCTTGATGCTATTAAGCAATGCACCATTTTCCCCTGCCTGCATCAATGCTTCACCACCACTAAAAATTACACCATCTAATAAACCAACTCTGTTTCTCAAGAACTCAAGAATATCTTCAAACTGTATCTGACCTTGTACTTTCGGATCCAATATTTGATAATTATGGCAATAACTACACCTCCATGGACAACCTTGCAAAAAAATACTTGTTACGATATTTCCAGGCCAGTCAACAGTTGACAATTTAGTCCAACCTGCAATATTCAACCTATTCATATATACTCCTACCACTAACTCGCGGATTATGCTGCAGTTGGAAAATCATCATCTTGATCTTCGTTCGACTTTGGAAACATAACTTCATCCCAGCTCGGTACTTTTGTGCGTGTTTTCCGTTTTTTCTGGAACTTCTCGCGCATACGACCAGTTATATTGATATTAACGGTGTTATCATCATTTTGCAACTCATCATCTTCATGTTTTTTATCAAGTTTAGTTACGAATTCCCTTAAATCAGGTGCATTAAATTCATTATTTTCATCCACTACTGGATGCGCAGTAATATCCTTTTCAGATGCTAATTTAAGAATTGAAAGCACTGGACGATTTGAGCTTAATTTTGCATCAGAATCATCATTTTTAACTTGCTCAAAATCCTCACTTTTCTCAAACTCTTCGTGCTCTGTAAAATAATTAACAGATCGATCTGTATTGATGTTCTGATAACTTGTATCTATAATCTGCTTGGCCGTCTGTGTCTTAAAATCAGCATCAAGAGATTTACGCAATTCTTTAAGCCTTAATCCAGTTGAAAAACTTACTGTGTGATATTTTTCACTACTTTGAGAAATTGCCTTACTTTTCTTCTCTGCGCCCAAAAAGACTGGTTCATCGTCAAAAGCTGCATCTTCGTAATACTTCGTTATTTTCCTAGACACTTCATTACTCTCCGATATAATCGATGACTTCGGATCCCATGTCCAAATAGCAATAGTTTTATCATCTTCAAGTTCAAACTCAACTTGTATTATCCACGGTTCATGTTCATTTTTCGTAGCATTCCAATGTACATCTAAGCGATCAATACCATGAAAATCAAAGTACTCATTTACAACATCAACTAGCGTTCTACCTCTTTTGGAGGATCGAGCACTTAAATGCATAAACTGGTCTATAATCAATATCTTCTCGCGCTTAACCTGCAATGAATATCGCCTAACTTTCTCAATTGGTACTTCAAACTTGTCTGAAATTTCTTCTTCAGTAAGTCCACTACGAACGCGCTGCTGAATTTCGCGAGGAGTAAGACCTTGTCCTCCGCTAATATCTTCACTAATTCGAGACTCAGTTATACGTTCATGCGCTGAACTCTCTTCATCGCAGTTTTCATCAGACACAGCTCTTGTTTTATTCAACTGTCTAGCCAAAGTAGGTTTATTATCAGCATTATTTTGATCTCTACTCTTAATTTCTGCTAGTAAAACATCTTCTAGCGCCTTAGAAAGCGGCACAGCAAAAGTCTCATTGTTGTCAGTCTTAATTATTAACAACTTTTCATCTTGTCCATCTATTCTGAGAAATTTCCCACGCAACATAAACTACATTATACCACACTCTAGCATAGTATACAACTTTTCTATTGTTAAACTTATATGTGCACATAATCTATTCATCATACACTGTTATTTTACGAAATTCTATACTATATTTTACAAGACTAGAGCTTTAGTACAGACATAAATCTATTTAGTCTCGCAATTATCTGCTCTTTTCCGAGAATCTCCATTGATTCAAAAAGTGGAGGTGAAACTCTGCGCCCGCTAATTGCAACCCGAAGTGGTGTGAATGCAATGCGTGGCTTTAGATTGCATTTAATTACCAGTAACTCATTTAATTTTTCATGTAAACTAGTAGTAGTAAATTCACTTTGTTCAATGGTTTCAAGAAGTGCAAGAGTTTTTTGCACAACTTCTCCAGCATCGGAAATTTTCTTCACTTGATTTAGTGCATCATCCTCATATTCAAAAACATCAGCACCGAGCAGTAAAAAGCCTAGCATATCACGCGCCTGACTTAACAACTGAATGCGTTCCTGAATTAACGGCGCACCTAAATCAAGTACACGCCTTTCCGACTCTGTAAGTTTATCATATTCATCACTAGATACTAATGGCTCGTGGATTTTCAAGTGTGGCATTTCTGGCTCACTTTTTTCTAACTCTTTAATTAAGTCCAGATCAATAAGTGATGCAGAAACACTACCGTATAAATATGGAATCAGCCGTCGTTTGAAATCTTGTATATCTAGTCTTCGTATATGTTCAGCATTGATTGCAGTGCACTTCTTTATGTCAAATTTTGCTGGGTTTGCGAGCACATTATTCGGATCGAACTCCTTAATTAGCTCTGCAACATCAAATACATCTCGATCAGGCGCAATTGACCAGCCTAATAGTGCCAAGTAGTTCAATAGTCCTTCGGGAATCATGCCGTTTTCACGATGCAGAAAGAGGTTTGATTCAGGATCTCGTTTACTCAACTTTCTATTCCCCTCCCCCATCACATATGGAAGATGTCCAAATTTTGGCATGTTCTTCGCAATTCCCAACTCGATGAGTGCATTATGTAGAACAACTTGGCGAGGTGTTGACGAAAGCAAGTCTTCACCGCGCAGAATGTGACTTATTTCCATCAAAGCATCATCCACAGGATTTACAAGTGTATACAACGGTTGTCCATTCGCACGAACTATAACATAGTCAGGAATACTACCAGACTTAAATGTTACCTCACCACGAACAAGATCTGTAAATGAAATATCATCATCTGGCATTCGAATCCTAATTGTTGGCTTTCTACCGCTATTTTCAAACTGAATAACTTCCTCAGGTGTAAGATTTCTGTCAAAACCGTCATACCCCATCTGTTTCGGTCTACCATTTGCAACATTTCGTGCTTCAATTTCATCATGCGTTGAAAATGACTTGTATGCAAAACCACCATCAAGTAACTTTTTTACAACAGATTCGTAAATATCTAGTCGTTGACTTTGTCGATATGGAGCATGCGGTCCACCAATTTCTGCACCCTCATCCCAATTTAATCCCAGCCATTTGAGTGCTTCTATAATCATATTATAACTATCTTCAGAATCTCTTTCTTGGTCTGTATCTTCAATCCGAAACACAAAACTACCACCAGAATGCCGTGCATACGCCCAGTTGAACAAACATGTTCTAATCAATCCGACATGCGGAGTTCCTGTAGGCGAAGGACAAAATCTAACTCTAACATTTTCACTCACATCAATATTATACCATATATTCTCAATTCAAATCTTTGCTTTTTAAAGTTTTCCAACAACAAGCAACCTTTTGTGATGAAAAAACAAATCCACCAAATTTCCATCCACAGTATAATATCCTCTTATTTAATTTTACTATTGCTTTAAAAATATTATACATGCATTTTCATGGGGAAGAGTTTATCAACACCTCACTAGCACAGGAAAACGCTACACCTTGCTTGTCTTGAGCAAGCATAAAACAAGCATCTTAGAACACCAGGATAAATCATCATCTAGTTTTTTACGCAGCAATTAGAGTGATTTGCATTGCAAATCACGCGGTTTGTTTGTGCCCACAGTTTTATGGTGTAATTCGCTATGCAAATTACTCTACTCCTGCGCACCTACAGTTTTATGGCGTAATTCGCTTCGCAAATCACGCAACTTCTGCGCAGTTGTATTTAACAGCACCCACAGCACCTGTTCTGCTGCTACCCATTCTGCTGGTTCTGCTACCACCCACAGTTTGATGGTATGATTTGCTTCGTAAATCACGCAACTTTTGTGCGGTTGTATTTATCGGTGTAATTTGCGCTACAAATCACTCTACTTTTGCACGGTTGTAATATCTGCATTAGTGGTTTTATGGCGTAATGCATTTTGCATTACACTTTATTTACTTGCGCATGCATAAAACATCAACACCTGTTTTATTACTAGTTCTTGGTCTTGCTATTGCATGCATTTACCAGCATCTCAAGGGGTCAAGGGGGGTGGGGTACAAGGGGAGGCGACCGTTAGGGGCATAGCCCCTGCGTAGGTCCCTCCCCTTCAAAATCCTCCTCTTAGAATCCTCCTCTTTAGAAAAGAAGATTTCTGTTATAGAAAAGCGTGGGTTTGGGCGTTAGCCCAAGAAGGAGGACATTTGGGCGCAGCCCAAGCAATCAGCTAGATTCCAAATCCAATCGCTGCAAGCTGTTCTTTTCCAGCATCGGTAATCATGTCCATATTCCAAGTCGGTGTCCAGACCCAATTAATATCAACATTTTCTATTAAATGTCCAACTGCATTTAGCATCTGCATTTCAAGCGTATCTGTTAACGGACATGCGGGAGTCGTAAGAGTTGCATTTATAGTGGCTCCACCTAGTTCGTTGAAGTCAATTCCATAGACAAGTCCTAAATCAACAATTGATATACCAAGTTCTGGATCAATTACACTAGTTAGTGCATTCATCATCTCTTCTCTTAGTTGTTCATTTTCGGTAGTACCATTCATACAAAATCTCCTTGTTACTAATATACAGTTCCCATAGCAACGGATACTTCATGCAAAGTAGTTGCTGCAATTTCGCGTGCCTTAATGTTTCCATTTTTAAGAACTTCGGTAATATAATCCATATTTTTTGCATATTCAGCACGTTTTGTCCTGTGTGGCTCAAGGAAGTCATTTATTGCATCGGTTGCCTTTTGTTTTAAAAGTCCTGCACCATATTTGGGATCACTGTTTATCTCATCAACAACTAAGTGCAGACTTTCAGCATTTAACTCTTGACCACGAGCAAGCACTATATAATCTAGTAGAGCACTTATTCCTGGTCTATTTTCTGGATCATAAGATATTTCACGCGTTGAATCGGTTTCACTACGTCTTATAAGCGCTGCAGTATCATCGTTAGTCATTGAAAGAGAAATTGCATTACCAAAACTCTTGGACATCTTACGACCATCAAGACCAGGTAAAAGCGATGTATTTGACAGCAGAGCTTCAGGAAGCGGAAAAATACTTCCATCGCCACAAAACCGCTCATTAAATCTACGAGCTATAACTCTGGCGATTTCAATATGTGGAAGTTGATCTTTTCCAACTGGGACAACATTTCCCTTGCAAAATAGAATATCTGCAGCTTGATGAATCGGATATATCAACATAAGTCCTGACATTTTACCACCACTAGCTTCTAATTCCGCCTTCACAGTTGGATTACGATGTAACTCAGATTCTGATACAAGCGACAAAAACGGCAACACTAGCTGATTTAGCTCTGGAATTTGCGAATGCACAAAAAAGGTCGTGACCTCTGGATCTAGCCCAGCTGCCAAATTGTCAAGTATTATATTATATGCGTTTGAAGTAACCGCACCCAGCTCATCTCGATCTGTCATAACCTGATAATCCGCAATTAAAACAAAAACCTCTGTTCCAAGTTGTTGAAGACGAACTCGTTCCATAATAGAACCAAACAAATGCCCAATATGCAATAAACCAGTTGGCCTCTCACCAGTCAACACCCTGAATGCCTTGTGGTTTTGCCTAATCTTCTCCTCTAGTTTCTTCGATCTACTCTGGGCTGCACTAAAAGTTCCTAGACCATCACTATGCATTCTCACTCCAACTACTCACCTTGTCCTGTTTTTTTACCAGTCGAACATTCACTAGCGGTTTGTTTTACCCACTCAACGTACTCCTCCAACTCGGAGTTAGCAAGACCACCTTGGACACCATCAAGCGAACTATCCTGGAAATCTTTTTCGGAACTTAACTCACTAGTCAACGCATCATAATCAGTATTCGGACTAAAATATTTAATTTCACGAGCAACCTTCTTTGCCATTGCCCTTTGACGACCTCTACCCATAACACCACACCTCGATTCTACATTTACTAACACTATTAACTCATACATATCCAACTTATATCAGGTATAAAACAATCTAAGATAGACAGCAAAATTAACAGTAGTTAAAGCGTCAACCTCACTACTAAATAGTAATTATATCACAATTGACTTGTTTTGTCAAATATTATTCTTAAATTATTCTAAATAAGTGCACAAAATACAACTAAAACAAAAAACTTTGCTCAAATTATAATAATCTTGCACGACTTTAAGCAATATGAGAGCGTATAAACCACTGAAACTGCTCAAGATCCAAAAGAAAGTCCTGAACAATATTTGAACTAATTAGATCTGCAGAATCTAGCTCCTCGATAACTGCGCGTAGAATCGTTTCAATAGCAGTATACTGCTCATCAAGCGCTTTAAGATGTTTAAGAGTTTCTGCCTTGTTGGTCAATGTATATTGAGGCAAATTCTCCTTGGCAACTTTTAAAACTGAAGATGATAAACCATTTGGGCTACCTCCTAAAGCTGCAATTCGCTCTGCTGCAGTATCAACGCTTTCTCGCACCTTTTCAATTTGAGGATCAAGCATTTCATGAACTGCAATAAAATTAGGTCCTGTAACATTCCAATGTGCATGCTTAAGAGTAAGTGCTAAATCGTTTAGTATATCAACAACTAGTTGCAAATTCTGCACTGCTGTATCTGTTTGTCTATCTGTTAATGTTGGTATTCCCATACTCCACCATCCCTTTTGCTCACTGATAACTACTAGTCTCCTTTTTTCCTAAGAAAACTTTACGTTCATTATACCACACTTCTTTGTACTTGTCAAGTACGCAGAAGATTAGTCAGCAAACATTTAGTTTGAGAGAGTTTGTAATAATTTTGGTATTGATATTATCACAACTTCAGTTATATGAAACAAAAGGAAGAGTCGAAAAGAACTTCTTGAACAAATTTGTAGTATGTAATTGGTGCACAACAAATCTAATTCAACTAATACGAAATAACCATAGCGAAAAAATAACATTATTTTTTCGCTATGGTTATTCCAACTTTATACTATACATCTAATTTTTCAATTTTTTTATCTTCAATTTTACCATCAGTACTCACATGAACTGTAATTTTATATAAATCATTTGGTA
>JAIRWY010000060.1 GCA_031268675.1 Candidatus Ancillula glyptotermitis | reverse complement strand
ATACGGAGGTGGAACTGATCAACCGCGTTATCCAGAAACTGGCACTCTTCCACTTAGTCCAACAACTTCAGATGAACTAGACTTTACCAAGTACAAGATAATATCTACAGTTAGTGGAGAACCAGATGAAAACGCAACAGTCAACGACAACTCTATTACATTTACATCTACTGGTGAGCGTACAGTTACTCTTTCAGTTCCTGGATTTGGCGAAGATGTTGTTAAAGCATATGCTGTAAATGTAAATCCTGCAAGTAGTTCAAACCCTAGCGCAAACAACGCAAGCACAATAGGCTCAGTTGCACAAACTGGTGTTCCTGTTAATGCTTTTGTTGCAACTTTGTTGATGCTGATGCTTGGAGCGGGATTTGTGAGAGTGCGCGGGAAAATGGTGTAATGCAATGCATTACGCAATTGAACCACTAGTGTAGATATTACAGGCGCACAGAAGTTGTGTGATTTATGATATAAATCACGCGGTTGAATTTGTGCTTGCTGGGGTTTATAGGCATGGTCTGCATGCAAACCATACAACCCAAATGCTTGTACCAGTATATGCACATGTGCAAATAGTAATGAAGTGATGTAATGTTGTATATACATAGTGGAAACCACATGTACAAGCAAAAACCGTGTAATGCAAGGCATTACGCAATTGAACCACTTGTGTAGATATTACAGGCGCACAGAAGTTGTGCGCGAGCAAATACACGCACTAGGAGGAGAAGGTGTGGTTTCCTAAAGCAAATCACGCTACCAAACTGCTGGTACTGCCATATTATAGGTGCGCAGAAGCCGTGTGATTTATGAAATAAATCAGACTGATAAAGTTCACTTGTGCAAGTAAACACATGCACTAACAGGAAACCGCGTGATTTTCATAAATCACACCGCTAAACTGCAAGTTGTGGGGCATACAAGCACAAGTAGACCGCGTGATTTGCGCAGCGAATTACGCAATTGAACTTGCAACTAGCAAATGCATGCGCATAAAACTAGTATAATCCACACTATAATTTAACATGTGTGGTACACACAGGTGTAGAAATAAAACCACGTAAACAACGGTTTTATGCATTGTACCAGTATATGCACATGTGCAAATAGTAGCATTATGATGTTAAAAGCAGGTACTAGCAAAAGCAGAGTGATTTATTTCATAAATCGCATTATTAAACTTGCAACTAGCACGTGCATACTCAAGCAAAAACCATGTAATGCAAAAAACTGCATTACGCTGTTTGACTTGCAGTACTAGGAGTGCAAGCACTAGGAGGAAACAGAGTGATTTCCTAAAGCAAATCACACAATTTGTCTGAGCGTAGATTATACCAACAACCATCACAAGTATAAGCAAAACCAACAACCCAGATTTGCTAGCGCCTGCATTTACCAGCACCTCAAGGGGTTAAGGGGGGTGGGGTACAAGGGGAGGCGACCGTTAGGGGTGAAACCCCTGCGTAGGTCCCTCCCCTTAAAAACTCCCTGTGCTAGAAGCACAAAAGAAAATTCATATTAAAAAATGCAGGCTTTGGGCGTAGCCAAAAAAAGTTGTATTAAGAAAAAGAAGTATTTGAAGTCTAGGGCAGTTGGGCGATAGCCCAAAAGGAAAGCGCGCTTTGGGCGCAGCCCAAGAAAAGTATGGGGTTTGGGCAATAGCCCAATCACTTTAAGTTATTCACACTGCATTTTACAATGAATAGTTGTTGACATTTTTGACTTTAGATGTATTGCGCAGTAGTTTTTTAGTATACTATGTGAATATGAACATTTTTCAAAATATGAGTACGAGGCAATTGGGGCAATGGGGTGAAGAATATGCATGTGAGTATTTGAAAGCCCAGAATATGCAGATTATTGAGCGTAATTGGCGGTTTTCTAGGTACGGTGAAATTGATGTAGTTGCTTGTGGTGCTGATGGTTCACTAGTCTTTTTGGAAGTGAAAACGCGCAGAAGTGAATGTGCTGGTAGACCAATTGAGGGCGTTAGTCATGCCAAGTATGTGCAAATGCTCAAATGTGCAAATCTCTGGTTGCAAATGCATGAGTCGGTTCGATATAAGCATGTACGGCTTGATGTAATAGGAATACTTGCTAATGACGAAATTGCAACGCCCGAACTGAAGCATTTGAAAGGTGTGCGTGTATGAGCGGGCGCATTAGATTTGCATCAACAAAATCAATTTCGCTTGTTGGAATTGACGGGCACTTGGTGAATGTTGAGGCACATGTTAATAATGGTCTACCAGGAGTTACACTTGTTGGATTACCAGATACTTCACTAGTTGAGTCTAAGTCTAGGGTGCTTTCTGCATTTCAAGGCTCGCGAATACGAATTCCAGAAGGACATATAACCATCAACTTGGCACCAGCATCACTGTATAAACACGGTTCTAGTTTTGATGTTGCAATTGCTATGGCAGTGCTTTCTGCTGTCAACATAGTTCCGTACGAGAATATAAAAACCGTTCTATTTATTGGAGAGCTTGGACTTGATGGAAGAGTGCATCCAGTTAGAGGTATTCTGCCTAGCTTACTTTCTGCCAAGAAGTTCGGAATTCAAAAAGTTGTTGTACCGTATGCTGATCAGAACGAAGCGAAACTCATAACGAACCTTGAAGTAATACCAGCTGGACACTTATCTGAAATTGCTAATATATTCGGCGCAAGGATTGACGAAATGGGATTTGAACCAATAAAACGAACAACGAATAACTATGTGGACCGTATAAAACATGTTGGTGATTTTTCAGAAGTTTTAGGGCAAAATAGCGCAAAAGAATGTATGAAAATTGCAGCAGCTGGTGGACATAATATTTTGTTGGTCGGACCACCAGGAACTGGAAAAACCATGTTGGCATCAAGATTACCATCCATTTTGCCAGATTTGAGCCCTCAGGAGGCACTTGAAGTTACTTCAATCCACTCAATATCAGGCACTTTAAGCGATTCGGAGTTGATTACTAGGCCACCATTTGAGTCTCCACATCATACAGCAACTGCACCTAGTATTATAGGAGGTGGAAGTGGATTACCGAAACCAGGTGCAGTTTCAAGGGCGCATAACGGAGTTCTGTTTTTAGACGAAGCTCCTGAGTTTAGCCCAAGAATTTTACAAACACTTCGCCAGCCGCTGGAAAGTGGGGAAGTAGTTATTGACCGCATAAAGGGGAAAGCTCGTTATCCTGCGCGTTTTCAGCTGGTAATGGCAGCAAACCCTTGCCCTTGCGGTATGTTCAGCTCAAAGCACAATAAATGCAGGTGTTCTTCAATTGAGCGAAGGCGGTATTTTGCCAGACTTTCTGGGCCTTTACTTGACCGAGTTGATATAAGTACAGAAGTTCCTAATGTCCGCACGCACGAAATCAGCGGCTTGGATATAGAAACATCTGCACAAATACTAGAACAAGTAATTTCCGCTCGTAAAGTAGCTTCTAAACGGCTTGAAGGAACTCCTTGGAAGAGCAACTCGCAAATTCCTGGCACGTGGATGAGGCAAAATCTTAAGATTTCTACTGATATACTGGACTACATTTTGAGTGCGGTGGATAAAGGTATTATCTCATTGAGAAGTGCAGATCGGTCTATGCGTGTTGCTTTAACTATTGCGGACCTTGAGGACAAGCAAATGGGGTTTGATGATATTGCGAAGGCGCTACAAATGAAGACGGGTGTAAATAGTGAACTATAATTTTCTTGATGATGAATTAAATATACGAGTAGTTTTGTCATATCTTGCACAATTTAATCCAACAACACTTCGCAGATTGGTTAAGAATTATGGTGCATTTGAGACGTATAGGCATATAACTTCATCAACAGGTGGTAAAATACCAAATATACAAAAAGTAGTAGATAAATGGAAAGAAGTTTCAAAATCTATTGATTTAAAGCAGGTTGTTGATGATTTTGTAAAGGCAGAAGGTACAATTATAATACCTAGTGATAAGTTGTGGCCAAAAAATTTCCAGTATTTAGGAGATGATGAACCGATTGCACTTTTTGCATTAGGCAACTGTGAAAAACTTGACGAATACAGCAAAAAGTCAGTCTCTCTTGTTGGTTCCAGAGTCTGTACAAACTATGGACGAGAAGTTGCAACCAATATGGCTAGCGAACTTGGTGATATGGGATATGCAATTGTCTCTGGCGGAGCGATTGGAATTGATATTTCAGCGCATATCGGTGCTTTAAACTCGCGCACTAAGTGTGGAAATATTGCGTTCATGCCTAGTGGAATTTTGCGGTTGTATCCTAAAACTAATGACATAGTATTCAGACGGATGTTGCAAATGGGTGGTGTGTTTTTGGCGGAATATCCAGGAAATGCATCGCCCAAGTCATATCAATTTCTGGAGCGTAATCGGTTAATTGCAGCATTTTCAAATGGAACTGTTGTTGTTGAGGCTTCTTGGAGATCTGGTGCAATTTCAACGGCAAACTGGGCATTAAAATATAATAAACCGCTTGGAGTTGTTCCAGGGATGATAACTGCACCATCATTTGCAGGTTGTCATCAATTGATCCGTGAATGTAATGCAACAACAATAACTTGCGCGGATGATGTTGATGAAATGTGTTTGGGCGAGTTTGATCTACTAAAGGCGCAGTTAAAAGATGATGAACTGTCTGAAAAGTTCGCGCGAAAATACGATAATTTGTCCTCAACTGAACGTGATATTATCTACGAGTTTCGCAAAAAGCGGACACAAACTGTTGATGAATTAGCGAGTGTACTTTACTGCGAGAAGTCTGATGTACTTGCTCAATTGGCGAGGTTGCAATTATCTGGACTAGTTGAGTCGCTTGGTGATAATAGGTATACAAGAAAGGGTGATATTTGATGTATAAACGACTACAAGTAATTTTAACCAGCACACTACTATTAGCTGTATTTGTAGCATTTAGTAGTAATATGGGCGCACAAAGTGCGAATTTGAATAGTGGATGTGTGCAAAACCATTGGAATTTTCCTGTGAACACATATTCGGATCCGCAAATATACAGGAACTTTGACAAAAACTTGGGCAAGTATGATGCTGGACATAGAGGGCTAGACCTGTATGCTGATGTTAATACACAAGTAAATGCACCAGTTGATGGTGAAGTACTATGGAAAGGTGTAGTTGCGAACAAGCCTACAGTTACTTTCAAATCTGGAGAGTATAAGTTGACATTTGAACCAGTTTCAACTCCTTTTAGTGTCGGAACGCCCATAAAAAAAGGAGAACAACTAGGAAATGTTTCTGAATATCGAGATGGTTCTGAGCATTGTGACAGAAGTTGTGTTCACTGGGGTGTACTTCGGGGAGATGGTAATTATCTGGATCCGTTAGAGCGAGTGTACAAGAAGAAGATTGTTCTTAAGAAGTTCTAATTGGGCTGCGCCCAAATGCCCTAGATTTCAAATACAACTTTTTTCTTTTAAGGGGAGGATTCTAAGGGGGGGGGCCGACGCAGGGGCGATGCCCCTAACGGTCGCCTCCCCTTGTACCCCACCCCCCTTGACCCCTTGAGGTGCTGGTAAATACAGGCAGTAGCAAGACCAAGAACTAGTAATAAAACAGATGTTGATGTTTTATGCATGCGCAAGTAAATAAAGTGTAATGCAAAATGCATTATGCCATAAAACCACTAGTGCAGATAAATACATGCGCGCAAAAACCGCGTGATTTGCGTAGCGAATTACACTGATAAAGTTAACTAGTGCTGGTAAATACATGCGTGCAGAAAGTAGAGTGATTTGCGCAGCGAATTATGCCGATAAATACATGCGCACAAAAGTAGAGTGATTTGCGTAGCGAATTACACTGATAAAGTTAACTAGTGCAGATAAATACAGGCGCGCAAAAGTAGAGTGATTTGCGTAGCGAATTACACTGATAAAGTTAACTAGTGCAGATAAATACATGCGCGCAAAAACCGCGTGGTTTGCTTGCAAACCACACCTTATCCTGCATACACCTACACTTGCTAGTACAACTAATCAAACTTGCATAATGCACTTTGCATTATACCGATTTCTTCCGT
>JAIRWY010000052.1 GCA_031268675.1 Candidatus Ancillula glyptotermitis | reverse complement strand
ACGGAAGAAATCGGTATAATGCAAAGTGCATTATGCAAGTTTGATTAGTTGTACTAGCAAGTGTAGGTGTATGCAGGATAAGGTGTGGTTTGCAAGCAAACCACGCGGTTTTTGCGCGCCTGTATTTATCTGCACTAGTTAACTTTATCAGCATAATTTGCTACGCAAATTACTCTACTTTCTGCGCACATGTATTTACCAGCACAAGTTAACTTTATCAGTGTAATTTGCTACGCAAATCACTCTACTTTTGTGCGCATGTATTTATCGGCATAATTCGCCTTACAAATCACTCTACTTCTGCACACATGCATTTATCAGCACTAGTTAACTTTATCGGCATAATTCGCTACACAAATCACGCGGTTTGTTTGTGCCTAGATTTATCAGCATAATTCGCTACGCAAATCACTCTACTTTCTGCACACATGCAATCATCAGCATAATTCGCTACGCAAACCACGCGGTTTTTGCGCGCATGCATTTACCAGCACTAGTGGTTTTATGGCATAATGCATTTTGCATTACACTTTATTTACTTGCGCATGCATAAAACAACACCTGTTTTATTACTAGTTCTTGGTCTTGCTGTTGCATGTGTTTTGCAAACTACCAAAATACACAAGAAAATGCTACACCCTGCTTATATTTAAGGAGAATAAAACAAGCATCTTAGAACATCAGGATAAATCATCATCATTATATTCCAGCATAATGTTAATGCCTACAACTTCTTGGAGGCAAGAAAATCCTCTGGCTACTGCTCTTCTGCTGCCGCCCTTGCTACTATCCCTGCTACCACATGTATTTATCGGCACTAGTTAACTTTATCGGCATAATTTGCTACGCAAATTACTCTACTTTCTGCGCACATGCATTTATCAGCATAATTTGCCTTACAAATCACACAACTTTTGTGCGCATGCATTTACAAGCACCTCAAGGGGTTAAGGGGGGTGGGGTACAAGGGGAGGCGACCGTTAGGGGCATAGCCCCTGCGTAGGTCCCTCCCCTTCAAAATCCTCCCCTTAGAATCCTCCCCTTAAAAGAAGATTTCTGTTATAGAAAAGCGTGGGTTTGGGCGCAGCCCAAGAAGAGTTGTATTAAGAAAAAGAAGATTTATTTTAAGAACACCCATTGGGCGTTAGCCCAAAAAAAGATGCATATTAAAGAACACCCATTGGGCGTTAGCCAAAAAGAACAGTGGCAGTTGGGTAGCAGCCCAAGAAGGAGGGCATTTGGGCGCAGCCCAAAAAGTTGCTTAATACCGACTTAACATTCACATGTGCTATAATGCAACTGTGAGCAAGCTAAGCATATTACGCAAGAGGTCGATTGAAGAGGTGATAGCAACTTCGCAAATTGATGGAAAACAAGCACTACCTAGGACACTTAAGTGGTTTGATGTTGCTATGCTTGGTGTATCCTTGTCAGTTGGTGCAGGTATTTTTTCTGTTGGTGCAAAAGTTATAGTGAATGAAGCAGGACCTGCATCAATAATCTCGTTTATAATAGCGGCAGCAGTATGTATGCTCGCAGTTATGTGCTACGCTGAATTTTCAACTGTTATTCCTGTTGCTGGTTCATCATATTCATTTTCCTATGTTTCACTAGGAGAAATTTTTGCTTGGATAATTGGTTGGAATGTCATCTTGGAGTTATTTATGGCATCTTCAGTTATAATTAAGTACTGGTCAGTGTATCTTCATAGCGCTTTACGATCAATTGGAATTATAATACCAGGCGCATTTTCACTTGGATCTATAACTGTGGATTGGCCAATTTTTATAGGCATTACGATTTTTGTCGCGATGTTGATTTTTGGCACTAAATTTTCCGCAAGAACTGCAGGACTTTTCGTTTTACTAAAAGTTTGCGTTATATTGTTCATCGTTATTATGGGTTTACAATACTTTGATTTTTCAAATTTAACACCATTTATTCCAGATTCTCAACCAGCTGAATTAGTTTCTAATAGTGGACAATCGCTCTTTAGTTTTTTGCTGGGACAACAACCTGCACATTTTGGAATTATGGGTATATTTTCTGGTGCAGCAATTATCTTCTTCGCTTTTATAGGTTTTGACGCTGCAGCATCAGTTGCTGAAGAAACGGTTAACCCCAAGAAAAATATGCCACTTGGTTTGTTTGCTGGTATATCAATAGTTTCTTTGCTCTATGTTCTTGTTGCAATTGTCACAGCTGGAATGAGTAGTCGTGCAGATTTTCAGGCGTTCCAAAGTGCACATCCTGATGAAACTATCTCAATAATAACGGCATTTGAGATTAAAGGTAATTACGGTGTAGAGGCGATTGCTTCATTTGGTGCATTTCTTGGGCTCACAACTGTAGTTCTAATTGCTATGATGGGACTTGCAAGAGTAGTTTTAGCCATGTCTAGGGATGGGTTGTTGCCAAAATCGCTTTCTGTTGTATCAAAACGAGGTACGCCTGTTCGTATACAAATTCTTGCTGGAATATTGATTGCAATAGTTGCAGCATTTACGAATATTGAAGAACTTGACGAAATGATTAATATTGGAACGCTTTCTGCATTTGTACTCGTCTCATTTGCTATACCAATACTACGCAAAAAGGGAGGTAAATCTAGTGAAAACTCGTTCAAAGTTCCATTTTCACCAGTATTGCCAATTATCTCTGGACTAATTTGTATATGGTTGGCTATTAATCTATCAATTGGTACATGGTCTATGTTTATTATTTGGATTGCAATTGGTTTAGTAATTTACTTTACTTACAGCATAAAACACTCAATGCTTGCAAAATATTCTAATAATTTTAGTACCCAGAAATGAAAAGTGTGCTATACTATAGACATGTTGTTATCCGATAGAGATATTAAGTCTAGTATTCGGCAGAAAGAAATTACGCTTGAGCCGTTTTCTGAGGCGATGGTACAGCCGTCATCAATTGATGTTCGGTTAGATGGTGTGTTTTGCAAGTTTGACAATAATAAGTACACACACATTGATCCTGCAGTTAAATACAGTGATTTGACTCAAAAAATTGTTTTAGATGATAGTGAATGCTATATTTTACACCCAGGTGAATTTGTACTTGGATCTACTTATGAACTAATTACACTTGGCACTAAGGTTGCAGCAAGATTTGAGGGCAAGAGTTCATTGGGGCGCTTAGGGTTGGCTACACATATTACTGCTGGTTTTATAGATCCTGGATTTTCTGGGCATATTACGCTAGAACTCTCCAATTTGAATATTCTTCCGATAAAATTGTACCCAGGTATGAAAATTGGGCAGTTGGCGTTCTTTGAGCTTTCATCTGAAGTTGAGTTTCCTTATGGTAGCGCACAAAAAGGATCACATTATCAAAATCAGCGAGGTCCAACTCCATCAAGAATTTACGACAACTTCCATATTGTACAGATCAATAACTAGTAAATGGGTGATTATGAATATTAAGGAAAAACAAAATAGACGAAAAGCTCCTAAACATGTTGAAATATTAGGTTACAAATTTGTTAGTGATGCTAATATCTTGTCTGCTAAAATATCCAACGATATTGTTCAGTGTGTGAATTACTGGCCACTTGGAACTGCATTACAAATTGATATTGTTAGTACTCCATCAAGAAACTTTGAGGTTGTTTTTACTCAAATTGGTGATGAATTTCCTGAATGGTTAGATGATCTTGGTGATATATTGAGCATATTTTGTACATACCAGCCCTTGAGCATTCTGAACTACAATAAGCTATTTAAGAACGCATTCCCGAAAGACATGTATGAACTAGTACCAGTTTCGGATGTTGTTCGTTTTACGCCACAGGATTTTAAAATTGACAGAAATGTAAACCGTTTTGAGTATGATATGTTGTCTCCAAATGTAGCAGATGAAATTCAAGCTAGCTATCACAGAACACGTAGCGTTGTACCAGAACTACGTATTATAGATGTTGCAGAGTTAATTCACAAGTTAGCCAAACAGCAAGGAACGACTATGCGTACGATTATTTCACCAGTTGATGTAAATGTTGCAGAAGAAGTTCGCAGCAATACTATGCGAGATGATATACAGAATTCACACAGTGATGATTTGAATAAAACAGTTGTTAATGCTAGGTGTTTTGTTGGCTCAGCCATTGAAGTTTCTGGTGGATTAAAGCGCGTTATTACTGGTCTTTCAACAAATTCAATTGTAACTAAACTTGCAAATTCAGAAGTTAGAAGTATATGGAAGAACCCGATGAGTTGTATTGATGGATATGCAAAGATTTCACTTGCTGCGGCTTCTTTAATTCGTCTACCTGCACTTGATGAAATGAACGAGAAGTCTGCAAATGCAGGATTTGATAATTTAAAAGCACTTTTTGAGTTGAATCAAGAGTTCAAAAAGGAGTTAAAGGAAGAACTTCAGAAAAAGGTGGAGAAAAAGGTGGAAAGGATGTTCAGCGAGCGCGAGGAACAAATTCGAGATGTTATAAAAAAAGAGGTTAAGCAGTTGCAATCCGAGTCACTTTTTACCGCAGTTCAGTCAGCATTAGAAAGTGATGAGTTCTCAAAATACCTAGAAGATCATCTATTAGAAAATAGTCCAGTGGTTGTTTCAGACTTCAATCTTAGTCGCAAAAAGAAGCCCTTTAGCAAAAGCGAGCATTCTTCTTCAAGTATCCCGCCTATGACTTCAGGATGATGAGATGCTAGTGGATCACGAAGTAAATCCCATCTTGAACCAGCTGCACCAAACTTCTCGTTGAATGCACCAAATACAACCGTGCTAATCTGAGCATTAAGTATTGCACCAGCGCACATTATACAAGGTTCAAGCGTTGAAAACAACATGCAATTTTGCAACTTCGTGGTATTCAACTTCTTTGATGCTGTACGCAGAGCAAGGATTTCTGCATGTGCGGTTGGATCACAGTGCTTTTCTCGCATATTACTCTCAATGGCTAGAATTTTATCATGCTGAGAAACTACAAGTGCGACAATTGGAATATCTGCATCTCTTTGCAACGCTCTGCTTAATTTAAGTACTTTTTGCATGTACTTTTCATATTCATTTTTTAGAATTACTTGCTGCCTTCAATCTGTAGTACAGTTGGATTCTCAATACTTCTTCTTCTACTTTTGTACAATGATCGGAATAATTTTGTGCGTTTAATCAGGCTCATCTTAGTATACTGCTCGATATTTACATCACCACTACTTTCAGCAGTAAAGATACTATCACCCCTGTTAATGACAATTTGACGCCTTAGGATATTATTTTCTTCTGTAAGTTCCAGTATAATACGAACACCTTCAAGATTTACTCCGCGACTTATTAGTTTGCGTATTTCACAAAGTTGCTGAATATCCCACTCATTATATCTACGAACACCTCCAACTGTTCTTCTTGGATGTATTAGTCCAATAGTTTCATAATAACGCAAAGTCTGCGGATGAACACCTGTTAATCGTGCTGCTGTTGTAACGTTGTAGCGCTTCTGCATGACTATATTATAGCACAAAAAACTTTAGCGCTAGACAAAGCTGCATCCGCACCCAAAATACAACACCTTCGAGCATACATCAACCTACTCACCAACATTTATCATCAACCCCTCTTCAATGCAAGTCTTCTTTTTATTCATGGGGTGTACATGTAAAAACCTCTTCTTGAGCAAATCTAGGTGGTTTTATAACCTAGACCTTCATTAAGGCTATTTATAAGCACGTGGTTTGATTTAAGGTGCTTATGTGTGTTATATACACATGTATTATGTTGAAAGGCAAAAACAGGCTTTTTTAGACTTCATGAGGTATAAGCAGAGTGGTAAATGCTATTTCTTGTATAAAGTGCTACTTCTTAAGGTGTTGTAGTTTAGATGCGGATGTACAAAAGATACTTCTTCTATAAAATCCAACAATTCCAACCTAGAAAGAATTATTCATGAAATAGTTCCGTAGTGTGAATAACATTACGGAATGTCCGCCCTATTAGACGTTTTAACATTACGGAATGTCCGCCCTATGATATATTTTTCATCCATCTAAGTAGGTTGAATGAACTCTAAATCTACAATTT
>JAIRWY010000051.1 GCA_031268675.1 Candidatus Ancillula glyptotermitis | reverse complement strand
GTACATACAAAAACTTCTTCTTGAGCAAATCCAGGTGGTTTTATAACCTAGACCTTCATTAAGGCTATTTATAAGCATGTGGTTTGATTTAAGGTGCTTATGTGTGTTATACACACATGTACTATTTTGAAGAGGGAAAACAGGCTTTTTTAGACTTCATGAGGTATAAGCAGAGTGGTAAATGCGGTTTCTTGTATAAAGTGCTACCTCTTAGGGTGTTGTAGTTCTGGTTATGATGCAGCATTTTGCTGAATCGCTATCTAATGAAAAATGCTTAACCAAATTAAAGGACAAGAATATACCAACACATGAATATAGAATTATTGTGTGTATATGCCAAGTTGCATGACTTTTTTAACTTGTGCATTTTCATGGAGTCTTAAGATAATCAGGCGCTTTATACCACGATTCTTCTCTTTCTATTTATTTTTTGTCTTTTAGTTTTTATTTCAAGAAGTGCAACTAATAAAAAGAAAAATGCAGCAAATATTGATGCAGCCCCTATAACAATGAATGATGCTTTCCAACCAAAGTTCTCGGCTATTTGCCCAACAAAAATACTGGCAATGACTTCACCTAGTATATAACCACATATTCCTGTAATACCTGATGCTGCACCACCTGCACAGTTCGGAGTAACCTCAACAGCAATTAATCCAACCATCATTTGCGGTATGTATACACAATTAGCCAAAATAACTAGTGCAGCAGCAATAACGAAGTGATTAGTAGATGATTGATAGACGAAGATTGGGATAATTAAGAGCAAAGATGCAAAAAATGGTAGTGGTGCTCGAAGACCTTTAAATAGTTTATCACTAAGAATTCCCATAATCATGGTGCCTGGTATTGCAAAAATTTCAAAAAGCGAGAAAAATAAAATTGCCTCCTCTTTTGAGAAATTCTTTTCCTCCCAAAGATATGTTGGAATCCAATCAAGAATACCATATCGAGCAATATAAATACATGCATTCGCAAGCGCAAGAAATATTAACAGCCTATTTTTTAAGATATAGCGTACGAAAATTTGCCCAAAACGTAATTGACTATCATCTTTACCGTCATTTACCAACTCAGGGTCATTTTTATACACGTCAATTGCTGGTAATCCAAAAGTAGTTGGCCTATCTTGCCCTAAACAAAACACGATTACTGCCAAAATCAGACTAAAAATAGAAGGTAATATGAAAATACTTGATACTAAAAATGTAGCATTTTGAAAAAGTAAAAATGCCAAAAATGAAACTGCAACTGCAACAGCTGATCCAATATTATGACTTGTTGACCAAGCTGAATAGTAAAATCCTCGCTCTCTTTTTGACCACCAGAATTTCAAAGACTTCTGTGCTGCTGGCGCACCCATTCCTTGAAAAATGCCCATTGGAATCATCAAAGATGCCATAACCATAATGTTGTGCGTAAAACCAAAAAGTGCATTAACAAGTGCTGAAAATAATAACCCCATGCTTATATAGAAGCGTGGATTACATTTATCTGAGAGTAACCCCATAAGTAACTTAGAAATACCATAAGAAACAGCAAGAACACCCATTATCAATCCAGTATCAGCTTTAGTAAAGTGATAATTTTCAATCAAATATGGAACTGCAATTTTAAAAGTAGACCTAACAATATAATAGCCAATATATCCAATAAATAAACTTGCAAATACACGAATGCGTTTCTTTTTGTACATATCTGGAATGATCTTACTATCAACTGGATTCATGTCGACCCCAGATTTCATAAAATTAAACACCAATTCTACCACCCTTTCAATTTACCGTATAACGATGAAATTATAGCACTTCTGCACAAAATAGATATATAAAATTTGTTTACAATTCCTTAAAAACTATAGATTCATAAATTTAGCAAGTTCATCAACTGCATCTTCAATGTTTTCGTTTACTATAATGTGGTCAAATTCATGCGCAGATGCCAACTCTTCCTTTGCAGTGTTTAATCTACGCATTCTATCTTCATAACTCTCAGTCCCCCTAATACCAAGACGCGTAATTAATTCTTCAAAACTAGGAGGAGACAGAAAAACAAATTGAGCAGAAGGAACAGTTTCACGCAAAATTCTTGCACCCTGTAAATCAATTTCCAAAAGTGGTATATGTCCATCTTGTATTGCCTGTTCAATTGGATCACGCAAAGTACCGTATTTGTGCACACCATGAACAATAGCCCACTCAAGAAACTCGTTATTTTCAATCTTCTCGTTGAAGTCTGACAAAGTTAAAAAGTGGTAATGAACACCATCTTGCTCATTCTCTCTTGGAGAACGTGTCGTTGCCGAAATAGAAAGATAAACTTCTGGATGTAACTCAATTAAACGCCTAGAAATAGTACCCTTACCAACTGCAGTTGGACCAGCAAGTACAGTTAATTTCAACGAATTCAAAGTACAACTCCATTCAGTAGTGAATTCTTGATATTCCTAATATCTACTGTACTTAGTCCGCATATATGCAAATAGTTGTTTAGCCAATCATCAGCAGGGACACCAGAAGAAACTGCCAATTCTTTACATTTGGATATTGCTTCACCCAAATATTGTTCATAAACTGTTGCAAAAGGTATGAAAATTCTCCAGTCCTCAATATTAAATCTTTTCGCTAAAATTTTTGCAGCAGCTGGTGCAACATTTGCAGACAGCATATACTCTTTTATAACAAGATCTTCACTAGTTCCGACGATTAGATGACAAAGTGCTGCAAGCCAACCAGTCCTGTCTTTTCCTGCGCGACAATGAATATATGCTATTGGAGAAGTTGCAATAATTTTAAGTGCATGTCCAAAAAGTTCGCGAATGCTTGCAGAAGTCACAAACCTTACATATAGTTCACGCATTGATCTATGTGAGTATGCAAAAAACTTCTTAATGGAAAGTTCTTGCCCCTTAAATTTAATTGTACTAGTTTCACACTCAGGAAATCCATCAAGAATATCCAAATCAAAGCCATCGCTTTCAGTTGCTAAAATAATATCCTCTTGTGCCTCTTCCTCAATCATAGCATCAATTGGAACAAAATGGTACCGAACACCAGATGGCAATATATCTGCAGCATTCTCATTGATTTCAAAATCTGTGCGCAAATCTATAACATCAGTAATTCCAAGTTCCTGTATTTTTTCCAGACCAGAATCAGCAATTGCACTAAAATCTACGCCTCTATACAATCTACTGCGCGCAATTGTATTTACACAGTCAGATTCAGATAGTTTTTTTATAGCATCACCAGCATCACGAAAATTTGATACACCTTCAACATCTATCATTAAGTCCACTGGAATAACAACTTCATCATTTTTCATAGTAAGAATTCACCTTGCCCTTCGCGAAGAATTTCAGGCTCATCACCAGTTAAGTCCAAAATGGTTGTCCAGAGCGCAGATAATTGACCAGCATCTATAATTAAATCTACTAAATTGCCAATTTTATCTTCAACTGCATAACTACTACTAAGAACACGATCCTCTTCATGATTAAAATCATCATCAACTGGTAGTATTAGCGATGTGCTCAAAATTGGCTCGCCAAATTCATCAAGTAAATCACGCACAAACTTATAGCTTGCAACCCGAACTCCAATAGTTGAACGCTTAGAATGTGTTTGCGCGGGAAGGCTCTTAAGACACTTAAGTATAAATGTAAACTTTCCAGAATCAGCACGCTTCATTAAGCGGTAGTTTGCATTATCTATTTTTACATATTCAGATGCCTGCGAAATGGACGAACACATCAAAGTGAAGTTGTGTTTTTTTTCTAATTTGCGTATACTACGAATTCGCGCCTGCCCAGCACTACTTCGCATTGCACATCCAAGTGCGTAACCAGAACTAGTTGGATAAGCGATAACACCAAGACCACCCAAAACATTAACCACACTGTGTATTACCCGCGCCTGCGGATTTTCTGGATGAACCTCAATTATTTTAGACATGTCTTTATTATACCACATCTTCTTTCATAATCAACTACTTTCTCAAATCTGCATGTATATTTTTTATAACTGCATAGATGAAATCTGCAGATTCATCAGTTGCTCCAAAAGACTCAGAAAGTGAAGTTCCTTGCGTTAGTGCAACTGGTAAATCTAGGTTTTCGCACAACATTTCATATACTAGAACAGTCAAAATCGCCAAATCACTGTTCCCAATAGACCTTGAAGTATCATTGCACTTCTCAAGTATTAAACTTGTAATCTCTTCTTGTCGAGCATCAAGTTGTAATAAGAACTGCTGCAAACTTACATCAACTTCTTCCTTATCAAGCTCCAACTCAAATTGTTCAGCGCGCAAATCCAAAAGTTGAGGTAAACTAACACCACGAACCAAAGACTCAAATAGCAGATAAAAGGCTCTCTTGCGCCTAGTTTGTTTTGAGAGCACCTACTACTCGCTAACTCTTGACATATATTCGCCAGTACGTGTATCAATCTTCACCTTTTCACCCTGTGAAATAAAAAGTGGTACCTGTATTTCCCCACCAGTTTCAACAGTTGCAGGTTTTGTGCCCGCATTTGAACGATCACCTTGTAATCCTGGTTCTGTATAAGTAATCAACAACACAACTGATGCTGGTAATTCAATAAAAATGGGCGTTCCTTCATGCATAGCAACAGTTACTTTGAGTTCTGGAAGAAGATATTTCTCGCTATCTCCAACTACTGCTGAAGAAACCGAAACTTGATCATAGGTATCCATATTCATAAATATAAAATCTGCTGCTTCCTTATAGAGAAACTGCATATCCTGACGGTCAACGGTCGTGATTTCTACTTTTGCACCAGCATTATATGTTCTTTCAACAACTTTACCGGAAATCACATTCTTTGCTTTAGTACGCACAAAAGCACCACCTTTACCAGGCTTAACATGCTGGAACTCCGTGATCTGCCACAATTGTCCGTCTATATTTAGGACAGTTCCGTTCTTAATGTCATTTGAGGTTGCCATGTACTTCTCCTATTCTTTCTACATATGACATCATTATACCACACTTTAGATAAGTTTTGTTTTTCTACGGATGTGCATCTAAAATTCCAGGTCCAAGTTGTACATGAACAATGACATTTAATAGATAAGGCAAGAAAAGTGCACGAATTTTATATCCAGTCAACCTCATCTAAAAAGAAAAGTTGAAAAAGCATAAAGTTAACTTTACAATATAAAAGATCAAGGGCTGATCAAAGGACATGTCCGTGGAATTTATGTTAGTGCTCGAAATAGCACGCATAAAGCTGGCGGTACTGTTGATGTATACATGCATAAAGTTGATTAAACAACACTAAGCAAAACAAAAACAGAAGAAAAGTAACAAAAAAGAGACAAAATAGTTATGTTTTGTCTCTTTTTCGTATTTGCTGTTTTTGCGTACAAAAATCCATTTCTAAGTATTTCTGCTTGATGTGTTCTTCAGCACTGGAATGACGAAGAACCCCAAAATAAGTCCAGGCAATAACACCAATAAAGACAATCTAATTGTCACTGCACTTGCTAAAATTCCAATAATAGGAGGTCCTGCAATATTCATAATGGTTCCAAGTCCTGCTGCAACTGATACGCGGAATGCTGAATGGGTTTTGGACTCACTTGCAGCAGAAACTCCAACTGGATAGCCTAGTGCAACTCCAAAACCCCAGAATATACATGCTAAGTATACGCACCACTCAAATGGTGACAATGTATAAATCAGAACGCCAGCAATAGCACAAATAAAACACGCACGCATTGAAGCAACGCGCCCAAACCTGTCCAAGAGATTGTTCCCAAAAAATCTTGTCGTTGCAGTAACTGCTAAATATATCCACATCCCCAATAACCCTGCAACCTCAGTCTCATCAAAACCTTCAACAATTCCACTGGCAATCCAGTCATTTCCAGATCCTTCAGTTAGTGTAGTAACACATACAATAAGCCCAATTAGTAGTACAGATAAATCAAGTCCTTTACCGTTTAGTTTCTGCAAAAGTGTAAGTTTTACAGCAGAATCATCAATTGCTCCAATTTCAGCTTGTATCACTTCTTCATGATTGAGTCTTTTTTCAACATTTTCACGATCAAAAATATAGCAAGAACTTATAAGCGCAGCAACAATTACAACTAACGCAACAAATGCAAACTGGAATCGTATATCAATTCCCAAGCGGACAGTAATCTGCGAAATGCTTGTTGCGCTTACTGCACCAATTTGAAAAAATGAATGAAAACGAGGCATTAAAGTTTTGCCATTTGAACGCTTTTCTATTATAACACCTGCAATATTATTTGCAATGTTGAAAAGTCCATTGCTCAATCCGAAGAATATTGCCAATACAACACATGTCCAATACTGAACACTGCTTGCGAATACCCCCTCCAAAAACAGTAATATAGCACAGAATGCTGCAAATATACGAATTATTTTAATAACTGAAACTCTTTCTAAAATTGCACCACCAATTGGAGTAGAAACTGTTGATCCTAATGCTAATGCTAGTAAAATTACACTTGCTTGATCTGCTGTGATATTGCCAAGAAGTTGCCTTATATGTACAATTCTACTTAAAAAAGTAATGTACACCATACCGAAGCAGGCAAAAAGTACATAACATGCACGCACCGCACAAGTAATATCACGCGGAAACACTCCCACATTTAGATTCACATCTACCATTATAGCACAAGTAGCGAGGGGGGAACTCGAATCCCCGACCTCACGATTATGAGTCGTGCGCTCTAACCAGCTGAGCTACCCCGCCATGTACTACATCTAATATTATACATCAGTTGTACAGCAATTGTCAAGTAGAACACAGCTGTAATACACAAAAGAATATTATATATACCAAATAATGCTAATGCAAAAACTACAAAAGTGGAATAATCTTAACAAGATGTATAAATCTTGTGCCGTATGATTTCTGTTAAAATGAAGTAATTATAAGCAATACGATTTTAATATGGATGCTCAGTTGAACTATTTGGAGTAGAATCCTTTTGATTTTGTGCATTTTTATAATCAACTTCTGATTTATCATTTTGCGCAATTAGTTCCTCAATTTTTGAAGTTGTCTTATATGATTCAAGATCACCATTTGCCTCATTTTGGCGTTTTTCAAACTCCTTGTTAATTTTTGTCTTCGTATCCTCAATTGCCGTGCTTGTTTTTCCGTCTAACGAAAAAGACATTTGGTTGAGCTTCTCAAAATCAGAACGATCTACATCCAGTAACTCATCGTTAATCTTAAGCTCATTAGTGTCAAGATGTTCACAATATGTATTAACTCGCTCACGGATTAAATACGCCTCAGTATATAACTGCGCCTGAAATCTAACATCATTTGCTTTTGCTGTATTATCTGACGAAGGATAGCTTGTGGTTGCTATTTTTTCACCTTGATTTTGAGCACTCTTTTCGTATGAATAAGCAGTATTTGTATCAATCATGCAAAGTGGTCTAGGATCATTTATTTTACTAGCTTTCTGTTTTGCTATATCAAAATTCTCTCTAGCCTCCGTTTGCAAGTTCGCCCCAAAATAGGCAGTTGCGATATTAAAAGACTTCTCCCAAGAATCCAACTCAAAGAAATATTCAGGAGCCTGAAAAGAGGAAATTGAAGCAGAATAGTTTTCGCTTTCAAAACTGTGAATTCCATCAGTAAAATTGTTGTATCGGCTAAATAATGAATATGACAAGACAAACAGAGCAATAATAGACGCAAAAGATATAGTTTTAGATAAGAAACGTACAGGAATTGCCAAGTAAATTGATTTTAGCAGTAGTAAAAACCGTTTTAGTAGTAATCTTATCATTTTTTTCTTCCTCCAGAATGCAATAGAACCTGCATAAGCATCTCCGATAATAATAGAACCGCAAAAAGTATCTCAAATGGCCATACAAATAAACTCCAGACAAATGTATTCTTATCAACAGGTTTTTCATACCAGTTTTTCGCAAACACACTATATGCGAAATTGCTTACACTCTCATCATTTTCGCGCAAAAAGTACTTAATTCCAATATCCTTAGAGATTTTACGCAAATTGTCTTCATTTATTTTAGAAATAGCTTCTGCACCAGACTTATCCTTTATATAACTTTGTGTATTTTCGTCAGGAGTTGTTTTATGCGAAGTGCCTGCATTATCCGACAACCTATCAAGGTTCATCAAGCCGCTTATACTTGGATAGTATTCTTTCATTTTTCCACCAGTAGATGTACCATAACCAATAACAGCACCAGAATATATCAAGTCCTTGATTCCATCAAATGACGGAACTTCATTTGTTGCATTATTTTCACCATCGCTCATAAATATCAAAGCAATTTTATCATCTGGATTTTTTGTATGCATATCATCAACAACATTGTAAATAGTATTTATAGGTGCGCCCAAATTCGTACCACTAGAATACTTTGTAATCTCAGGAGTTAATGTACGCGCCCATGTTCGTATTGCCCTAGAATCTTCTGTAAGTGGAACTTGCTCAGATGCACGTTGATCAAATGCAATTGCAGAAAATTTAGCAGGTGGAAGAGTATATGTTAGATATTCAATATCGCGTTTAAGAACTTCTAATCTTGTCTTTGAACCTTCCATATCTTCTGCAGACATTGAACCAGTTTTATCAACAACAAATAAAATATCCAGATTTGTTAAACTAGTTCGTTTCTCCTTTGTCGAAATGCATGGTCCTAATGCAATAAGAATTAAACACAGAACTAAAACTAAACGCCTACCCCAAGTTAATTTTGTTGAATCAAACTCTTTTGGTCGTACTTTTATAATCATAAAAATGCACAATACAAGTAGTGGAACTAATGTAAACAGCGTAATAAAAACTGGAACTGTTGGCTCAAACTTTATCATTGACGCAACCTCCATACAATAACAAGATACCCCCCAAAAGTAAAAATCAACGCATATAAACACAGTTGTGGATAGTCTAAAATTGTTGTTTTTGTTTCTGGATTCAATTCAGATCGCTGACTCTTTCCTATATCGGTGATAATTGAAGGAACTGTGGTAGGATTCTTTGCGAAAAAATAGAACCCAGAATGCTCTTGAATCACTTTTTTCATCTCCTGCTCATTCTCTTCGCCCTCCATATTCTGAGGACCTGAATATATACCATAGATTGTTGCATTTATGGACTCTGAATAAGTTGCAGCATCCCCCAACGAGAAGATTGGACTACCAGAAAGAATATTATCTGTTGCAAAAATAATTGACCTTGAACGGTTCTGGTCCGCTAAATCATCAAACTGTAATGAACAATTCATAAGTCCATCACCAATTAAACTTGCAGAATCAGTTTTAGACGTTGTGCCGACCAAGAAATACATCAACTCCTGTATTTTTGATGATGGAATAGCAGACAAATTTGCACCATCACCAATTGGTTCAAGAACTTTCAGTGCTTGATTTATCTTGCCCTTCACCAATGTGTAGTCATTTGTCAACGGAAAAACAACTCTAGTAGTAGAATTAAATATAGATAGAGCAATGCGTTCACCTGAGAAATTGTTGATGATTGATTGATATGCTGTTAAAACTTCTCTGTCATATGCAAGAGTAGAACCAGAAACATCTAGGCATAAAACTATATCTCGAGACGATGCTTGTTCATCAGTTTGCACAATCTGAGCAGGTCTAGCCGCCATAATTGCAGCTAAAAGTAGTGTAATTACAAATAGAATAACTCCGATCCTCAAACTCTTCCTATACTTCTTCTGTAAAATATCTATTTCCTTTGTTGCCACTTCATCTGTATCTGAAAAAATATCAAGAACCACATAATAATTCTTGTTGACTTCAGCAAGTTGAAGTAAATTATGCTTCGACATTGAATAACGATGTGCAGAATATGCAATTACAACAGCCAATATAATTATAACAACTAATACGCCTGGCCATGCAAGTGATGCTAATTTAAACCCCATTACCATCTCCTCACTAAATTTCTGCCCCATTCAATTGCCTCATTTGGCTCAGTTGGATTAGGATCAATACTATGGTCAAAGAATTCACAGTCATACAAAAAGTCAATAGTTTCATGCAATAGCGCTAATCCAGGTGTATTTGATAAATCACGCAGTGTAAAGTTAGTATAGTTCTCGTTATTCTTCTCAGATGCGTATAGTCTCAGAGTTTGCGCAATCTCGTAATACACATCATATTCTGTCAACTCCAAGTTTTCAAACCCCCTCTGAATACTATCAAGAATATCCATATACTTCTGTTGTAGTTTTTTCCTGCTCGGCGCTTTTGGTGTCTTTCTTGCTGCATATTTTTCTCTCTCTTCTTGAAATAGCTTAAATATACAGTAGAGTAGTAGTATAATTGACATGCTGATACCTAAAACACCAACTATTAACACCCAGAGTGAGTGTGGTTGTGGCGAATAAAAACCATCTGGAATCTTTTCTGCTAGGATTAGTAGCTCAGTAGAATTATCTATATTTAGCAACCTCTCTCCTAGCTAAAATCTTGCTCAACTTCGTAAAGAAATCAGTAGTTCCATCAACATTTATATGTGCAACCCTCATTCCTTTTAAGTCCCTATTAAGTTTATCTCTATTGCTTTTTATACTCTTTTTTGCCAACTTAGCAACTCTTGGACGCCTGAAATATGCTGGAACAAAATTTTCAGTTTCTATATCAATCACCTTACCAAGCATATTTGGAGCATCATTTGCAAATGGGTTTACATCTCTAATACTAACTACGAATAAATCATGACATTCCTTTAGCCTCCGAATAATTGGTATCATCACTTCCTTTTCACGCCTATATGCAGATTCATCAAACACCAAGACGAAAAAGGTTCTTTTAATAAAAAACTGTGTTAAATATGCTAGAACTCGCGAATACGAACTTTTAGGAGCTCTAGTTGATGTAATACTCTCCACTTTTTTCAGCACTGGTTTTACACCACCATAGCGTAATCTGAATCGTTCATTCATAATGCGCTCACTATCCCCTGCAACAACTCCTACTGCATCACCTCTGGAAGTGCTCAAATACGCGAACACTTCACATACAGCTTCAATTATTTCAATCTTCTTTTCTCCATTTGATGATCTAGATTGCATCTGGCACCCAGAATCTAAAATCAGTGCTAGATTTGTATTGGAATCTGCTCTGAAGCGCTTTATCACTGGAATTGTCTGTTTTGCACTAGATTTCCAGTCTATATTGCGTATATCATCACCAGGTTGATAAATATGTAGATCGTCAAAATCTTGTCCTTGCCCTTTAAAAATAGATGGATGAACACCTTCCAGAATACCAACTGTTCGCTTTGCAATAGGTAGTCTTAAAAATTTTGACCACGCTTTAATCCTCTGGAATTGAGAGCTATTATGGGACTGGGACAACTTGAAACACCTGATCAATTATACTTTCAACTGGAAGATTATCTGCTAGAGCATCAAAGGTCCGCACAATTCTATGGCGCAAAACTGGATATCTCATATCAATAACATCTTCCGGGATTACATACGCACGCCCATTAAGCAATGCAAACGCCTGACAAACTCGTACAAATGCAATAGAACCACGAGGAGATGCACCAACTCGAACTAGTTTATCCAGTCCAACTATTGGGTTCGGACCACCACCCCTTGTAGTATTTATAATTGAGATTATATAATGCAAAACTGCAGGTGAGAGATACACTCGCTTTGATACTTCTTGCAGATATCTCAAGTCATCAAGTGTAGCAGGTAGAACACTATCTGAAATAGATGCAGATGTATGAGAATTCTCCAAATCAGATGTTGAATTAAACTTGCCCTTAAGCAATCCTTCAAGAACTTGTACTTCTTGATCTGGAGTTGGATAAGTAATTACCTCTTTAAGTAAAAACCTATCCATTTGTGCTTCTGGTAATACATAAGTACCTTCTTCTTCAATCGGATTCTGAGTTGCAATTACTAAAAATGGGTCAGGTAACGGGAAAGTTTTTGACCCAATTGTTGTTTGTTTCTCTTGCATCGCCTCAAGCATTGCAGATTGTGTTTTTGCACTTGAACGGTTAATTTCATCAAGTAAGACCAAATTTGCGTGTACAGGTCCTAGCTGTGTTTTAAACTCGCCAGTTGAATAGTTATAAATCTGAGTTCCTACTATGTCGTTGGGCATCAAATCTGGAGTGCATTGTATACGACTAAAAGTCCCAGAAATGGCACCACAAATTGCTGAGGCAGCAGTAGTTTTTGCAAGACCTGGTACAGACTCAATTAGAATATGACCGCCAGCAATTAGTGTTGAGAGTAGTGCAACTCGCATTCTATCTTGACCTACAACTTTTTGTGCGAAAATGTTCTCAATTCGCAAACTTATATCTTTTGCACGCTGCAGATCATTATGTTCAACAGAACCACCAGAGTATTTACTACTGTCAATATTACGACCAGTAGCACTCCAGTCAACAAGTTGGTTATATGTCGGAGAACCTGTAAGAGTTTGTGCAGCACCATCATTTACTGGTGTTTGAGACCTTCTATGGTCAGCACCTGTATTTGGTTCTACATCACCACCAACATGAACACTAGCACGACTACCGCGCTTTTTCTGGCGTGTCGTTTTCTTGTCATTCTTTTCCATGTATACATTATACCACATTTAAAGATAAAATTACATACGCAGATGTTTTTTCAAAGCATTTTTAGTGGCATCCTTCCAAATGCGTTGTGCCTCAGTTTCTGCATTTTGAGTTCCGCTTGATAGAGCTGAGTCCACTCCAACTCCTCGATTTATGCATGTTATTGCTATTGCTAATGCGTCAAAAGCATCTGGCGGTGCAGATATTTTAGAGTTTAAACCAAGTAGAATTGAAACTGCATTCATAATCTGCTTCTTATCTGCACGCCCATTTCCAGTAACTGCAGTTTTAATTTGCGGAGGCGTAAAAAGTTCAACTCCATAATTTCTTCTACGAGAGTGTACCATAACTAACCCCATAACTTGTGCAGTACCCATTGCTGTATTTGGGTTATGCTTGGTCAAAAATGGACGCTCAATTGCAACAACAACTTGATCCTCATTTCCGAACATACTAAAGAACGCATTTAGCTTATCATCAAGTTGCAATAAACGATCCTCATGTGCAAATTTTACTTCAGTTGTTAATACTTGCGCTTGTATAAACTCAACTGCTCGCTTAGCGCCAACTTTTGGATTTTTGAGGTTTATAACAGCAACTCCGCATCTAGTAAGACCTGGATCAATTCCAACAACTATCAATTCTTCTTCCTCATACACTCTATTTCAGCAACATCTTAGTAGTGAAGTTATACACTAAACTTTTCTTTTCTAAAGAAGAAAATCCATGTGCAGTTAGTCCGACTTCTTCATTATATATAATATTGCCAACTACTTTTTGAGTATCTGTTTTACTATCTACTGGCTGCAAACTTACAAAACTAATTGAATTCTTAAGTTCTTCTTTAGAGTTTGCATTACCTAAACTGTCTGAAAGCATCTGCGCAAGTGAATCTACACTAAATGAACTTGGAGTTCGCCCTAATTGAACTTGTACTGAACCGATTAGAGCTCCAGCAGAATTGAAAAATGTCATAGTATATGCAGAATTTGCATTATTTCCACCATCCCCATTATCCACAGTAGCTATAACAATTTGTGGATTAAACCCAGAATTAGGAATTTTTACTACACCAAAAAGACCATGACTTGGCACAGCACTTGGAATATATGCATATTCTTGTGAATTATCATCTGATATGCGTGTAACCTTAGAAGTTCCTAAAAGAATGCTTTTATCATTATTAGAACTTACTACTTCAATGTTCCAAATACCATCATCAAGAAAATCCGTGTCAATTGTTTGGATTTCAGAAGCCACTAAATCAACTGTTTTTGTTTTTAAAACACCTGATGCATTTGCTTTTGAGCAGTTGATAGTAACCGTTTTTTTGCCTTCATGAATTTCAGGTGCTAGTAATTGAATATTTGAAGAAAAATGAGAATCCTTATGAACTTCTACACCAGGTAAGTACACTCTATCTGTAACAGTATTAGCAGCAAGGAAATCAAGCCCTTTCGGAGTCAATTTATCCATCTCGTGCGTATAAACAGTAGCTGCAACTGGCGAGAAATTTGACTTTAGATGAATTGCAACAACATCTTCATCTTGAACCCCTGATGCCAAGTTAATTGCAATTTGAGAATGTGCATTAACACCAACAGTTTTACCAGCACCATACCTCAATGAACCATCTTCAAGTTTAGCAACTTTTGAATTTGCACCACGTTTTGCCCCCCAGACTGTTAGTTCAATTTGCGCAGGAGTAGAATTTGCATTTGCTACTAAAACAGAAGTTGTACTCTGAACATGCGTTGAACCACCTATAAACCAGAAGTCTAATGCAGGAGTTGAGCATCCATTAGCTGTTAGACCTCGCAAATCACCATCTGGAGTTGACGAAAATCTAGCGCCTATAGCTGCAAATGGCAAGTTGTCGGTTTTGAAAACTCCGCGAAAAACTGTACTAGCACTATCTGAAGTGCTTCCAGTTACTAAACTACCTCCATTTTCAGATGTATGTAAATTAACTGATGCTGTATTTGGCTCCAGTTCGTCAAAAGATACTTTTTGATCTTCACCAAGTGCACCTAGTAGTACATTTGAGGTAATCGGGGTTTTAACTGCGCCAAACTGCTCATCATTAGAAAGTCCTGAGTCAATTTTAGGTGTAGAAAAACAAGCAAGTGTTGCATTTTGTATACCAACACTAACCTTTTCACTCATATTGCCCAAATTATCACCACTTAAAAAGTGCAACAAGTATGCAAAAAATACAATCCCAACTAGAGATGCAACTAGCAAAACAGCAGAGAAAACACTAGCAAGCATTTTTACTATAACCTTAGATTTCATATATCACCACCGATCGCTGCCCAAGTGGCAAACTCAATAAACAAAATATAACCAGAACTGTAAGCGCAACGAATATAAAAACAGTATTTAGAACACTAGTAGTTGCTACTTGATATTCAGTATTATCAAATGGAGTTGTACTCGTGTCATCACTGACATTTTTCAACTTCCAAAATGGATGTTCGCTACCTTCAATTATGCGTACCAATCCTGGCGCTGAATCTAATTGCTCAATAAGGTTAATATCATCATCTGAGAATTTCGGCACAAACACACCTCCTATCCCCATTTCTTCCAGCTTATCTGCACTAGAATTTTGAGACAATGCCAGTAAATTTGCAACTGCTTTTTGAAGTTCTGTATCTTTACTAGAAAAACCTCCTTCTTCAAGAATATTTGCAGCATTTGAACTTGAGAGAGTAGATGATCTGGAATCAAACAACTCAATATTCACGCGATCAGAACCCAAACTATTTAAAACTAAAACTCTTTCTTTCTTACTTTCTTGTACAATTTTGTTTGCGTATAACGGAAGTGTATAATCAGGTACTGCACGCAACTTCTGTGCATCTGTATCGGTTAACAGCATATTTGAAGCAGCAAAAGTTGTAACAATTAAAACCAAAATAACTAGTAAGTATGGAATTATATGAACAACTTTGAATACAACTCGCTCCTTTAAAAATACCAAAATCGTAGTTAAGAAGCCCAAATAAGTAATAGAAAGCAAAGCAGATGAATCATATGAGACCGCATCCTCATAAATTACACTCAAAAAGTAAGTGAGTAAAGATACTGCCCACATAATTCGTGTAAATAGCACCTTACTATTATTTGAAACCACGAATAAACACCAAGAAGAAATCAAAATTATAGCTGCACTTATTATTAAACTCAAGCTAATTTGCGTACCACCCAAAAGTACTAGTAATGCATTTTTATGTTGACTTTCACGTGCATCTCCAAGAAAAACCTTAAGACTTCCTTCTTTTATGTTAAGAATTACCCAAGAGAAAAGCCAAATATTAAGAGCAAAGATTGGTAGTAGTGTAATAAAGAATCTCCTATTATAAACGCCTAAGATTATAATCACTACGAAAAAAACTGGGAATAGAACAGGTTCAAAGCAAATTGCAAGTGCCATAACTAATCCTAGTCTAGCATAATAACACCTCAATTTAGGAGCACCAAGATCTAAATCTGTACGAGCAATAGCTGTTGCTTTTGAGATATAGTATAAGACCAGTGGCAAAATAGCATGTGCAAATAGTACACCAAAATGTCCAGATGAAAGTGCATTCCAAAATGTTGGCAGCAAAACCCAAGTTATAGTTGCAACCATTCTAGCACTATTACTTCTACTTGCAGCTCCACTTGCGATCCATGCACTTAATCCAGACAATAAAATGACTAGAAGAATCATTAGGTTTACGGTAAGTTTAACAGAACCAAGTACAAAACTTAGTATACTGACAATGAACCAATAAGAATCAAGTGGTGCCTGAATTCCAAAATTATGCAGAGTATAACCACTAGTTGCCCTAGTCCATGCATCATGTGGTGTTAAATCAGGTACAGAGAAATTAGATGCCACGAAGTGACCCCCAGACAAGATTATACCAATATCATCGGCAAATGCAGCAATAGTAATCACAGCCAGTATAATAAGCACAAGTATAAATGCCATTCTTCGTTTTTTTGCAAGTGAACGCAATGCTGAGACTTGCAGAAGTGAAGGCTGATGAGCTGCCCAAAGCTTTGATCTGCGCATCAAATTCCTATCATGACGCATAACTCTTAGCTGCTGTTTAGATACTAGTAGTGGACTAATTCTGCTAGTGAAATTACCAGTTATGCCATTTCTACGACCTTCTCTTTTTGCAACTGCATTCAAACGCCTAGACTCAAAAATACTTCTAAAAGAAAATATACCAACAACCGAGCCATAAAGTATTGTATGCACGTGCCTATTACCGACATAAAGTTCTCTTAGTACTTTTAAAAATGCTCCAACTAGTAATAAAATCGGCACAAAAGGCAAGAAGATAAGTGGACAAATTCCTAATCTATAGATTGTTAGTGCACGGTGTATATTGTAGGAGTTTGGCACGAAACTATTAGTTGATGAAACATTATCCTGCTCTTTTGAATTTCTCCAAGATCTTCTGTAGTGGTAAATTCCTGGTCCATCAGCAACAACTACTCTCTTACCACTTATGTGGACTCTTCTGCAGAAGTCTAAGGAATCGTAGTACTTAAAAAGACCAGTATTTGCACCTTCTAGACTCATCCAAGTGTCGGTTAATACAAGTGCCCCATTTAGAGAAACTGCAAATGTATCTTCTTTATTCTTGTACTGACCCTGATCATATTCTTCATCTTCAACAGTAGATATTCTTGTGCCAAAAAGAGTACTAGTATAACCAACATTTAGTAATGTTTTTGTATCAGTATCTACCTGCTTTAATCCAGCAACTGCAATATTTTCAAACCGAGTCGCAGCTAAAATCAGATTCTCAAATGTTTCTGGTTCAACGATTACATCATCATGCAAAAGCCAAACCCACTTAGAGTTACCAAATGCATTAGAATTCATCAAACTAGTAACTGCTGATGAAAAATCTTGCGAATGAAGATCACGAACATATGTGATATCAACTTGTACTTCATTTTCTACAAGTGCCTTTTTTGCAGCATCAGTAATTTTCTTGACTTTAGGTGTTTCATCACCATCAGTAACTTTGTCCAAGTGCACAACAAATACAGAGCTTGGAAGTTGAGTTCCTTGTAACAAAGAATTTAGCGCATTGGTCAAAAACTCAATATTATCTCCAGTAGTAACAAGGACTGCTGAAACTCTTTGGAAGGAGTTATTAAACTGCACTTATTTATCCCCCTGATGCATTTACTTTAGTATACGGAATTGGTTCAAACGCCACTATTTTTTTCAACTTTCTGCGTATACTTCGTCGTTCTCGCTCTGAAGTTCCACCCCAAATTCCAAACCGTTGATCATTTTCAATAGCAAATGCAAGACATTGTCCTTTTACCGTGCACTCACCGCACACACGCTTAGCATCACGGGTTGAACCACCTTTATCAGGAAAAAACAATTCTGGATCTACTTTTGCGCAAAGTGCATCTAACTGCCACATAGGTGTCTCATCTAGCCTTGTTTGTGCATATTCACCAATTAGTGCAGTTATGTCAATAACATTACCACTATCACATTCATCAGCTCTACCACCCAAACTGAGACTTTTATATACTTTGTTGCTCTCCTTTAGCTGAGGTGAAACACCAAGATTGGCATTTACCGCACTAGTAACACTATTTTGTTGCCCTTTTCCAGACTCAAATACATTCCAGAGTTCATCTTCCACAAGATCCTCATTTCCGTTCACAAAAACATCCATATATAACAAGATACACTATTGTAGTTTATTTGTCAAGTTGATAGAGCACTTTTTTTCAAAAAAAAATTTTTTTTTGAAATTTTTTGTAGAAACATGTTAAATTTAGGTTAATTAGAGCATATATACTAGCTTATTCCATGCGTTTTACTTCCATATCGTAAACTGAACATTCACATTCCTGTTGTTTTGAAAATGTACGAACTTCTACACTTGAACCAGGTTCGCGAATTATTGTCATCTGGGTGTACGCATTATATGATATCCTACCAGCAGAATCAATTGCATCCAGTATTCTTGAAGACACAATTGCTGCAATCATATCAACATTTACACTAGAAAAATCAAAGGAATTATACATATACTCCAACCTAAAGCACATTTGGTCAATATCATTTGTTTTGTACCTATTTTTCATAGTGTCTTCTTCGCGAAATATAGACTTCAAGCATTTTAGACATAAAGAAACGGCTGGAGCAATATGAGGTCCAACAAATGCGGAATTAGTCCTAAGTAGAACAGGAAAGTGCGGAATACCTTCATGTAGTAATTTAGTACAGATATCAACTTCATAGTTGTTATAAAAACAAGTAAAAACGCAATCTGGAAGCTTTTCAAAGCTTGTTGAAATCTTACTCTTACTATCATAACTCTTAATAATTCTACGAATTGCTTCAAGTTTTTGCTTACCGAACTCTCCTCTTGAAAATGGTGAAATATCTACCTGCGAAACAACCTCTTTACTATCTGGAACATAAATAGTACCAACTCCTGCATTAGCCAACATAATGCAAAGGCTCACACTCAACTTATCAAGTCTAGTTATAGCAACCGATGCATTAGCACGTCTCTTTTGTGTATTTTCAATCCTGCTCATTAGAAATCCAGCATTACCGAGCTCTTCAAATATATATCTTTTGCGTTCTTTTGTAACACGATCTATTCCACTACTGTCATAAACAGCAATATTGAACAACGATTTTATAAAAACTATTTCATCCTTATCAAAATCTTCAAATACTAGGCATGAACTACTATCAGACCCTATCTGAACAACTGTATCATTTAACACCCGAAGAGGGGTACCAGGAATTACTACCTCTTCTATGATGTCCGGTCCTCTGGTGTAGCTTGTTGTACAACATGTAGAAATTCTAGATTTGTGCCAGTTTCCTTCATCTTCTGCAAAATCAACTCAAGTGCAGGTTGCTGGTCAAGTCCTCCTAGTAGATGGCGTAATCTATAAACAACCTTCAACTCATTTTCTGGAATTAAATACTCTTCTCTACGAGTACCACTTGCATTTACATCTATTGCAGGGAATATGCGCTTATCTGCAAGTTGACGCGACAACTTAAGTTCCATATTTCCAGTACCCTTAAACTCCTCAAAAATTACCTCATCCATCTTAGATCCAGTCTCCACTAAAGCAGATGCAATAATAGTCAGCGAGCCACCGTTTTCAATATTACGAGCAGCCCCAAGGAACTTCTTTGGTGGATACAGTGCATTAGCATCAACACCACCAGATAAGATTCTACCAGATGTGGGTGCAACAACATTGTATGCCCTTGCTAGACGAGTAATTGAATCTAGTAGTATAACAACATCGTAGTTTAACTCAACTAGTCTCTTTGCGCGCTCAATTGCCAATTCTGCAACTTGTGTATGATCAGAAGGAGGACGATCAAAAGTAGATGAAATAACTTCACCTTTAACAGATCTCTGCATATCAGTAACCTCTTCTGGTCGCTCATCTACTAGAAGAACCATCAAATAAACTTCAGGATTATTCTCTGAGATTGCATTAGCAATATGCTGCATTGTTATGGTTTTTCCAGCTTTTGGAGGTGCAACTATTAATCCTCTTTGTCCCTTTCCTATTGGTGAAACTAAATCTATAACTCTTCCTGTTAATCTAGCAGAATTAGTTGCACTAGAACTCTTAGCAAACTCCATAGGCAATCTCTCCTGCGGATATAGAGGTGTCAACTTTTCAAAACGAGGTCTTTGGCTAGCCTCGTCAATAGACAACCCGTTAATGCTCTCAATTGAATATATTGGAGTATATCGTACAGGACGTCCCTTTGGTTGAGATCCTCTTGGAATAGACGATTCACGAATTGTTCCAACTACTGCATCACCAGGCCTAAGTCCACAGCGCTTTATAACGCTTATTGATACATATACATCATTTACGGATGGTAAGTAACCAGCCGTACGCATAAATCCAAACGCCTCATTTTGATCAAATATACCACCAACCTGAATTAAATCATCAGGTTCTGTACTATGTTCAGTAGTTTTTGTCTGTACTTGACCATGATCATCGTCAACAGTTTCATCTTGTTGCTGCTTTTTCTGATTCTTTACATGTACTTTAGAAGTTTGATCTCCATCTTTGGATTTAAAACTACCTCTTTTAGAAAATGAGCTTTTTAAACTCTTGTTTGAATTTTCTTCATTTACTTGTTGGTTACTTGTACTAAGAGCTTCAATAATTTCCCTCTTTTTCAAGCCCTTAATATCTACGCCCCTACTATGAGCTAACTCTTTTAGTTCAAACAGCTTCATACTAGCAATATCATTTAATGGCATAATTTATTTCCTTTTCTTAATAAAATGTTTTATCGTCAATCCACCAATATACTAACAACAACTCCCAAAATCTATCAGTTCACGAATACAAACAAACTATGGAACAAGTTACTAGTAATTAAAATCTGTGAATACTATAACTAGTAGTATAGCATACTTTTTCCAAATTGTCAAATACTTAAATTTTCATCCGCTAAATGTAAATATAAATGCAAATAATCTGATTAGAATCTACAACCTTAACAAAAGATGTGCACTTATGGTATAATGTAGGTATGGGAAAACCATTGTATACACTTGTACTTATCCGACATGGAAAATCAGAAAGTTCTGGTTATATGTCTGATTTTGAAAGGGAGTTAGTTCCCTCAGGACGCAAAACCGTAGTCAAGAACACAAAAGAACTAAAAAATGAACACAAGATTATCCCAGATATTCTGATAAGCTCTAGTGCTGTTCGTACTGCGCAGACTGCACAAATAGTTCTTGATGTATTCAAGAAGCGTAAAATTGATGATGTTTTCTACAACAAAAATCTGTATAGTGCAAATGAATTGGAAATGCTAGACCTCATAAAGGCGTATACACATAAAATAGATAGCAAAACTTGTGCAGTTATTGGACACAACCCGTCGATAAGTTCACTTGCATTTGAACTCAGCAACGAATTTGCCGAGCATAAAAAATCAAGTACTAAACACTTCTCGTATAATCTTGCACCAGGCTCAATCTGTGTTCTGACTTCACCCACCAAGTTTAGTTCATGGAACTGGGGATGTGCTACTACTAGCGCGATAATACACCAATAGTAGTGGTCATACACTACAAACCAAGTTGTCGTTTTGCATTCATATAGCAAACATTTTCAACTAGTTGCCTAATGGAGTTAGAATTCTTGCGAA
This sequence comes from Candidatus Ancillula glyptotermitis, assembly GCA_031268675.1. Taxonomy (GTDB): domain Bacteria; phylum Actinomycetota; class Actinomycetes; order Actinomycetales; family Bifidobacteriaceae; genus Ancillula; species Ancillula glyptotermitis. The sequence goes on along the minus strand of JAIRWY010000051.1, from coordinate 8,873 downwards.
TGCGTCCACTGGACATTAAATCTGCCAAAAAGTTGCAAAATGCACGCCTAAAGTAATCATGCTGAGCAAGCCCAATAAACGACTGTGCATTCACATGTGCTTGAATGAAGTTGCCCAATAAATCAACATTTGCATATACTTCTAATTGCTTAAATATATCTACGCCTTTGGAGTTCTCGCATAATTCACCACCAAATCTAAACTTCTGATTGTAATTCAGCGCAATTAGTTGATAGTAGTTGTCAATATCAGACGAATACAAAATTACACGTGGCTGAAAAATCTGGTTGCAATTCGCATTCAAATTCTGCTTCTGCAAATCCTTAAAAAAGTTGCAAATACTAGACGAAATACCTTTATCAGACTTAGAAGAACCACCATACATTTGAAGTGTCCAATCACGCCGAGCATATTCCTTTAATAGGAACTTTTGAATGTATGCGTAGTACTTTGCAATCTCTGAAGTAGATAATTCTTTATGTGCAAGAACTTTCTCAAGAATACAATTTGCATCATGTGAAGTTGAAGGCTCAAAACAGAAGTTCTCAAGGTCATGAATTGCTATTGAACAGCCATTCTCGCTGAAATAATTCATGCGAATACGAATTGCAGTTTCTAGCGATTCCAAATCCTCAATTTCAACATCCGTACTAATTGAAAGCTCAAGTATAAATGAAGTGAAGTTTTTACTTGATATGTTCAGAACTCTTCTTGGACTCCATCCTGGTAGTACACGAAAACGCTTTTCTTCAATTGACAACAACCTGTGATATTCGAGGGAGTCGGTTAAATCGTCTTCAGTGATTATAATATCAACATTAGATTTTGCAATAATACTGCGCGGTTTATATTCATCAGTTGCTAATTTCGCATTTAAAGTGTTCCAAATATTTTCAGCATTTTTTGAATCAAGTGTAGTTTCAAGCCCAAAATACTTCTGCAATTCCAAAAGACTCCGCTCATACACAGGATTTGCATATGACAATTCAAGTGTTTTCACAAATGCATTAAACTTCTCCCAGTCAGATGCATCACCGTTTATTTGGCGCTCTTGAATACCTGCTTTGCGCATTAAATCCAATTTGTGGTTATCCCCAGAAACTCCATTTGAGATCCAGAGTTTAGTAATATTCTCAAAATTTAAGTTCTCGCAGATTTCCCGCGAACTAAAACTGCTGCATGAATCTACTATTTTTAAATTTTTCGCATAGGAATCATACAACTTTTGAGCTTTTTTGGAACTCAGCAAGAAATCGCTAGACTTTGACATATATATTCCCCTTTCTGCACTTTTACCACACTATTTCTTTTTCTCAGATACTTTTTTTCCTGAAACTCTGTACACGTCAAATACACCATCAATTTTTCGTATAGCAGCCATTAGGATTGCGAGATGTTGAAGGTCCCCAATCTCAAAGGTCCAACGACTAAGTGCAACTCTATCCTTGGTTGTCTCAATCTGTCCAGAAAGAATATTAGCATGGTTATCACCTAGAATTTTAGTAACGTCCACCAAAAGTTTTGGCCTATCAAGACCCTCAACTTGAATCTGCACTATAAATGAACGTGAAGCACCCTGTATCCAACTCACATCAACAAAGCGTCCTGGTTCATTTTCTTCCCTTAAAACAGCAAGGTTGAAGCAATTTATCCGATGTACAGAAACGCCTTGACCTTTCGTTACAAAACCAACAATCTCATCTCCAGGTGCAGGTGTACAACACTTGGCCAATTTAATCCACACATCATTTTCACTCTCAACTCCAGAAACCGCAATGCCTGGATTAACTAGACGCTTTGAAGGGTTTGCCTCAGTCACAATTGTGTCACTCACATGGCTTGCGGTAACTGGTTCATCTACAACTTCATTAACAACTTCTGAGCCCAGTTTCATCAAAATGTGGGTTAAAACTGCAGTTGCTGTAATATTTCCATTGCCTATTGAACGATACAGCTCATCAATACTAGACTGCTTAAGGTCATCTGAAGTCTCAGAAAGTATTCCATGTGTCAACACCCGTTTAATCGGAACACCTTTTCCTATGAATGCCTTTGCTAAAATATCTCTACCTTTTTCAATATCTGACTCTCTTCTGCCTTTTGCAAACCATGCGCGGATTTTATTTCTTGCTCTTTGACTTTTTGCGAATACTAGCCAATCGCGGTTCGGACCAGCCGCCTCAGATTTTGTGGTGAGAATTTCAACAGTATCACCATTGTTCAATTCAGAATCAAGTGAAACTAAGCGCCCATTTACTCTTGCCCCCATAGTTTTGTGGCCAACTTCAGTATGAATTGAGTACGCAAAATCAACTGGTGTAGAATGAATCGGCAATGCCAAAACAGAACCTTTTGGAGTAAATACATACACTTCATCTGAATTCAGGTCAAAACGAAGTGCATCAAAAAATTCCTTAGGGTCATCAGTCTCTTTTTGCCAATCAACTAGTTGCTTAATCCACGGCATAGATTCTTCACTAAAATTCAGTTCAGCATTATCATCTTTGGTACTTTTCTGACCAGAAGATTGTTTTTGCTTATACCTCCAATGTGCAGCAACTCCAAATTGTGCAAATTCATGCATCTGCTTTGTACGAATTTGTACTTCAACTGCTCTCATCTGTGGTCCAACTATTGTTGTATGAATTGACTTGTACATGTTGTACTTTGGCATAGCAATATAGTCTTTAAAACGGTTTGGTAAATGATTCCACTTTGCGTGTATAGCACCTAATGCAGCATAGCAATCTAGTAAAGTTTCAGTAATAATTCTAAAACCCACCAAGTCATAAATGTCCCTAAATTCACGCCCCTTAATAATCATCTTCTGATATATTGAGTAGTAATGTTTTGGTCTACCAGAAACAGTTGCCTTAATTCCTGCAGAATTTAATACCAAGTTAATATCATCAAGCACTCTATCTATAAACTGCTCACGTTCAGGCGCATGCACACTCACCAACCTGTCAATTTCGGAGTACACCTTAGGATGCAATGTGAAGAATGATAAATCTTCAAGTTCTCTCTTAATCTGATTAAGTCCAAGTCGATGTGCAAGAGGTGCATAAATATCTAGTGTTTCTTTTGCCTTTTTCTCAGACTTCTCCTGCGGAACAAACTTCCAAGTGCGTGCATTATGAAGTCTATCTGCCAACTTGATAATCAACACGCGGATATCTTTACTCATAGCAACAATCATCTTGCGGATTGTCTCAGCATCAGCATTATCTCCATATTCAACTTTTGAGAATTTTGTAACACCATCAACTACATCTGCAATACTCTCCCCAAATAATGCACGTACATCATCATAAGTAACATCTGTATCTTCAATTGTATCATGCAAAAGAGCAGCCATAATCGTCGGCACATCCATTCCCAAATCTGCAAGAATATTAGCAACCGCAATTGGGTGCGTGATATACGGATCACCAGACTGACGAAACTGTCCCTCATGTGCCAGATTTGCAAAACGAAATGCCTGCATAACTGGCTCAAGTTGCGATCTCGGATAGCGTAAATGCAACTGATGTAAAATCGGCTCCATCTGCGACTCAATTTTACTGACATCATCTCGGTCCCGATGAAAGAATAAATTCCTAATTGATGATGCAGACGCAAGACGAATTATCTGCGTATCAACCGAAGAAATCTGAGGTAATGAATAATTACTCACAGCATTATTTCTTCTTACGACGCTTTGGTTGAGCTGAATTATTCAACCGTACTCCAGGTAATAACTTCGCAATTTTAATAGCATCTTCATCAATTTCTTGACCAAATTCAGTTAACTTCTTCTTGAATTCTTCACGAGCAACTTCTACACTTTGGTTATGCGCCTTAATCTTCTTGGTAGACTGGCGCAAGGATACTTCAAGTGGAGTTGCTAAAAATACAGATGAATATGCGCCAACTGCCATACCAACGAAAAGTGCAAGCGCAATATCACGCAAAGTTCCAGCACCCATATAAAACACTCCGAAGAACAAAATTGCGCCAATTGGTAAAAGTGCAACAACAGAAGTGTTAATAGAGCGCACAAGCGTTTGATTAACCGCCAAATTCGCAAGTTCAGAATACTTTGAACGAGTTTGCGAAAATACTGTTCTGGTATTCTCACGCACCTTATCAAATACAACAACAGTGTCATACATTGAGTAGCCCAAAATAGTCAAGAAGCCGATAACTGATGCTGGAGTAATTTCCCAACCAACTATTGCATACACTCCAACTGTTATTATCAGGTCATGCAAAAGTGCCACAATTCCACCTACTGCCATCTGTATTGATCTAAAGTACATCGTCATAAACAACGCAATCGCAATTAAGAATACAATCAGGCCTTCTAAAGCTTTTGAACCAACGGATGCGCCCCAAGTTGGACCAATTGATGTATTTGAAACCTTGTCATTGGAGACACCGTATACACCTGCTAACTTATCGCGCAAGTTGTTAATTTTGTCCTGACCATCAATCGCACCTGTTTGAACGCGTATTGAGTCATTACCAACGCTTGAAACCAAAGGCTCATCATTGGGCATAATCTCATGAACTGCTGCAATTGCACGATTCTGGTCATGCTCCGAAGTTCCAGAAATCGTAAATTCAGAACCACCAGTAAAGTCAATGCCTAAATTAAGTCCACGAACTCCAATTGCAACAACTGCAATCAGACATAGGAATATCGAAACCGCGTAGAATCGCCAACGGTACTTTACAACATCATAACTCTTCTCACCAGTATAGAGCGCATTTCCCCAACTAGTTCTAGCCTTAACGGTCTTAGTCATTTGAAACCTCCTTATCTACTGCTATATTCGCACCAACAACCCCATTAGTTTCTACTCCATTTGCAGGTGTAGAACTTGCCTTCGGAGGTCTACCACGACGTTTTGGTTCCTGTTTTACAGCAACTGCTGCTTTTGGAGGTCGTCCACGCTTCGGTGCATCTGCTGCAACTGCCTTAGTTGATGCGCCATCCTTCTTTTTGACAGGTCTACCAGACTTCTTAGACACATCTACCTTGCTCTTGCTGGTCTGCTTCTTCTCAGCAGTTGATGTACTAGCTTTTGCACTAGTAGCCGCTGGCTTTACAACTGCCTCATTTACAGCCACTGCCTTTGGAGGTCGTCCGCGACGCTTAGGCTCCTGTTTTGCAGAAACTTCACTAGTCTGCACTTTAGATGCAGAGTTTGTCTTTGAAACAACTACTGGTTTCGAAGGTCTACCACGCTTCTTCGGCGCATCTTCCACTACTGTTTTAGCTGTTGATGCAATATCTGCACCTTTGGCAGATTTACCACGCTTCTTCGGTGTATCTGTTGCATTCTTATTGTTCTGCTTCTTATCAACAGTTGATATGCCACTTTTGGCATCTGCAACTACTGCCTTATTAGATCTACCGCGTTTTTTAGGCTTTGATACAACATCCACTTGATCTTCATCTTGTGTTTTATCAACATCAACATCAGGAGCAACCTGAAATGCCTTAGCAAGTTTTTTCAAATCCTTGCCTTCTGCAAGTGCCGCTCGTTCAGCGATTGTCAACTTCGTATTTGCAACATCTTCAGCATCTGCACCAGAACGTAAAAGTGCAGAACGCTTACGCATTTCTAGCTCAAATTCCTTGCGATGTAATTTAGACTTCTTCTTTTCATCTTCTTTACGCTTTTTAGCAGACTGAATGCTGTTCTTATCCTGCACCTTTACAAGTTTCGCAGATTTTTTCTGCTCTTTCCGCTCGTTGTTAATCTCAATTTTTTCCTCTTTAGTCAGTTTCCTAAATTTCTCAGCATCTTTAGCGCCCAACGAATATGCAGAAAGCCCAGACGCAGGATGACCATCTCGGAAGAACCGCATCTTAGATAGCAAAATCACAATTGGATGAGTAAACATACAGACAACAAACAAATCAATAAAAGTTGTCAGCCCAAGTGTAAATGCAAAACCACGAACTCCACCAACTGCAAGCACATATAAAATAACAGCTGCTAAAATGTTGACTGTATCAGATGCCAAAATTGTTCGTAATGCTCGCTTCCAACCACGCGAAACAGCCAAATCTAAACTTCTACCATCTCGCAATTCGTCTCTAATACGCTCAAAGTAGACAATGAATGAGTCGGCAGTAATACCAATTGAAACTATTAAGCCAATAACACCTGGCAAAGAAAGTCTATAACCGATTGTCCAACTAAGTAGAAGTATAACACCATAAGTAATTATAGATGCAACCCCAAGTGATCCAACAGTAATAAGCCCTAGTGCACGATATTGGTATAATGAATACAGAATAACTAGCAGAAGACCAAATACACCTGCAAGTAACCCTTTTTCAAGTTGCTCAGAACCTAAAGTTGCAGAAACTCGTTCAGTTGAATCAACTTTGAAACTCATAGGCAGTGCACCAAATGACAACTGATTTGCGAGCGTATTCGCCCATTCACGAGAATTTCCACCACTTCCACCTGAAATTTCAACACCATTACCAGGCGTAAAAGTTGTAGTCTTTTCAACACTAGGAGCCGAAATTACCAAACCATCTAGTACAATTGCGAACTGGTTGCGAGGTGAATCTAGCACTTTTATCTGGTTCGTAATATCTATAAACTTGCCATCTTCAGCATCATGAAATTTCAGGAACACCTTATATTCACCAGTTGATTTACCGCTTGAATTAGTCCCAAGACCAGAACTAGCCTGTGAAATTCCAGAACCCTCAACAGCAGTCTGTGAGAGAACATATTTACCAGATCCGTCATGCGAACATGTGATTAAAAGCTTGTCAGTTGGATCATCAGAACCACCTTTGCGATTCTCTTCCTTTGAGCAATCCAACTCATCAAACTTTTTAATATCCTCCTCAGTAATTTGACTAAACTTTGAAGTACCACTAGCAGTATCAGATGCCAACTGGCTCTCATAAGTTGTCTTATCCTTTTCATTAGCTTCTTCTTGGAAAGCTTTAATCTCATCTTCAGAATATTTTCCATCACCATTTTTATCCAACTTCGTGGTATCTGGAGTTGCAAGTGCTGATTTTTGCCCAAGAGCAGCACTATAGAACTTCTCAGTTGCGCCTCCTATTAACAGAACTGGGCGAAAACGCATACGAGCAGCTTTAGAAATTAAGTTGATTGTATCATCGGATGGAGTTTCACCAGGAATTCCAACCACAATATTACTAGAACCCTGCTTGTTAATTTCCGATTCTGCAACACCAGAAGCATCAATACGTTGGCGAATAACCTCAATTGCCTGATCTAGTGCTTTATCATCAACTGTTGCACCACCTTCTAGTTGTGGAGTTAATATAATCTGCGTTCCACCTGCAAGGTCAAGTGCAAATTTCGGAAGAAAAGAAACTGAATCTGACTTTTTAGGTTCTTCTTTTTTTGCCTCTGGAGAAGGACTACTACTAGGACTAGGACTTTCACTTGGAGAGGCAGATGCACTTGGAGATGGTGATTCAGATGAAGATGATGTACTTGGAGATGGCGATGCTGTCTCAGCACTACTTGGACTTGCACTCGCGCTTGCGCTTGGATCAGTTGATGCGCTTGGAGATTCTGCAGGTTTCTCATCAACTTTTTTGTGTGTAATCGAGTTCCAGACTTCACCTGCTTTTGCAGTAACTTCACCCCAATGAAGGTGCAGTACACCTACACCAACAGAACCGTAGATCGCCAGTACCGCGATGAATAATGTAACCAAAGTTCTAACTGGTCGTACTTTTTTAGCTGAATTATTTACTGCCATTGTTGCTTCCTCTTTGCCTCTTTACTTCTACTTTTCTTCTACCTCTTTGAACTTTTCTTGTTCAACATCACCTATTTGTGCAGGCTCTTCTATATCTTCATTTTCAATATCTGCTACATTTGGAGTAGTAGCAACACGTGGTTTAACCAACGCATCTAAAACCCAACGAGATTTTGCACCTTCAGAATCAATAATTGCCGAATTTGTGTCTTTATCAATCTCTACAATAGTACCGAGAAGACCAGAACCAGTCATAATTTCAGTACCTTTAACCAAAGTACTGCGAAAGTTGTCAACTTCTTCCTTAGCCGCTTTATTCTTACGCGAACTAACCCCCATGAGTAGTACACATCCTACGATTAGCACTATCATCATCACACTATCCATCTAAAACACAGCCTTCCTGTTAAACAATTTCATCTCTATGTGGTACACACAAAACACACAAACCTAAAAGAACCAAGCACTAAACTCACTCTAAATCCCTAAATTCACTGTGAACAAACCTCGTGTTTTACCACCAAGTATACAGTATAACACAAGTTGTATTCAATTGTCAAGTATTATCAATTGCATTTTTTATTTTAGCCATTTACTTTAACTATCTAGGCATATAGTTAGGCATATAGTTAAGCGTTGTACTTCTGATTATAATCCAGTGCTTGACTTTTTATTATAAGTAGCCCCCCCCCCATCCATCATCAACCACTCTTCAATACAAATCTTTCTTTATCAAGTTGATGTACATGCAAAAGCTTCTTCTGGAGCAAATCCAGGTGGTTTTATAACCTAGACCTTCATTAAGGCTATTTATAAGCACGTGGTTTGATTTAAGGTGCTTATGTGTGTTATATACACGTGTATATGTTGAAGAGGAAAAACAGGCTTTTTTAGACTTCATGAGGTATAATTCATGAGGTATAAGCAGAGTGATAAAGTGCTACTTCTCGCATAAAATACTACCTCTTAGGGTGTTGTAGTTTGGATTAGAATCCAGTGCTGTGAATAACATTACGGAATGTCCGCCCTATTAGACGTTTTAACATTACGGAATGTCCGCCCTATGATATATTTTTCATCCATCTAAGTAGGTTGAATGAACTCTAAATCTACAA
>JAIRWY010000066.1 GCA_031268675.1 Candidatus Ancillula glyptotermitis | reverse complement strand
TCTTCTTTCTGCTATACTGAGGTGCGTGTACTTGGTCATACACACAATATACATCAGATGTTTGTATTTTCCAAGTTTTGACATCTGGTGTCCTTATTTACTTGTGTTCTTATATCTTCCATAATCTTCTTCACATTTTTTCCACTTGGTGATTTGATTTTGGTTGTTGCACTTCTTGAGCAAATCTAGGTGGTTTTATAACCTAGACCTTCATTAAGGCTATTTATAAGCATGTGGTTTGATTTAAGGTGCTTATGTGTGTATATATTACACATGTACTATTTTGAAGAGGGAAAACAGGCTTTTTTAGACTTCATGAGGTATAAGCAGAGTGATAAGTACTACTTCTCGCCTAAAATATTACTTCTTAAGGTGTTGCACTTCTGATTAGAATCCAGCCCTAGTTGACAAATATGCATATATATGCTATAATCATCATAATGAGTTGTTTTCTATACTAGTTGATCAACTCAGTTGTTTTACTGTGTGCATTTTTAGTATGCGCATACAGTGTGAGGTAGTAGATAAGGAGATCTTTTGAAGGATTATTACAGTATACTTGGCATATCAAGGAATGCAACTGAACTTGAAATAAAAAAAGCATATAGAAGGCTTGCGCGTAAACATCATCCTGATAGTACAGAAAATGACTCAAATGACGAAGAAGCTTTTAAAGAAATATCAACAGCTTATGAAGTATTGACAGATCCACAGAAGCGCTCATTATATGACTCTGGAGTTGACCCATTATCACAAAATGGTGGCGGTGCAGGTCCATTCGGCTCAGATTTTGCAAACATGTTTAGTGATATCTTTGGAGGTTTTTCATTTAACTCTGGATTTGGCAATCAAGGAGAAAGAAACACAACTCACATTAAAGGTGAAGATTTGCTAGTCCGAGAAAAAATTACACTAGAAGAGTCCATTTTTGGTGCAGAAAAAACTCTGCAGCTTTCGCTTCTAGTAGTATGTAAAACTTGCTCAGGACTTGGTGCAAAAGGAGGCATTCAGGAAGTATCATGCTCTGTATGCCAAGGTGCTGGTAGTGTTCGAAAAGTTGCTAATTCTCTATTTGGACAAATTGTTCAGACTGCTACTTGTCCAAATTGTCATGGTGCAGGTTCTATTTTGAAAAATCCTTGTGCAGATTGTCGAGGACATGGTGCAGTTAAAGGGCATAAGAAGATTAAGGTTAAACTTCCAGTTGGATGCACAGACGGCAGTCATGTTCGACTTCATGGTGAAGGCAATGCGGGCAGAAAAGGCGGAAAGCATGGGGATCTAATACTTGAGATTAGCGTTCGTGAACATGATGTTTTTATGCTTTCTGGTAGTGATTTAAACTGCAAATTGTCTATACCAGTTACTCTTGCAATACTTGGTGGTTCGGTTGAAGTGAATACATTAGATGGAAAGGCAACAGTAGACATACAGCTTGGATCATCTAGTGGAACAATTGTGAAACTTCCAGGTTATGGAATGCCCAAAAGTATAGAAAGTTCAACGCGTGGAGATTTACTAGTTTTCTTAGATGTTAATATTCCAACAAAATTAGACTCTAAGCAAGTAAAATTAGTTGAACAACTACGAGACAGCTTAAAGGACAACAAGTTTAAACCTGAACTTGAAAGTATAAAAGTTGGTGGATTTTGGGACTGGATTAAAAGGATATTTTAGTGCATGAGGTGTATTATGGAAAAATAGATATACAAAAACTTGATACATTTAATTACTCTGATGGAATATCTATCCCCAGTTCTGTAATTGAGTTAGCTGATGCAGAAGTTTTGCATATTGTAAAAGTTAAACGCCATTCAATTGATGATATAATTGATATTGTTGATGGTGAGGGTATTCGAGTAACTTCTCGTATTACGAGTATTATTCCACTAGATTTTGAAGTTCTAAATGTAGTACATGAAGTTTGCGAAAAATATATAACCGTAGTAATTCCACTACTAAAAAGCGACAGAATGACTCAGGCAGTTGAAAATGCCATCGAGCTTGGTGCTACCAATATTATTTTTTGGCAAGCTAACCGTTCTATTGCAAAATGGACAGATGAAAAATCATCACAAAAATCTATTGAAAAAATGCAAAACCTGATAATAAAGAGCAGTAAACAGTCCAGACGCGCACATTTTCCAGTAATTTTGGGCGTATTCAATAGTAAAAAGTTGTTCGCATATCTTGATACATTTACCAATATGAGATTAGTAGTTCTGCATGAACAAGCAACTGAACATATTGCAAACCTATCTCATAAACTTAGTGATTTCACAATTCTTATTGTTGGTCCAGAAGGTGGAATTACAGATGTTGAATTACTTGGTTTCCGCAAACTACAAGCAGATATATGCAAAATCTCATCAAATGTTCTACGTTCTGCAACGGCAATTTCTGCTGGTCTCGCAGTTATCTATAACTTGTCTAAAACTGACTGAAGAATATTACATGCTGCCATCTGGTCAACAACATCTCGATTTCTACTAGGTTGTTTACCAAGTTCATGCAATTGTCTATGTGCAAGTGTGGTTGTAAATCTCTCATCTGCATAGTGTACAGGAACTACAGTTTTTGCGCTCAATTGCTCTGTGAAGTTCCGAATAAAACCCGCTGATGCACTTTCAGTTCCATCAGTATTTACTGGTAGTCCAACGAACACATCAGATATATAATATTCGTTCATAATTGAGATTATGTCGTCGATTGCCTGCTCCAAGTATAAAACATATATAGTTTCTAGTCCGCTTGCCAATATACGTGACTCATCAGAAATTGCAACACCTATACGCTTAGTTCCAACATCAAGCCCCAAAATTCTGCCAAAACTATTATGTTTTTTCAAGATACTCCTTTTTCCGCTCCTCAATTTCTAAACCAATCGCATATTTTAAGCCTGGAGAATTATTATAATGAGGATCTTCTTCATGTGTTTGTTTTGCCAACTCATAGGCTCTAGTAATAATGTTCCGATCAACAAGTACTCTGAGTAATTTCAAAGAACTCCTAGCTCCAGATTGCGAAGCACCAAGAATATCACCTTCTCCACGCAAATTAAGGTCTATCTTTGCAAGTTCAAATCCATCTGCACAATTAGCAACTGCATTGATTCTCTGAACTCCAAAAGTAGTATTATCAGATACATTATAATTGGAACTAGTCATTAAGAAGCATATAGACTTGTGCTCACCTCTACCAATTCTTCCTCGTAACTGATGAAGTGTTGAAATACCAAATTTGTCAGAATCCATAATTATCATAGCTGTAGCATTAGGGACATCTATTCCGACTTCAACAACAGTAGTTGCAAGTAATATAGGTGTTCGCATAGATATAAAGTCATTCATCGCCTTCTCTTTTTCTTGTGCATTCATTCGTCCGTGTAGAACTCCGATCTCAACTCCTTTAAGCTGCTGTTGTTTACTCAGACTTTCAAGCATTTTTGCTATACTAGCAGAAGACTTCGTAATGCGTTCAGTAAGTCCAGAATTAACAAGCTTTTCAAAAATATCTCGCGCAATCGCATATTCACTGTCAGATTCTTCCTCATATTCGTTAACTAAATCTGAATCATCAATTCTAGGAACAATAACGAACACATTTCTACCAGCATCAATTTCCTCTCTGGTGCGCTCCCACATCCTGTCTATATACTGTGCATTAGAACTGTCGATTACGAAAGTTTCGGTTTTTGCCCTCTTTGTTGGCATATCATATAGTACAGAAATCTCCAGATCAGAAAATAGCAACATTGCAACAGATCTTGGAATAGGAGTTGCAGTCATTACAAGTAAATGAGGAGCAACACCACTTGAGGCACTTCGTAAAACATCTCGTTGAGCAACTCCAAATCTATGCTGCTCATCAACAACTACTAATCCCAAATTGCTTAAATCATCTCTATGGTATAAAAGTGCATGTGTTCCAATTATAATATCTGCTTCACCAGACTTCATATCAGCAACCACATTATCTTTTTCGCGCTGTTTTTGCGAACCAGTAAGTAGCAGTACACGCACTTTCTTGTCCTTTGGATCCCTGATACCAATCTGCGCAAGTTTTCCTAAAATTGTAAGAATTGAGGTGTAATGTTGACTTGCTAATACTTCAGTTGGAGCCAATAATACTGCCTGTTTTCCAGAATCTACTGCCAACAACATGGACCTTAAAGCAACAAGAGTTTTACCAGATCCGACATCACCTTGTAATAGCCTTTGCATTGGAATTTTCTGCGCCATATCGTTCTTGATTATTTCATGTACAGATTTTTGACTTTCAGTAAGTTCAAACGGAATCTGCATATCAAACTTATCTAATAAACCACCTTCAATATACGCGCATGGGGTCGCATTGCTTCGTTTTTGAGTATCTGCTTTATTCATCATCAGTATACATTGCAAAATATATGCTTCTTCTAGTTTTATTTGTTCGCGTGCATTCTCATATTCTTGGATATCTTTTGGCATGTGGATTGCTTTAAGAGCTTTCCAGCGAGAAGGAAACTTCATTTGTTTTAGTGGCAAAACATCAGGAAAAATATGACCAGACTTAATTTCAGTTGCCCATGGATCTTCTATTTTAACAGCATTTAGACCTTCAAGTTTTTGCGCAACTGCTTTTATTATCTCAGAAATTTTGCTACTAGAAATCTTTGCACTCGCAGCATATAACGTCTGTGGTTTTAAATGTCTTTCATATATTTCATTTGCCATTGCGGTTGATTTAGGTGTATATATTTCTGGATGTACAAGTTGATAAGAATCGCGCACTTGTGGTATACCTATCACAATTACCTTCTCTCCATTATCCCACTTTGAGTATAACCACCTAAAATAGTTATTATTTTTCGCAAAAAACACTGCTTTTATAGATCTGTTTCCAGCATCTCGTAATACCAATTCGAGTCTTCTACCTTTATTCGACTTCATTGGAATAGCAGATTTTGACATAATAGTAGCCTCAAATATGCATTTTTTCATAGAAGTATATCGTTTCATATCGCTAATATTATTTACTTTCACTGCAGGCTCTAATACGCGTCTTGGATAGTATGTGATCAGTTCATAAATAGTTTCAACACCAAGCTTTTTTAGAGCATTCACATGTATTTTGCTCTTAACAAATTCAGATACTTTAGTACTACTAGATATTTCCACTATTATATTATACCACTATTTGCACAGATAAAAAACTGTTCAGTAGATATTGTTAATAAGTTGTTCAACTAATAAAAGTTGCATATTTAAATAATCTGTGCTATACTAATAGTATGGAAGTAATGCTTTATAATTCAAAATATGTATTACCAGAGTTACCATATGATTACTCTGCGCTAGAACCATACATAAGTGGGTTTGTTATGGAGTTACATCATGATAAACATCACAGTTCGTATGTTAACGGTGCAAATTTGGCTACAGAAAAGCTTGAAGAAGTTCATAATGATGAAAATAGCGATCCGAATCGTCTGAATTTGATAACTAAGGACTTCACATTCAACTTTGCTGGACATGTAAACCACTCTAAATTTTGGCTATGCATGGCTCCTACTGGACAAGTTGCACATGGACAGCTTAAAGATGCACTTATTGATCAATATGGAAGCGTTGAAGAATTTCAGCGAGAATTCAGTTCACTAGCAGCTGGTGTACAGGGTTCTGGATGGGCAGTTTTGGTATGGGATGAACTCTTGCGCAAACTCAGGATATTGCAACTCTTAGATCATCAAAGTAACCTTGCGCTGAATTTGCAACCACTGCTTTTACTTGATGTTTGGGAGCATGCTTATTATCTGGACTACAAAAACCAACGACCTGACTATATCAAATCTTGGTGGAATATAGTAAATTGGGAATATGCAAATAATCGTTTTGAGGAACTTTTGTGTACTAGTTCAACCAAAAAGTAGGATTTAGGTTGTGACGATTTTATTTACCACACCTATTTGTTGCTGTAAAATGTCATAGGTATATAGTACAATGATAAGTATGAAGAAATTGGAGAGTCTAGCAAATGAAATTTTGAGCAGTTCATGCAATTATGAAGTGTTTGGTTCGGCATGTTCTGGTAAAACAAGTCTTGCGCTAAGTATCATGTTACAAGCAAAAAACTTACGCAAATCTAATGGCGTTGATATGCGCGTAACTGCAATATGTTCGAGCAGAATAAATGCAAGTAATTTAAAAAAGGAGTATCTAAGTAAAATAGTAGAAAATAATGTACAACTAGTTGAAAAAACTATTGATATACGCACAATTCATTCTTTATGCTCTAAAATTTTCTTAGAATACGCAAATTACACAAAGTATCATCAGAAACATGATAAATATTGTGAATATGAATTATTAACAGGACCTGAAGAATATACTGTAATTACACAGGCAATAAATAATGTTATTGAAAAAGTTGCAAATAGTACATTACAGTTACATAAAATTACACCAAGAATTGCTGGAACTGAGAGATTTGTCCAAGAACTGAGAGAACTAATTGAAACTGCAGAAAATTTAAATATTTCTCCAGAAAACCTTAATCAACTAGGTGAAAAATATAATGTGGAGATTTGGAAAGATGTGAAGTACTTTTATAGTGAGTATATTGAACTATTGGATGCAAAAAAGAAAATTGATCACGTCCGCACTATTTTTAATGCAAATGAAATACTAAAAATAAACCAAATTGATTTAGCACTAGATATATTAGTAGTTGATGATGCAGAAGAATTATCATACTCTGCACTAAATCTTATTAAAACACTTATGGATAATGGCACTCGTATTGTTTTAATCGGTTGTCCAAATGAAACTGCACATAATTTTCGTGGATCAATAGTGAATTTCCAGAATGCGTTAAATGCAGAACATGAAGTAAAAAGAATTATATTGGACGATGAATATGCTGTAAATCTTGCACCCGCTCAAGCGATAGAGCAACACCTGAACAAGTTTAAAAGCGCTAAAAGTACCAATACTAGTAAGTCATTATATGTCAACTCATTTGAAAATTTAGATCTGCAAATTCAATATACAATTTATGAAATACGCAGAAATATCCTGAATCTTTTTAAGGAAGGAAATGGGAAAGTTGACTATAATAAATTTGCAATAATCGCGCATTCTGCATCTATTCTACAAGAAGCAAAACTAAAATTGGAGTTAAATAAAATTCCAACGAATTCTGCAATACATCAAATAGCAATTAGGAGCCATGCAATATGGAAATCATTTACAGGCATTATTAACGCTGCACAAGATGAATTGAACAGTATGGATGACGGTGAAAACATCAATGAGTATGCTATAAAAAATCATCACAAAGATGTAGAACAGTGTTTTTTTGTTACACTTAATCAAAAAACACCAATTAAAATGGCATCTGATAAATTGATTAAAATAACAATGGATGCACTTAAGAATGAGTATACTATTTCTAGGGTTTTTTGGAATATTTGGAATGCTTCAAATGTAGCAAAAATATTAAGTGCTCAAGCAATAAATTTATCAGATTCAAATGCGTATAACGCCATCAATACAGCTATACAAATTTTCCACTATGCAAAAGAATACGAAAATAAAATAGACAATAATATATATAACTTTATGCAATATTACAACGAACATAGATTCTCTGCTGATAATTTATATGCAAATTCTCATATAAACGGTGTAAATTTATTAACTCCTGCTAGTGCGAAAGGTAAGCATTTTGATTATGTATTTATACTAGAATTAAATGATAGTTGGCCAAATTTAAAACCACATGACCTATTATTAAAATATACCTCACTTTTTGACATAGAATTAGGCATTTTTAATTCAATTGAAGATAAAAATTCTGCTGTGTCAAGAATAGACAGTCAAAAAGAAATTTTAAATTCAGAACTAAGAGCATTCTATGTTGCAATAACTAGAACATCACAGAACCTGTATATTTTTTCAACATTGTCTGAAGATTCTGAACCATCCTCCTTTTTCCAAAATGCGGAATGTTTTGCAAATAAGAGTAGCGATATAAGTAATTTTACAACATCAAAATTTGAAGCATTAGATTTACAAACACTTATATATAAAATGCGACTTGAACTTATTGATTTCGCATACAAAAATCAAAATATTTCTGTTACTAGACTTAGTAAACATTCAAGTGCAATGATTTTAAAAAAATTATTTAATATGCAAATTGCAAACACAAAGACTTCAAATTGGTACTATGCAAATGAAATTTCTAATGTTGATCCAGTATTTAATGATACTACAAATAATGACTGCATTACAATATCACCATCTTCTGTTGAAACACTTTTAAAATGCCCATTAAAATGGTTTTTTGAAAAAAGTGGTTGTAATAAACCTTCAATAGAGGCAAAAATTGGAACAATCGTTCACGAAACACTCAGCAAAGTAAATAAACTACACTGCTCCAAAAATAAAACATTAGAAATGCTTCTTGGAGTATTAAATACTCTGATTGAAGAGAAGAATCTAAAAGCAGAATTTGATAACAAATTTGAAGAATATACAAAGATAAATAAGATGAAAAAAATGATGGAAATTGCGACTGAATATTATTATGATGCACATCTGAACGAAAGTGCAATTGCCAAGATTAATGATGAAGAATTAAATGAAGCAAAATTTGAATATAAACTTTTGATAAAGAACAGTAATAACGTATACTTACGATTCCTTGGTCGCATTGATCGTGTAGAAAAAAATAATAAAGATGAATTATTGGTGATAGACTGGAAAACTGGCGAAAATGTTTGGACAACAAGTAATATATCACAAAAAAAGCGGAATATCGGGCTAAATGAAAATCCACAACTTTTAATTTATCAGATGCTTCTAAAATACGGGAGTTATTTATCTAGTGATGAAAATACCATAGATCAAGAAAAGAAGAAAGTCGATGAGGAAATTTTAGGAGGAAAACTGATCTACTTGGGGAAAAACACGAAGTCGCTAAAAAGCAGAGAGTATATTCAAAGAAGCATCAACGAACTAGCTCCTGATATTGACATAATGTTGGATTCGATTTGGAGCGCGTTAAACAGCAACATATTTGAAACATATGAAGAATCTGACAACTTCTGTAATCTCTGCAGCATAAAATACGCATGTATAAAATCTGATGCTGGAAAAATGATAGGGCACAATGTTTTAGAAAGTGCGGTCAAAAATGAAGGTGAAGCTAATGTATAGTGCAAGTGATATAGCAGAAGTACTTGGAATTTCCGCACCAACTCCGCAGCAGCGCAGGATTATTGAGGCACCTGCCGATGAACCATCTCTTGTCATTGCAGGTGCTGGTGCAGGTAAAACTGAGACTATGGCTAATAGAATTATATTCCTTATTGCAAATAATTTCTTCACCCCAGATCAAATACTTGGTTTAACATTCACAAGAAAAGCAAGGGGCGAGTTAAATGCAAGAATAAAATCGCGGTTAAAAAAATTCAACATGATTGTTGGAGCAGAAAAAGAAAAATCTATATATGGATTCGGAGGCACAAGTAATTTTTCACAAGTTTTGTATCCAACTATATTGACATATAATTCATTTGCTGCAAATATTACTAACGATTATGGAATATATTATGGAATTGATACTGCTGCTCATGTATTAAGTAATGCTGACAGATACAACTTGGCAAAAAATGCAGTATTATCAACAATTGATATTGACGACAACTTTATAGATGCACTAGGTAATTTGTATAAAAATGAAAGCATAAAATTAAACTCAGTAATAAAAAATATGTTAGTTTTTAATGATAATATTGTAAATAACTTGTGCAATATTGATACAGTCGATGAATTATTATCCAATATTTACGACATATTTACGACAAGAAATTTTGGTACTAGAGCAAGTTCAAATTATAAAAAACTACAAACTGAAAATCCAGTAGATCATGCAAAAACTAATGATAAATCTATTGCTACATCTATTCAATATAGAAAAAACATACTAAAAGTAATTAAAGAATTTGTAATACAAAAAGAAATCCACAATGCAATAGATTTTTCAGACCAAATTCAGCTTGCAATTAAAATCACTAGCGAAAATATTGATGCAGTAAAAAGCATCAATGAGCAATATAGGGCTGTAATTTTAGATGAATATCAAGATACATCATCAGCTCAAGTTGTTATGCTACAAAATACCTTCAAGAACACTCAATCAATAATGTCAGTTGGAGATCCAAATCAAGCAATTTATGAATGGCGTGGAGCGAGTTCGGCAAACATTTTAGAGTTCCCAAATCATTTTAAATCAAGAGATAATAGCCCTGCCAAGAAATATGAACTTACGACATCATGGAGAAATAGTGAATCAGTACTTAAAGTTGCAAATTCAATATCAAAGCAGCTTGATAAAAGCGTAGACAAATTAAATGCTGGTAAAAATATAAATAATGGAATTGTAAAAACCAAACTCTGCTTATCTGATATTCCAACAACTGTTAAATTCCAGTCTAATGAACAACTTGAACTATTTAATGAATTAACAGGAAATAGCGCAGAGAAAACCATGTTAAAAATTCCTGAAGTTGTGACAGATAAAGATGTTGAAGCACAAGTTGTTGCAGATTTTATAGAAGAAAATTGGACGAAATATAATGCGCAAGAAAAAAATACTGGTGAAAAAAGAACTGCCGCAATACTGTGTCCAACTCGCTCAGATTTCTTGGTCTTCAAAAATGAACTTGATAGAAGAAATGTACCTGTTGAGGTTATTGGAATTGGAGGTTTGCTTGAACTTCCTGAAATTACAGACGTAATTGCGCTTATATCTGCTGCTTCGGATCCTGAGGAGTCATCTTATTTAATGCGCTTGCTAGTTTCTCCAAGAATAAATTTAGGACCTAAGGATATAAACACACTTGGTAAGTTTGTCACGCATTCAGATTCGCAAAAAGCGCGAACTCTTGTTGATGTGGTAGTGGATTCGCTAACCGATAATGCATTTGCTTATAAAATAAAAAAGTCTATAAAAAATCAAGAAACATTTTCTAGAATACAGAATTTGGCAACTATGATTGTGAAGATGAAACAATATCTTGCAAATCCAGTACCTGAGATTATTGAGAAAGCGGTAGAAATTCTTGAAATTGAGAACGAACTAAAGATAATAAATCAACTAATTGAAGACGAAAATGGTCATGGACAAAACTCTGAAAGTAGTACTTATACCGCAAGTATTAACTTGAACTCGTTTAGATTCTTGACATCCGAATATAGTAAAAATACAACAGAAGAGTCGGTAAGCAACTTTTTGGACTGGATTCAATTGTCAAAAGAACAAGATAATGGGCTAGATACGCCAATTCGACCAATTAGTAGAGGCGCAGTTCAAATTATAACTATTCATGGTGCAAAAGGACTTGAATGGGATATTGTATGTTCAGTGTCAAATACTACAAAACAGTTTTTGTATGATACTCGTGATCCAAAAAATCAGTTCACGCCAGATGGAACGTATATTCCAAAAAATGAGTCAGGATGGCTGGACTCAAAAAATGCATTACCAGACTCGCTAACACTTGATAATAAAGTACTAGCAAAATCAAATGCCTTAGAGCTAGCAGAAATTACAAACCGCTATAAATATGACGCTGCAATTGGTAAATTTGAGGAAACTGTTGGTATAAAGCACTTAGTTGAGCGACGAAGACTTGCATATGTTGCATATACACGCGCTAAATCACATCTGCTCATTACTGCAAGTCTTTTTGTGCGCGGGGTAAAGCAGATTACAATGCCAACACCTTTTTTTCTGGATGCAGCAAATGCTACTAGTAAAAGTGGGCATGCACCAACATGTACCGCATTTCATAAACTAGTTAAGGAATACCACAAGAATGAGGACTATCAGTTCCCAACACAAGCTGCAATACGCAAATCTGTAAAATGGCCAAACTACAAAGTTTCGAGTCTACAAGAAGCTATTATTAAAAGTGCAAGAGCAGTTGAAAAAGCATCTGAAATTTTGGAATATTCTGCGGACAATCAAATTCACCAGCAAATGAAGTTGTTGTTAGATGAGTATGAATTTCATAAAAATGAACAGAAAAACTGGAAAGAACAACTAAAACTGCCTGTTAATTTATCAACATCAAAAGTAGTTCAACTAATTGAGAATAAAGAAAAATTCTTGGAGAACTTAATATGCCAAATGCCCAGTGAACCAACGGCACAAAGCGATCTCGGCACAAAATTTCATGAATGGATTGACTCATATTATAAATCAAAATACTACGAAGCTCTTAGAGGTGGTAATTACGAGTGCACTATTGAAAAACTGAAAAAAAATGAAACATTTAGGATTTTAATAGAGAAGTTTTTGAAAACTAAATGGGCGCTAATGACTCCACACATAACCGAACAGGAAATTAATTATTCAAGTGGTTCGCATATTATAACTGCTCGTATTGATGCGGTCTTTGAGCATAATGGCGAATACGAAATTGTTGATTGGAAAACAGGAAAACTTCCTCATAAGAGCAAAATAAATGATAAAGCGATTCAACTTGCAATATACCGTGAAGCATGGTTGAAATTGCACCCAGAAATTGCACCGAAAAATATCCATGCAACTTTTGCATATATTGCAGAGGATAAGAACATGGAATATAGTGCACAACAACTTAATATTCTACATGAAAAACTATTGGAGCCGTTAAGCAACTAATAAAACATTCAATAGCTATAAGTCATTACCAATTGAAAAACCAATAAAAATAAGAAGTACTATAATTATACATATAATGACAATAAGAAACCACATATTCGCATCAAAAAATTTCAACTTATTTTTATGTTTGCGCTTATTTACAGGCTTTTTATGCCCATTATTTTGTGGTACTGGTGAAACTAAACGTGTAGGTTGCCCCTTGCGTGGAGTAGAATCAGTTTTACGCTGAGTAACATGTGCATGCTGAGATCTAGCAGTATCTGCATTGGCTGATTTTTCAGGTTTCTGAAGATGCAAATGTTGTGAATACGCACGCGCCTTATGAGATGATGAATGTGCTGGTTGTTTTTGTGTACTAGAAGATGTTGGTAATCCAGTAGTTCGTAGTTGACGTAAAACTCTAGAATTTTTTTGAACTTGCGACCGAACTTTCAGCGACTTCAAAATTTCATCAAATTGATCTGCAACTTTTCCTGCATCAACTGCACGGTTTTTAATGTTTTTTTCAAGTAGATTTATTACCAATTTCTCAAATGCAGGATTTTTATTTTCCGTCATTAAAGGTACAGATGCATTAACTTGTGCCATAGCAATATCAACAGCATTTTTTCCACCAAACGGTCTTCTGCCTTGACTTGCTTCGTATGCCATAATACCTAGTGCATATATGTCAGACTGAGGTGTCGCATCATCACCGATTGCCTGCTCTGGTGACAGATATTGTGCAGTCCCCACAATCATTCCTGCTGCTGTCATATTCATCTGATTTTGCGCTCTTGATACACCAAAATCAACAACTTTAACAAATCCATCATGTTTTACCAATATGTTCGCTGGCTTGATGTCTCTATGAATAATCCCTTTTGTATGTGCGAATTTTAGCGCCCTAGCAATTTGAGAAAGTATAGGCAATAACTGCTCAAGCGGCATAATCGGAGTCTTGTGCAACATCTTAGCAAGTGTCTGCCCTTCTACATATTCCATAATTATAAAGCCAATTCGGTTCTGCTCGTAGTAATCATGAAGTGCAACTATGTTCGGATGAGTTAGAACTGCATTATTCCGCGCTTCAATCCGAAGCCGTTGTAAAAAATCTTCATTTCCAGCATGCTCCTCGCGCATTGCTTTTACGGCAACTGTGCGTCCTAATATACTATCCTTAGCAATCCACATCTCCCCCATTCCGCCAATTGCGATCTGTTTAGTCAAAGTGTATCGATTGTTAATAACTATGTTCGGAGTCAACTTCATATTAGTTGCCCTCCTCTAAATATGTTCCCATTATTTTAGATGCTAAAACTGCTGCATTTGCTCCCCCAGATTCACCGTTCTCAATAAACACAGAAATGGCTATTTTGGGATCTTCAAGTGGTGCAAACCCCGTAAACCATGCATGAGGAGGCAGTTTTGGATCATTTTCTGCAGTCCCTGTCTTACCAGCAACTTTAACACCAGAGATTCGTGCTCCACTAGCTACTCCATTGACAACATTACCATACATCATCTGAGACAATTTGTCTGCAGTTTCTGCCCTAATTGGTTGTCCATAAACATCTGAACTGTAATTTTTCAAAATCTTGGAATCATAACGAACATAATCAACAAGTCTAGGGCGAACTAAAATTCCTTTATTCGCAATTGCTGCAGATATTATACAGTCTTGAAATGGAGTAAATGAAACATCTCCTTGTCCAATTGAAGCCAAAGCCAGACGATCTGGTGTTGCATTATCTGGAAATTTGGAAGTTGCTACAGCAAAATTATCACCAGCAATATTAAACTTATCTCCAACCCCAAAAGCTTTAGCATATCTACTCATAGTACTACTGCCCAATTTATTGCCAATAATTGCAAACGCGGTATTACACGAGACTTCTAATGCACGCTTAAGAGATTCTCTTCCGTCCGATCTACAACTTGCACCATCTGAGTTTGGGAGTGCAACATCCGTACCTGGTAATTGATATGTCCTAGGTGAGTCAACAATTGTATCTGGTTCATACTCACCAGATTCAAGCGCTGCAGCAGTAGTAATTAATTTAAATGTTGAACCAGGTGGATAAATTTCGCTAGTTGCCCTATTTAACATAGGTTTTGAAATATCAGTAGAAGTTTTTTGATACGCTTCATTTGCCGCATCTGTATCATGAACTGCAAGGTCATTTGAATCATAAGTTGGATAACTTGCAAGTGCTAGTATTCTTCCAGTTTTTGGTTCAATTGCAACAACTGCACCTTTTTTGCCGCCTAATGACTCAAGTGCTTCATAAGATGCTTTTTGCAGTTCTGGATTAATTGTCAACATAACATCTGCACCAGGATTAGGTTTATTCGTGAGAAAACTTGTGAACTTCTGTATTGAAAGTTGACTAATCTCTCCAGTTAGTTCGTAGTTCATAGCAACTTCAATGCCTCGATCAACCCAAGAAGAAATTGAAAAGAATCCAGTAACTGGCGAATAAACTCTTGAATCTGGAAATACGCGTTGTAATCCAAAAGAATCTCCTGAATTTTCAGAATATGCAATCTTTTTGTCCTCATTTTTATCATGAACTAGAATTGCCCCACGAGGACTACTTGACATTTTATATAAGTTGCGCGCAGAATTGTATGGACTTTCAAGTAATTCTTTGGCATTTAGAAATCCAATAACAGTAGTTGAAACCATTAGTGAAGTAATCAACACCAAAATAACAACCCAAACTACACGAATTTGTTTATTCATAGACCACTTCCTTGCAATAAAGGAGAAAGTTGTTTATTTGAAACTGTAAATTCCTTAATTTCATCAACGCGATACACATCAGAAGAAATTAGAATAAGCAGTGCGCATATAGCCCAGTTGGCGATTAAAGATGAACCACCACGAGCAATAAATGGCAAAGTTAATCCAGTTAGAGGTATTATTTTAGTAATTCCACCAACTACAACAAATACCTGTAGTGCAACACCAAATGAGATACAACTTGCTAACAATTTCTCAAAATGGCTGTGCGCTTTTAAGGACATGCTAATTCCTCGTTGCACAAATAGCAGATACAGAAAAAGGATTGCAAAAAGTCCAGTAATTCCAAGTTCTTCACCAAGTGAGGTATAGATGAAGTCTGAATTTGAAAATGGTGTTAAACGAGGATAACCATTTCCTAGTCCAGTTCCGAATAATCCACCACTAGCTAGTGCAAAAAATCCTTGCACAAGTTGTCCTGAGCCGCCGAATGACCTGTTGTATATCGCTTCGCTAAACGGATTTATCCATATATCAACTCTTGCAGCAACATGCGCAAATAACTTGAAGGCCAAAAATGAACCAACTCCAAACATACCAACTCCAATAAGAACCCATGATGTTTTACCAGTGGAAATATATAAAGCACCTATAAACATGCCGAAAAAGAGCAACGAAGTTCCCAAATCATGCTGTAAAACTAGCACAGCCAAAGATAAAATCCACACCATTAGAATTGGACCAAAATCCTGAATACGTGGAAGTTGAATTCCCATAATACGACTACCTGCAGACTTCAACCGCTCTTGATTTACAGTTAAATAACCAGCAAAAAACACCGCCAAAAAAATCTTCGCAAATTCTGCTGGCTGAAAAGTTCCTAGTGGTCCTAAACTAACCCAGACCTTTGCTCCGTTAATTTCTGCACCAACTGATGGAAAAAGAGGTAAAATGACTAAAACAAGCCCAACAAACATTGAGGTCCACGTAAAACGTCGTATAGTTCTATAGTCCTTAAAAATAATCAGAATTGCAAGTAAAATAATCAATCCAACAACTGACCACATAAGTTGCGTGCGAACCGCAAATGAATATTCATCACCAAATGCTCTTTGATGTGCAAAATCAATTCTATAAATCTGTGCAAGACCAATACCGTTCAATACAACAACTATTGGAAAAAGTAATGGATCAGAAGACGGAAAACGTATGTTAATCAGTATATATATGGCAAGAATTAGCACAGCAAGAATTAGCACAATTGTCCAAAAAATGCCATCTATAGGGCTGTTAAATCGCAACTTAATGTTTATAAATGCGATAAGTGGAATTACTAAACTCAAACAAATTAGTAGCAATTTATTAATCTTCAACGACAACTCCTCGCCTTGTTAATCTGTGGAAGATATTGCGAATTCTAGGAATTTTGCCTTCATTTTCTTCATTTTCATTTTCTTCTTCTTCGTTTACTTCAATAACTTGTGACGACTCATTATCAATTACCGACTCAAGATATTCCTGAATAGAATCGTGTGCAGCACCTAGAAAATTTGGAGTTTGCGAATAATTCTTACTTCTAGTTCTATTGTCAACAACATCTGCAACAATTGCTGTACAGTTGTCGGTCGAACCG
Organism: Candidatus Ancillula glyptotermitis; assembly: GCA_031268675.1. GTDB lineage: Bacteria > Actinomycetota > Actinomycetes > Actinomycetales > Bifidobacteriaceae > Ancillula > Ancillula glyptotermitis. The sequence goes on along the minus strand of JAIRWY010000066.1, from coordinate 20,979 downwards.
CTCTCAATTGCCAAATCAACCAGTTTACGAGCAGCTTTTTCAGGGTCCTCAATTCTAAGCAAAACATCCCGTATTTCAATGTCATCTAAAACACCTGAGACACCATCTGATGAAAGTAAATAGCGATCCCCTTTTTGAATCAGACGGAAGGATAAATCAGGCATATAGTCAAGATCAAAATCCCCAAGCACACGCATAACAACATTTTTGCGTGGATGAACGCGCGCTTCCTCTTTTGTTATTTTACCAGAATCTACAAGGTGCTGTACAAATGTGTGGTCTGTCGTGAGCTGCGTAAGTTCTTCTTCATGTAATAAGTATGCGCGCGAATCACCAAGATGTGCAGTAACAAATGAATCATCTGCGCGTAAAATCGCGGTAATAGTTGTCCCCATACCAGAAAGTTCGAGGTTTTTCTGAACCGCAACAACAATCTCATTATAAACCTGCTCAATCGCACTCTCCAATGCGTTCGTTGCCTGCTTAATATCCATCCTAGCGCGCAAAATACCACGAGGAGATGCAAGTGTATCTAGCGGTGAAAGTGTAGTAACGGTAATTGTTGACGCAATATCTCCTCCAGCATGTCCGCCCATACCATCAGCAACCACCAACAAGTTTGGTCCCACATACGCAGAATCTTGATTAGAAGTACGAACATTTCCAGTTATACTAACCGCACCATAATTAAATACTAGTCTTGAATTACCAACCATTAAATTTCTAACTCCAGTACATTTTTGCCAATTTGAATTTTTGACAACGAGCTCAATCTTGTAACACCACTTATTTTATGTCCATCAACAATTGTTCCATTTGTGGACTTTAAATCTTCAATATAGTATACTCCATCTAGTGAAAATATACGTGCATGCTTCAAAGAAACAGACGAATCCTGAATTTCAACTGTTGCCTCATTTGAGCGCCCTATTATCATCTCAAAACTATTTGTCGGACTCTCTAAGTCAAAAACATCACCTTGTGCAATTCCACTCAACACCCGAAGTAAATGCCTTTTGGCAATACTACCGCTATTTTTTTCATTCTTGGGCTCTTCTTCCAGTTTCTTCTTCGTTCTGCTTTTTGAGCCTACAAAAATATCCTTGCGCATAAGAGAAATGCTACCAATTACAAAAACCCATAGCAGCAATAAATATGAACATCTAAGAATTGAAATTGCAGTGTCAGTTATTACGCCCCCCTTGCTTTGAATCCCAGTACACCAAATAAGTATGACCAATAACAATTGTATTACCATTTACCAAAGTTGCAGAACTTGTTGAATGCCCCTCAACAAAAACACCATTTGTGGAACCTATATCTTCGGCAAAAACTGAGTCTGCAGTTACTGTAATTTTGAGGTGATGTCTTGAAACACCAGAATCTTCCAAAATTATATCACAATCTGAGCCACGCCCAATAACAACTGCATCCGCCGAAAGTAGATAATACAAACCACCTATTTCAAGTAGAGGATAATCAGAATTTGGATCACCTTCTATTGGAGGTTCTTGGAGTGTTAGTAAATTTGAAAATGCTACGACCTGCTCCTTTGAAACTCTACTAGCCCAATCATCCGATATACTTTCCACTCCAGTTTCCTGCTTCGCCGCTTTAGATATTATCTGATAACTACCAGTCTCATTTTCAGTAGACTCCTCAAATACAACGCTTATTGAACCTATAAAAGCATAACACTCTGAGCTGCCATGCTCAAGAACCCCATTTGCTAATTCACTAGCAAAATCACTAGATCCCCAAGACTCAATCTTGTCAAAGTCTTCTGTAGAAAGTTTAATACAGAAACTATTTGGAGCCACCTTTCGGTTATTGCTAACAGTAATTGTCTTATCATCCAACTCTTGGCGCAATGCGACCAGTAAATCCACAGGCTTAAGCTCTCGCGACCCCAGTTTTGCAAACACTGAGCTTATCGCTCCTTCTACGCCTTTCTCAAATTTGTCCAAAAGCCCCATATCTACATTATAGCACATATCACAAACTCTTTTTTGAAATTGCTACAAGACTTTGGTTAGAATAGTATAATTTTTTACAACTACTTACTCTTTCTCGTCAGAAAAAAAATCCTCTCCCAATCTATATCCAAAACACTTTTCTGTTATTATGTATTTACTAGCTTTTTTATCCACTTTGGCAAGCTTGTTCCTAATTACACTTATATGCGTATTCAATAAGCTTTCATCACTTTGTGTTCTGTAGTTAAATGAATATCCCCAAATACTTTTGAAAATCTCATCTCTTGACACACACTTATTCGCATTCTGCATAAGATACAGTAAAATGTTATAATCTATAAAAGTTAACTTAACAGGTGTATTATTAACGAACACTTTGCGTAAATTTGTGTTTAAGCAAAGCCCCATAAACTTATATTCCATCTGCTCGTTTTGGCTATTATTTTCAGCATCCATAATGAACTCCTTAATTTAAATAAAATTGTCTTTAATAATAGTATAACATAGTGTTCATTTAGGAAACATTAAGTCAACATTAAACTTTTGATTTTATGCATGTTATGCCCAAGTTTTATATATAAATTTCTACCTTTTTTTTAATCAAGTCTACTTTAATGCATTATTTCTTAGAACAAACTGTAAAATTCCTCCATGCAGATAATATGCTAACTCTGTGGGTGTATCAATACGAAGTTTTGCCCTAAATACAACATCTTGAGTTCCACTAGCTTTAGATTTATGCGCACAAATTGAAACATCTTGAATTAATTTGCCATCATTCAAATCTTCAATACCGTAAATATCAAATGTTTCGTCACCTACAAGCCCCAGACTCTGAGCACTATCTCCATCATGAAATTGCAATGGAAGTATACCAACACCGATAAGATTTGATCTGTGAATGCGCTCAAAACTCTGTGCTAATACTGCCTTCACACCAAGTAATGCAGTTCCTTTTGCTGCCCAATCACGGCTTGAACCAGTTCCATATTCTTTTCCTGCAAGCACAACCAGCGGAATTTCAGCAGCTTTATATCCAGTTGCTGCGTTATAAATCCAATCCACCTCATTCTTTAGGAAGTTGAATGTATATCCACCAAGTTGTTCATCATTTGTCATCGCTTTTATAAGCATATTGTTTAACCTAGTGTTTGCAAATGTTCCGCGCATCATAACTTCGTGATTACCTCGCCTAGAGCCATACGAGTTGAAGTCCTTAATGCTCACCCCGTGCGCTTGTAAATAACTACTAGCAGGACTATCAGCAGGAATTGAACCAGCAGGCGAAATATGATCAGTTGTAATAGAATCTCCGAAAAATGCAAGCGTTCTAGCACCAGTTATATTCTGCACAGGCATTAACTCTAACTTCATATTATCAAAGTATGGAGGCTTTTTAATATATGTTGAATCTGGATTCCAATCAAAAGTTGATGATTTACTAGACCTAATATCCTGCCACAACTTATCACCAGAAAGTGCTTTCGCATACTCGTCCTTATACAATTCAGGCGTAATATACTGGTCTGATAATTTTAGAATATCCTCACTACTTGGTAGTATATCACGCAAAAATACTGGTTTCTGTGTATTCTTGTTTACTCCAAGCGCAGTATTATCAAAGTCAATCAACATAGTTCCAGCAAGTGCATATGCTATGACTAACGGTGCTGATGCCAAATAATTTAGCTTAACATCAGGATTTATGCGTCCCTCAAAGTTCCGATTTCCACAAAGTACTGCTGCAACCATCAAATCATTATCAGCAACTTCCTGACTAATTTCAGGTGCATTTGGTCCAGAATTGCCAATACAAGTTGCACAGCCAAATCCGACAATATTAAAACCAAGCTCATCTAAATACTTCTGCAATCCAGATTTCTGCAAATAACCAGCAACAACTCTTGAACCAGGTGCTAGAGATGTACGAACATGTTCAGAAATAGTTAGACCATTTTCAACTGCATTCTTCGCCAATAATCCAGCAGCAATGACAACTTCAGGATTTGAAGTATTAGTACAACTAGTAATTGAAGCAATAACAACATCTGCATTTTTCAAAAACGCTGTATTTTCTCCATGTTCATTTTCATCTAGTGTCTTTTGGACCTCTTGCTTCACAGTTCTCAAATCAATTCTGTCTTGAGGACGCTTAGGCCCAGAAATTGATGCACCCACTTGGTTCAAGTTGAATTTTAACACATCTGTATAACGCGTATCCTCTGGAATTGAAAATACACCTTGTTTTTGAGCATATTCTTGAACTAATTTAACTTCTGCAGATGTTCTGCCAGTTAGTTTTAAATATTCAATTGTTCTTTCATCTATTGCAAATAGCGCTGCAGTTGCACCAAACTCTGGGCACATATTGGAAATTGTAGTTCTAAGCGATGCGGACATGTTTTTAACTCCAGGACCATAAAACTCTACAATTTTACCAACTACACCGTATTGCCTAAGCATTTGAGTTATAGTTAAAACTACATCGGTTGCAGTAATACCGTTTTGAAGTTCACCAACAATATAAACCCCAATAACCTGCGGAATTAGCATAGAAATTGACTGCCCAAGCATACCAGCTTCTGCTTCAATTCCACCAACTCCCCAACCTAAAACACCAAGTCCATTAACCATCGTAGTATGAGAATCCGTGCCAATGCAACTGTCAAAGAACGCAACTTCATTTTCATTGCACACGACCTTTGCTAGATGCTCTATATTTACTTGATGAATAATACCAACACCAGGTGGAATAACATTGAAGTTGTCAAATGCAAAACTTCCCCATTTCAAGAACTCGTATCTTTCACGATTGCGTTCAAATTCTTTCTTCATGTTATATTCTAGTGCATCTTCAGATCCGCATTTGTCAATCTGAACTGAATGATCAATTACTAGTGAAGTCATCTTACGAGGATTTATTGCATCAGCATCGCCACCCAGTCTTTGTATAGTTTCACGCATAGTTGCTAAATCTACAGCGCATGGTACTCCTGTAAAATCCTGCATAATTATTCTTGCTGGTGTAAATTGAATTTCAGTATATGGCTCAGCACTCTCATTCCAAGTTGCAAGTGCTTCTATTTGCTCATGAGTAACATTTTTCTCATCGCAGTTTCTGATTAAATTTTCCAGTAGAACTTTTAGCGAATATGGTAAAGTTCGCGCCTGCTTGTACTTCTTATAAATATCATCAAGTTCATATATCATCTACAACACACCTCTATCTTCCAAAAACTTGCGGAATTCATCACTTCTATTAACATCAGGAAAGTGAAAACCTATAATACCCAACTTCTGTGCTGCTTGAATATTCTCTATTTTATCATCAATAAATATGCACTTATCTGCACTTAACTTATACCTCTCAAGTAGAATCTCGTAGATTTTTGGGTCTGGTTTGGTAGTTTTTTCAATGCCTGAAACTACAATTCCTTGCATTAGCGAAATTGCCTGAACAACTTCTTTTGCGACGAAGATATCTTCAGCTGCCCAATTGGTTAGTCCTAGAGTTTTAATTCCATTTGCTTGTAAATCTCTTACAATTTCCTCCATACCAGCAACTAATTGGCTAATAGTTTCATTAAAGCGAATAGTATAATACTCATATATACTAGCGTAATCAGTGCCTAATTTTTTGTCAACTTCCTGAATTTCTGCATGTATTTGAAAATGTAGTGCTCCTGCATCCCATTTTTTAATCAACTCATCCCAATTTGTATCCTCAAAAAACCGCTCAATTTCAGCCTCTGTATACCGCTTAGATAATGCATTTCCAGGATTCCACACCGTAAATACATTCCCAAAATCAAAAATAACTGCTTCTATACTCATATTCCTCCTTATAATAACTCTTTCGGATCCATCAAAATTTTTATATCGCCAATGCGTAGCCTAAAACCAGAATGTAATCGTGACATAGTGTACACTTTTATATATGCAGACAATATACTTGCAGCCAGTTTGCGACCATTTGAAACATCAACTTTTATTATTAAACACTGCGGTGGATTCGCATCACTATTTTGAATCTTTTTAGACCATTCTTCAAGACTTCTGTAGTAACTGGTTTCCTCAAGTTTAAAAGGTCCAAGTAGTTGTCCATCAATAGCGTTTATATCAACATGTTTAACCAACTGCTCAAGCGCAGAACTTTGTCCAACTACAACTGCACATCGCGCAAACGGAGGTAGTTCATTGATTCTGCGCATTTTCAGTTCTCTACTCATAACTAACCTAGGGTCTAAACGAATAACAGCATTCTGTAATTGGCTTGGTATTGAACCTATAACTACAACTTTTGATTTAGAACCATTTTCAGAACTTCTACTATCAGTAGTAGGCGCAACCAATGAAATCGCATAAAACCAGAGCAACAAAGTATCTTCAATTCCGTCTAGTGATGTTAAATCAACCCAATAATTTGCATCTAAAATTACAACTGCAGAATATCCGCGCGCAGGAATTGGCTCTGCACCAGGAGTAGAAATAATAATCTGCGGAGCATTATCAACATTCCGTATAATCCCACCATGTGCTTTACTTGATGAGTTACGAACCACAACACCAGGAAATAACTTCCCAACTTCTTCTACTAGTCTACTGTTTCCAATTCTTAAAAACCGCAACTTGTTTTTGTGGCAGTTTAAGCAAGTCCAGTTATTAAAAATCTTTGAGCATTTAGAACAAATTAGATACTTCTGATCTTCTACTGAGCGTAATGAACCAGAACAATCATCACATCTTGCAATTTGAGCACAGTTGTTGCATGCGATTAGTTGGACATAACCTGTAATTGGAGACAAAATCAACACAGGACCTAATTCAAGTGCACAACGAATAGTATAACTAGCTCTTTGTGGAATTCTAGCGCCCAAATCCTTTTGTACTACCTCAATATGCGCCATTATCTTCCGCAAGTATTGCCTAGTCGGAAAAACATCTTGTAAATACCCAATTTCAACAAGCCTCTGAGCTGTTGGAGAGCGCGTATAAGAAGCAATAATCAGCCCTTTAGACCGCCTATTTAGTAATACTTCGCGCGAATGTATATATGGTGCACGCATATCCTTGTGCAGACTATTCAAATCATGCAAAATTATACAAACATCCACCGTTTCCAATGGAGCAAGTGATGCTAAACGCGTTCCAAGCACGATGCGAACTTCATGATTCAGAATACGCAAATAGTTCAAATAACGATTTCTTGCACTATTTGCACTACTTAGCGATACAAAGTGCATTTTATTAACAAACTTTGAAAATTCTAAAGTTAATAAATCTAGGTCCTGTTCAGTTGGAACAACTAGCAATACAGATTTACCATCAAGATGCATATTCGCCATCATATTTGCCATCATATAAATCCATGCAGGTGTATTTGCATCAGGATTATTTTCATCATATATCATAACAGGTGCTATACACAGTGCAAAACGCTCGCAAATACCGTAGTTGGAGTAGTTCTCAAATAACTTCTCGTTGGAAATTGGAGTCTTGAGGCTGCTATCATCATGCAATTCATCATGTGTACAAACTACCAGATCCTCACTTTTTCTAGTTAAATGCATCTCGTAGTCATTCTCGCCAAGCTTATTCCAGTTCGGTATAGCTATTTCCAGTATATTTGCAAGTCTAGTCCCATAGTATCTGGCAATTTCCTCATAGTATTTTTGCATTTTTTGTGTTATTACTGGATATTTAGACACAATTTTTTCAACATGCTTAAGTTTACCTACAAAATCTGTTTTATCCACAACTTCAATTACTACACCACGCATATTCCTGTTTCCAAATTTAACTTCAACTATATGACCGTATAGATGGCTTAAACTTACCACATCGTTCGTATTTTCAATACTATTTTCTACCTGTGTTATACCATTATAAGGCATATCCAAATTCTGATCAAACTGTTTCGGAGGCAGATAGTCAAACAACTCCCCCAGATGCATGGGGGCCCCCAATACTGCAACCCGCAGAAAAACACTTGACATACACATATTATACCATATTTGCTGCTGTTTTGGGAGGGTGGATCCGCTAACGATTTGTCAGTTTTAATACCTTTGGTCTGGTTTTTGGAATTTTAGAAGGTTAACATGTCTAGTGTGCCGATTTTCTTGAAAATAGTTATATACAGTGGTGTATAAGTTCGCATTTTACCCTATAACTGCATATTTTCTTCGTACTCTTTCGCGTTCTTCCCTAGTTATATAGTACTTTTAGCAAGTTCCTTGACATTTATAAAAATTTGTGATATACTGTAGATTATTCCACCAAATGGTCAAAACAACCAGTAAGTGTATATTCGTTGTATAGTTTAATTGAAGGGGTATGGTGAAATGGTATCATTACGGTCTCCAAAACCGTCGGCCTGGGTTCGATTCCCAGTACCCCTGCTTTGAACATATGCACAATGGATATTGTAGAAGTTATAGGTGTAGTGTGTAGTAATTACGAAATGAATGCAGAGGCATTTATGGTAGTTGTGTAGAGAGGGTAGTATGGGCAAAGAATTTAATAAAGATGCGAGTAAAACTAGCGATAATGATAGTGTTGTCGATAGTTCGGTTGTTGACGCAAAAGATAAGAACATTAAGAGCGAAAACTTAAACGGAGATGATAAGAAAAAAAATGGTCCTGTAAAAAGTATAGTATTATTTATACGCCAGATTATAAGTGAACTTAAAAAAGTTGTAACGCCCACAAAGGATGAACTTGTCGAATACACAGTTGTTGTTTTAGCCTTTGTTTTAGTAATTATGGTCTTCATTACAGTAGTTGATTTTGGAATTGGTAAAGCTATTATGGCTCTATTTGCGAAGTAGTTGGTTTAGGTAAAGGATATAATGACGATGACAGGCAAAAAAACAGCAGAAAATAAAGCACTAGAAAAACTTGAGCAAGCATTAGACTTGGTTGAAGGAAATGGTGAGTGGGTACTTATTAGAACATATTCTAAGCGCGAGAGAAGTGTACGCTCCAATATTGAAGATCGAGTCGCAAACCTTAATTTAGGAGACTCCATTTTTGAGATAATTATTCCTGAAGAGACTGTTGTGCAAATTAAAGATGGAGCAAAAAAGAAAATAGTCCGCTCAAGAATACCAGGTTATTTACTAGTGCGCATGGATACCTACAACAAAGATGCAGTTACAGAATTGCGCAAGACAAATGGGGTAATTGATTATGCTGGAGGGGCGCATGAACCTATTCCGCTAACTCGTGAAGAACTACTTGGAATCTTGGCTCCAATTGTCACTAAACATACAGCCAATGAAATTACAGTTGATGATGTAGATCCATCAATAAGCGTAGGTCGTAGTCTATCTGGTGATGGTGTGGAAATTGGATTCACAATCGGTGAAACTGTAATAGTGACGAGCGGTCCATTTGAATCTATGGATGCAACCATTTCTGACATAGATATTGTGCATGAGAGAGTTTGGATTCTTCTTTCTCTGCTTGGACGTGAAACATCTGTTGAGTTGGACTTGAAGCAGATTGCAAAGCAAAAGTTTTAGATGGTATATCAACGCATGACTAAACTGCTATATCTACTACATGGTCCAAATTTGAATATGCTAGGCAAACGAGAACCTGATATATATGGTAGTCAGTCGCTCGATGATATAGCCCGAACAGTTGAAGATACAATTAGCTTAGACTTAAGAGATGGAGATGCGAGTGCTGATAAATTCAAGATGAAATTAGTGACTAGACAAACTAACTCTGAAGCTGAGTTAATCACATGGTTCAATAAGATTTTCCAAGATGTACAAGATACTGCTGGAATTATTATAAATCCTGGTGCATTTACACACTACTCATATGGACTTCGAGATGCAATAGCAATGTTTATCTCAACGCATTTGCCAATTGTGGAAGTACATATTTCTAATCCGCATAGGCGCGAAGATTTTAGGCATCTATCTGTTATTTCCCCAGTGGTTACTGGCACTATTGCAGGATTTGGGATATTCGGCTACAAATTAGCAGCAGACTATATAAGGCAGTTGCAAAATGCGTAATTTTATAAAGAATCTACGACCATTAAGCCTTTGGGCAAGTTATCTTCCAGTGATAATTGGTGGTCTGAATGCAATAGAAACACTAAAACTTGAAAAAAGAGAACCAGTTACATCATCAATTTTGTTGTTTGCATTATGTATATTAGTTGCTGTTTTTCTTCAGCTTGGTTCTAATTATGCAAATGAATATTACGATGCAATCAATGGAGTTGACAAGACAAAAGATAAAACACTTGAAGTTGAATCTAGACCTAATTTAGAACCTGTTATATACAAAAGGCGTTTCTTTTTTAATACAACTATGGGTGCAATATCTGGTTTAATACTAGTGAATGCATCTACTCTTAATATTATATCAAAAGTAGTAATGCTAGTTATCGGGGCAATTGCATTAGTTGCATTATATGCATATGCTGGATCAAAGCACCCATATGGGCACAAGGGATTCGGAGAAGTTGCAGTATTTACATTTTTTGGACTAGTTGGAACACTTGGAACATATTATATTGAACTAGGTGGTCAAATCAGTTGGACATATCAAGGTATTTGGAAAGTTGTTTTAAAAGCAATATCAATAGGACTGGTGATCGCTGGAATGTTGATGATAAACAATTTGCGTGATATACAAACGGATTCTGAGGCTCAAAAGCAAACAATAATGGTGAAGTTAGGCGCAAAAAGAGGTATAACCGTATACACCACAACCACTTTACTTGCAAGTTTAATAGGATTTGCTACAACCAGAATTTATTTACTTACCATTTCGTGCATATTTCTAGTAATTTTAATCAACATTCGCCAAATCATCAACCTAAAAGAACTGAATTACAAAGATGCATTTATATATAACACACTTCTAGGTTTTGTATTAACTGTTATTCTAATATTTTAACATGCGGTTTACTCATTCAAAAGCTCATACACCGTTATTTTTACGCTCTTTTATTTTGAGACTCAACTTGGTATGTGCCCTATGGCGAAGTGAAGACATTCGACCATCTGGATTCCACAAATCAGCTTCGCACTCTGCTTGAATCTTTTTGTAGTAGTTTAAATACAACGGACGCAAAGCATGTAGTGGGAAATATATTGACAAAAATACCGCCTTTGCAACATTTGCTGATTTTGATTTTTCATTATGAGAGAAATAGGTGTATGTTAATTTATCTTGATACTTTTTGAATTCTCTAAGCCTATTTTCAATGCGACGAGCACTAATTCCTGCAATCATTTTTTCTGCATATACAATTTTATAACCATGCTTCTTAAAATGAACAGTTATATCAACATCTTCATGTAATTTGTCTTCTAAATCTAAACAAAACTCGCGCCCAATTGCATGCCATGCCTTAGCTCTTATTGACATATTTGAACCAAATAGTATAACATCCTTCTTCCTAGAAAGCATTTGAACGGCTTTGCGAATCTTATTATCTCGGTGAAGTGAAAACCTCCGCATTGGCATGTCATAATATGTAACAGGACCTGTTGCCCCCATAACTTTGGGATTGCTGGCGTATGCATTAACTACTGCCTGCGTCCATCTTGGGTCGATTAGAGTATCTGCATCAATCCTCCCAAGAATATCACCAACTGCAGCCTCAAAACCAGTGTTTCGTGCTGGAATCATACCTTGTCGATTATTCTCCTGCACAAGCTTTATGTCTACAGTACCTCCAGATTCTTTATATTCACGAGCAAAATCTTCCACAAGTTGTTGCGTGTTATCAGTTGACATATTGTTGACGACAACTATTTCTAGTGGTTTTAGCACTTGATTCACAGCAGTACTAAGACATTGTCTAATGATCGCACTTTCATTGTATACAGGTATAACTATTGACACCGTCAATCTACTCATGGTATAATATTATAGCATATTTTAGGAGGCGTTTTGAACGAAAAATTAAATTTGAGTAGAATTTTTACTAGTGGAAGTGAGAAAGCGGAAATCAGCAAGTTGATAAATATCATACTGATACGAATCGCGTTGTTCATTTTTGGCGGCATTTTTGTTTTGTATGCCATTAACCAACTTTCATCTATTATCTCTGTTATAGTTATTGCATACTTTTTTGGTGTTGCACTTGAGCCATTAGTAAATTTTTTAGCATCAAAAGGAGTGAACAAGAGTATAGGTGCAGCTTTATGCATCTTTACAATTTTAGCAACTATTGTAATAATTGTAGTGTTATTTGGGAATCTCCTAGTTTCACAGCTAATTGCATTATTAAACAACATCCCAGATTCATATGTGGCATTGCAGAAATTTATACATCAAGAATTTGGATTTGAGCTACCGACTGGAAGTGAAATTACTGGCCAACTATTTACTAAATATGCCAATGAAATAGGATCGCAGGCACTAGGTGCTGGTGTATCCTTATTTGCCACCATGATCAATGCAATAACTGCTATTATGCTTATATACTATTTGAGTTCGCAAGGAGATAGGTTCAGGAATTTAATCGTCCGTCATTTTTCAACATCCAAACAACTCAAAATCCGCGAGATTATGTCCATAATAAGTGTTAAAATTGCTGGATTTTTAGGGTCAAGACTTATACTTGCGCTAATATCCGCTATTGCAACCTCCATCTTTTTGAAAATTATGGATATTCCATTTTATCTTCCACTAGGTTTGTTTGTCGCTGTTATATCACAGTTCATTCCAACAATTGGTGCATACATTGGTGGTGCATTGCCAGTAATTGTATCCTTAAGCAACAAGGGAATAGTAGTAACAATGATTGTATTGGCATTTCTAGTTATATATCAGCAAATTGAGAACTTTGTATTCCTCCCCAAGGTTAGTGCGGAAACTCTTCAATTAAACCCTGCTATAACATTTCTAGCTGTTCTTTCATTTGGCTACCTGTTTGGTCCTCTTGGTGCATTTTTAGCACTCCCAATCACAGCAACGATATCTACACTCTTGAAAATGTACTTAAAGACTTATAAAATTGCGCCAGAAATACTACAAGAGGTTAATAGCTGATTCGTGCTTAAAATATTCTGCAATTTGAAGTGCTCTTTCTTTTCCGTAGATGATTGGAATCGTTTGAGTACCATTTGATGCATCTTCGTCCATGTCCTCTATATCATCTTGAATTTGGTATGCTATTCCATAGTATTCACCTTGTTTTGCAATATCATCAAGATCCTCCACCAATTCTGGCGAGAACTGTTCTTTTAACACAAAATATGCCCCTAAACGTACAGAAAACCCCATCAAGACACCAGTTTTACGTCTCATAACATCAATAATTTCCTCAATCTGTGGAGTGTACTTATTGCTAGCCCATGCAGATTCTGCAAGTTGCCCTTCTGCCATATGCCTAAAAACTCCAAGAGCATGCGATATTACATAACCATCATTAAGCTTGCCTAGCATTGTTAATGCTCGCGCAAAAAGCACATCACCAGTAACCAATGCGATATTATTGCCATATTCAGCATGCAAACTAGCCACACCTCTGCGCTTAGAGTTGTTGTCCAGCATATCATCATGGATTATTGAGGCATTGTGAATCAATTCAATTCCACGCATCGCTATTTTTGCACATGGTAATGCATTGCCTAGTGACATTCTATGGGATACAGCAGTTTTTTCCATAGTATCTATTAGTAGTTTGCTGCGAATCATCTTACCCTGCGTCTTATCAAGATGTGCTACTACTTCATTAACATATTTATCCTGATCTTCATTACTTTCAAACTCCTCTAAATTACTAATCTCCACTATCTGCCTCCGCTATAAGGAATCAATAGACTTAAGTGGTTTAGCATAATTAGTTGTAATCTCTTTCTTAAAGATATGTACTGCTAATTGCCCCAAAAAAAAGCGCTTAGTACTTACTGTTTTGAAGCCAACCAAATTCCCCATATATTCCAATTCTCTAAATCCATACCACTTATCCACACTATTAGCCAAATATACATAATCACTGTGTTTCCCACCAAATAGACATGCCAAACGCCACATAATATGCTTTATATAGAGTCTTGTAAATGGCTGGACTATTTTATACGGTTGCGAAAACTCAAGAATTGCTAAATATTTACCATTCTTCAAAACACGATAGAATTCGCCTAATGAGCGTGCAGGATCCAGTAAATTTCTCAAACCGAACGAGATACAAATAAGATCCTGACTAGAATCTTTGCATGCAATCAAAGAAGCATCTTGAATACTAAATTGCACTTTAACATTATCAATATTCTGCAGATTTTTCTTTTTCGCCTTCTCAACCATTAGTTTTGAAATATCAAATGCTCGAATTCTCACAGATTTCGATGATGCAGTTGACAATAACCTCGCCAAGTATTTTGTCGACACACCAGTACCACATGCAACATCAAGCACTCCGTAAACAGCCGTTAAATCTATATTAGACTTGATGAGTTTAATGAATCTTCGATGCCACAATTTTACAAAGCCAAGCGATATGACTGCATTGATTAAATCATACCGCTTAGCAATTGTATCAAAATCTACAGTAGTAGTTGGACTATTTCCCACCAAACAACTTCCATGGATCGATAATACCACCTTTTCCGCTGCCTGAATCATCATCACTAACTGTAGGTACTGGATCTGATTTTGCCTGATCTAGTTTGATTTCAATCTCATTTACTTCATCCTTGTTGCGTATATACTTCAACTTAGTAGTTGAGTTAAGCGGAAGTTCGCGAACATACCCCATCAAAGAATACGAAGAAGAAACTGCCTTACCATTAAACTCTAAAATTACATCATCTTTTTGAAGTCCAGCTTTTTCAGCAGTTGAACCAGCATTAACAGAAACTACCTGCGCCGCTCTTCTGATGGTCCCTTTAACATCAACCATAGCATCTTTTAGTGTGACTCCAATCTGAATATGTTCAGCTTTCTTCGTCTCAATCAACTGCGTAGTTACTGATTTCACCAAATTAGATGGAATTGCAAAACTTAAACCAATTGAACCAGATGAACCTGAAGTTGTAGCAATTGAACTAGTAATACCGATTAACTCGCCATTTGCATTAAATAATGGCCCACCAGAATTACCAGGATTAACAGATGCATCAAACTGAATAGCATTTGTAATAGTATCAGACGAACTTGAACTTGCAGAAGATGACGATGAAGCCACTACTGGACGGTCTAATGCAGAAATCATACCCTCAGTTGCCGTATTTGAAAGCCCAAGCGGATTTCCAACTGACAAAACCTTCTCTCCGACTATTAACGATGCACTATCTCCGAACTTGACTGGTACTAGATCATCTGATGGAGGTGTATCTAACTTAATTAGTGCCAAATCTGCAGTAGGATCAGTTCCTATAATTGTTGCATTATAAACTCTTCCATCGCTAAGCGTCACAAGAATTGTACCATTTTTTATTTCCGAAACAACATGGTTGTTGGTTATAATATGACCATCTTTATCATATACAACACCAGAACCTAGTGCAGCAGAACCAGTTGATTTGTCAGAAATTTGAATACTAACCGCACTCGGTCCAACTGCTGCAACAACTTTAGTCCAATCAGGAATTGAACCATCATGCTTATATGCTGCATTGAGTAGACGCTCTTGGTCAACTTTACCTATATCTGCCAATGATCCACTACGCTGCACAATGTGAATAATTCCAAAATTAGCAGCCAAAAATACCAGAGCAGAAGTCACTAGTGCACTAATTACGCCAGTTGCAATAAGTTTACTACTTGGAATTTTTTTAGCTGCTGCTTTGTGCGGTTCCTCATTAGAAGTCTGCGCACCTTCCGCTTCGTTAATATCAGGTTTAGAAGTTGATGTATTAGCAGATACTTGTGTATATCCAGTAAAAGCATTAGATTTCAAGTTGTTTTCAGAATCTGCGCCAATTACTGCACCAGAAAAATCATTTGCAGAAGTATTAGCAGCAGTTGTTTGCGATGTAGATATATAATCAGAAGAACTAGTAAATGCACCAGAAGTATCAGTAGATGTCTGAGCTGAACTTGTATAACTACTTGCAGTTGTCGGTTCAACCGTTGCGTCATTTTTCAAACTTGCAACAAAAGCATCAAGCGATGAGAGTTTTTCTGATTCTGGAGTATCTACAACACTATTTTGCGAAGTTACATTTTCAGTATTACTAGTAACATTATCAACATCATGGTTAAACGTATCTGTTAATTTATCATTTGAATTATTAACTTCTCCATTTCTTTCTCCACCATTATTAAACTCTCCATATGTCTCATTTGTCATCTTCTGGTCCTTTCTATTCTCGTATAAATTGACTTTTTAAGCATAACGAGTATATTATACCACAATAAACTGTAAAATCTATTGCTAAAGTATTAAAATTTTCTGAAATCATATATTATAATCATCTACTTTTGGTTCTACACTCTTCATAAATTTGCTTATAAACAACACGGTACACCATAAAGAATTAAAACTTACAGCATAAGTATAACATACTTCAAGGTAAATGTCAAATTTATTATAGTTGGTTATACTACAAAAAATGTTTTGAACAAAAGTGGTACAAATCTCAACACCAAAAATATCAAGGAAAATGCCACAATTATACTTACAAGTGCAGCGATTACCAAAAGTCTAGTCTGTTCACAAGTTTTAAGTTCATGTATTGCTTTCACAGTATAGATAATTCCAGCGCTCCAGTAGACAAAAAGACCAATAACAAGTATAAACCAAGCAATATTCTCAAAAACTAAAAAACTAGTAGAACATATATCTGAACTCGTACAAATACTACTCCTGATTATATCGCTCTTGCAAAAGAAAATCAGTGGCATAGAGAATAGAAGACTTGCTGCACCAATTTTGCCAACAATATTAACTGGTACAATATCTTTCTTGTTCAAAATTAGCGCAGAATATTGGAAAAATAATAGTGCTTCACGCAAAAACATCGCTGCTAAGGTCCAACTGGGTATAAAACTCCTGAAAACAAGCATAATCAGCAAGACAAAAATGAACAATCTATCTGCAATTGGATCAAGAATTTTGCCAACTTTTGTCACCTGTTTAAATCTACGAGCAATGAATCCATCAAGAAAATCAGATACAGATGATAAAATGATTAGTATCACAGCCAAAATATCATAATGCATTACAATGCACCACGCAAAAAGTGGAACTAAAAGTAGTCTTATAAATGAAATAAAATTTGGAATCGTAAATATTTTGTTCGTAGCACCATCTTTGTTAAGTGTAGCTGATACATGACTTGATATATTCTTGAGTGCTACCATTTCAATTGCTTTCAACTACTTTACTCACTAATCGCAGTATTTTAGCAAAAGATTCTGGATCAAGCGCTGCTTTTCCAATTAGTAGCCCATCAATATCAGGCTCAGTTATTAATCCTGCGACAGAATTCAAATTTACTGAACCTCCGTAAACCAACGATATTTTATTTGCAGCAACCTCCCCTAATTCCTCGGTTATGTGCGCCCTAATTCCTGCTAATGCATCTTGCAAAAAAGAAGGAGTGCAAGTTTTCCCATTGCTTACTGACCAATGCGGTTCATAGGCAATAACAACATTCTCCAAAAAAGGTATCACATCATCTTTGCCAACCTTATTGATTTTCTGCACAATTGGATTCAACTGCCTGAATAAAAAATCAAAATCTGGATGCTCACGAACCTCTTCATCTTCTTCACCAATGCAGATTATGGGCTTAATGCTAACTTCAAGCGCTCTTGTTGCCTTTTTGAGAACTAGATCATCATCTTCATTATGGTATTTTCTACGCTCAGTATGACCAATTAGCGAATATGAAACACCAAGTTTTGCTAATTGAGCGGCAGAAATTTCACCTGTATATGCACCAGATCGGTATGATGAAACATCTTGGGAGCCATACATAATTGGTAAACTATCTGCTGTAACTAAAGTCTGGATTGATCGAAGTGCAGTAAAAGGTGCTAGTAATAAAACTTGCACCTTCGTATAATCATGATTTGCATCATATAATAACCACGCTAATTTCTGCAAGTAATGCGTCATCTCCAAGTGATCAAAATTCATCTTGAAGTTCACTGCAATAAGTTTAGACCTAGAGTTATTCACTAAGAACCTCAATACCTGGAAGAGCAATGCCTTCTAAGAATTCCAATGAAGCACCTCCACCAGTTGAAATATGGCTAAAATCATCTTCACTAAATGGATTTTCAGTATCTGGATTATTCAAAATGCGAACAGCCGCCGCAGAATCACCACCGCCGATTACAGTAAATGCACCTTTTTCTTTAGCGCGTACTAGTGCAGCAGCAATCGCTGAAGTTCCATTTGCATACGCATCCTTTTCAAAGACTCCAGCAGGACCATTCCAAACAACTGACTTAGACTTCTCTATTACAGCAGCAAACTGCTTACGAGTTTCAGGTCCAATATCAAGTCCCATCTTATCAGCTGGAATTTCATCTGCTGCAAAAATGCCCTCAAATTCTGCATCACCAGTTTCTGAAGTAGGAAATTCCTTTGCAACAACAATATCAACTGGAAGTAATAACGCAATACTACGGTTTTCAGCCTCCTGTATATAGCCTTTAACAGTTTCAATTTGATCAACTTCAAGTAATGAAGTTCCAATTTCATACCCAAGAGCAGCTAAAAATGTATACGCCATACCACCACCAACTAGAATATTATCTGCAATTTTTAGTAGATTTGCTATAACTCCAAGTTTATCAGATACTTTTGAACCGCCTAGTATAACCGTTAACGGACGAGCAGGATTGTTTAAAACTTTTGAAAGTGCCTCAACCTCTTTTTGTACAAGTTTACCAGAGGCAGATGGCAAGAATTTGGCAACATCATATACAGAAGCATGTTCACGATGTACAACCCCAAAACCATCGGAAACAAAAACATCAGCAAAATCAGCAAGTTTCTTAGCAAATTCTGAACGAATATCATCATCTTTAGAAGTTTCAGCTTGGTTAAACCGCAAATTTTCTAGCAAAAGTACCTGTCCAGGCTCTAATTTACCAACTTTGTTCTGTGCATCTAAACCAACAGTATCAGTTGCAAAATCAACTTGAATATCCAACAACTGGCTTAACCTTTTCGCAACAGGCGCAAGCGAAAATTCAGACTCGACTTCAAAAGCAGTTGTAGGTTTTGGGCGACCTAAATGCGCTACTATAATAAGAGAAGTACCTGCACTGAGTAACTTCTTGATAGTTGGTAATTCTGCACGGATTCGACCATCATCTGTAATAGTTTTACCATCAGTTTTGCTAATAGGTACATTAAAATCTACGCGTAATAGTACTTTCTTACCTTTTATATTTCCAAGTTCCTCAATAGTTTTCAAAGTTGCCATTTATTCTCTTTCTTTCCTTTTCTTTTCCTAAATTACTACACTTAATTTAATTGCATCTAACCGCAAAACCAAGCCCACTAGATCAATTACAAAACTAGTGGACTTGATATGCTAGTAAATATCACAACCGCTCACCAACATACTGAGCAAGTTCAACTAAACGATTTGAATATGCCCACTCGTTATCATACCAAGCAATCACTTTAATTTGTTCTCCAAGAACTTTAGTCAGTCCAGCATCAAAAATTGATGACCTCTCATCTTGTTGAATATCTGTAACAACCAGCGGATCTTCAGAATAAGCCAAAATCCCCTTGAGATCTTCCTTCTCAGATTCTGCCTTTACAAGTGCATTTAATTCTTCTGCACTTGACACTGGTTTCTCTGGTATAAAGGTTAAGTCCACAACTGAACCAGTTGGTACAGGAACACGAACTGCAAATCCAGTGAATTTACCAGCCAATTCAGGTATTACTAATGCAACCGCTTGTGCTGCACCAGTTTTAGTCGGTACTATGTTCAAAGCCGCTGCCCTAGCTCTTCTAAGGTCTGAATGTGGTCCATCTTGTAAATTTTGATCCGCAGTGTATGCATGAATAGTCGTCATAATACCCTGTTTAATACCAACAGTTCGTTGCAATGCCTTCGCAAGAGGTGCCAAGCAGTTAGTTGTACATGATGCATTTGATATAACTGTATGTTTAGCAGAATCATAATCAGTATGATTAACACCAATTACAAAAGTGCCGTCAACATTTCCCTTGCCTGGAGCAGAAATAACAACTTTCTTAGCACCGCCTTTTAAGTGTGCACGTGCAGCATCACCATCAACAAAGCGCCCAGTAGATTCAATTACCACATCTGCACCAACTTCACCCCAAGGAATCAGCGCAGGATCTCTTTCCTCAAAAGCAACAATGGCTTTACCATCAACATAGATATTTTTGTCATCATGCGAAACTTCTGCTTTTAAACGACCAAGTAGTGAATCATACTTCAACAAATGTGCCAAAGTCCTATTATCTGTCAAGTCGTTTACTGCGACAACCTCAATATCCGCACCAGCTTCTAATGCAGCGCGAAAAAAATTTCGTCCGATACGACCAAATCCATTTATTCCAACCTTAATAGTCATAAAATCATCTCCTCATAAACTTAATACAACTATTATAGCACACTTTTGTATATTTGGTTGTTGTTTTAAGTTCAAATTTTATTATAAATTCACTACTACCTTATATTGCATATTTTGCCTCTTTTTCGCCACTCATCAGATAAAATACCCCTCAGGTACAGTAAATTACGTAACTCTTAACATGATGAAGATTAAGCAATTGTAGAATTTTCTTGCATGTTGATGCTAAATACAGGTGTCCGATGTGCAGTATAAATGCAGGTAAGCTGGATTTTAATCCAAACTACAACAACTTCCATTTATCATCAACCCCTCTTAAATACAAGTCTTCTATAAGCTAAAACTTCTTTAATGGGCGGCACCTGCAAAAACTTCTTCTGGAGCAAATCCAGGTGGTTTTATAACCTAGACCTTCATTAAGGCTATTTATAAGCACGTGGTTTGATTTAAGGTGCTTATGTGTGTTATATACACATGTACTATTTTGAAGGGGGAAAAC
>JAIRWY010000042.1 GCA_031268675.1 Candidatus Ancillula glyptotermitis | reverse complement strand
CTTGTGAATAATGAGCAACATGGACATACTGGTATATCTTAAGGCGTTGAAAGAGAGAATGCGAGCTATGTTCAACGAGCTGGAATAGAGAACTAGGTCTACCTTCATGCATGTGGGGAGTACCATCCTTAGTGAAGCGTGGACAAGACTCGAGCTGGTCTACCTTTATGCGCGTCTGGAGTACAAACACCAGACGTTCAAACTTGAGGAAACAGGAGGTCTACCTTTATGCGCGTGAGGAGTACACTACATCATAGCTTTGGAACGGTATTACGAAATACCTTCGTGCATGTGGGGAGCAGCTGAAGTGCTGTATTCTTGCTGCCGCGTTACCTATGCTGGACTCTAACCAGAACTACAGCACCATAATAAGTAGTATAGTATGCGAGAAACCGCAGAATGGGTGAGTATAGTATGCGAGAAACCGCAGAATGGAGAGAGGTATGTGGATACTAGTAGTTGACAAATGTCATATGGGTGTGGTATAATAATTTTGACGGGATGTAGCGCAGCTTGGTAGCGCATCTGTTTTGGGAACAGAGGGTCGCAGGTTCAAATCCTGTCATCCCGACATATGATCGGTTTTTGTGCATTTACATGAATTTGAATTGCAATAATTGATAAAACATCAAGTTATTTATGTTATACTCTTGAATTTTGTATTCATGAATTTTGTGGTGATTTTCATATTCTTATTATTGTAAAAATGTTTTCTAGTCTTAGTTTATCGTTGCACTTAGTACTGCCAATTTGCTTATTCAAATATTTCTTCAATGTCAGTAGAATTCCATTAAATTCACACTTTAAACCATTTTCTCTAAAATTAATTATTTTTCTAGTAATGCATTTAGTGTCTGGATTTTTGCTCCAATATAAACCAAGTAAAGTAACGAGTTTATTGTTCATTTATTAATGTGTTAAATAATGTTGTTGTATTTTTGTTCTAATTATAAAGTTCACATTATTATAAAATGTTGGCTTCTTTTAAAACGAATTCTACTTATTAAATTATTCATAACCATAAAATTCCATTGTTTGATAAAAGCGCAAATTAATTAATATTAAATTTCCTATTTTATTAAACATTTGTCAATATTTATTCTATTTTGGTTTAAAGGTGATAAATTCGTAATTTATTGGTACGCGATTTTTTATTCGATCTAAAATAATAAACCATAATGTTTCACGTGAAACATTGTAAAAAACAAAAATGTGCTTTTGTTAAAAAAAGACTATATACAAACATTTATACAAACAAAAAACAAAAATGTTTTTTAACAAATAAAGATAAAAAACAAATAAATAAGAGAAAAACAAAAATGTTTTTTCCTATAAAAAACAGACAAAAGTAAGAAATTAACAAATTCACAGCACTTAGTATTATATTTATATAATCAAAATAACATATGTAATAACATAGAAAACTCAAGTTAATAAAAGTTTAACAAACGACAAAACTAGTTATGTGCTATAATATACAAATGACGATAAGTATTGGTATTATTAACGAAAGCGCTAAAACCGTTTCGGAGAAGCGTGTTGCACTTACACCAGAAGCTATTAAAAGCACACTTAATAAACAAAAAGAAGATGTGGTTTTTTTGATAGAAGAGGGCGCAGGAGTTGCTTCTTATAACTATGACGAAAACTATAAAGAAGCAGGAGCAAAGACAGTTTCACGAAACGAAGCATTAAAGGCAGATATTTTGTTGTTTATAAATATACCGAATTCCGACATTATCAAGAGTATAAAAAAAGGAGCTTTGGTCATTTCTTTCTTTAATTCAGACAAAAACAAAGACGTAGTTGAAGAATTAAAAAAAGAAGGCCTTCAAGCGGTTGACATAAACAAGTTGCCGCGTAAATTATCAAACGCACAGTCTATGGATGCGCTTACTTCACAAAGTTCTGTTGCTGGATACAAAGCAGCAATAAAAGCAGCAACAGAGTTTTCAAGAATGTTCCCTATGTTAACAACTGCTGCAGGAACAATTAAACCAGCAAGCGTACTAGTTTTAGGCGCGGGAATTGCTGGTTTGCAGGCCATAGCAACAGCAAAAAGGCTAGGAGCGGTTGTTACAGCATTTGATGTTAGACCAGAAGCAGAAGAAGAAGTTTTATCACTTGGTGCAAGATTTTTGGATTTACCGAGTTTTGTATCAAGTGAAGAAAAACAGATCCTTTCAACCATAAATCAGCAACAAGGAGAAGGAGGGCTTGCTAGAAAGCTTACACCAGAAGAACTTGCAATTCAAAAGAAAGCGACTGATAATGCAGTAGGAAGTTTTGATATTTTAATTACAACTGCACAAGTTCCAGGGTCTGAACCTCCTCAATTTGTTTCTGCACAAGGTGTTCAAAATATGAAACCTGGTTCTGTTATTATTGATATGGCAGCATCAGAAAAGGGCGGAAATGTAGAAGGCTCAAAACCAAACCAAACAGTAGTAATACAACATGTGAAAGTTGTTGGAGCACCAGATTTAGCATCGGATGCAGCATCGTCAGCATCAGCGCTACTAGCAAAGAACTTTTTAGATATTGCACTACATTTTACTGAAAAAACAGACGAAGGATTAACAGTAAGTATAAAACCAGAAGATGAACTTGCAAAAAACATGGTTGTAAACTTCCAAGCAATAGAAAAAACCAACGAAGAAAAGGGGGAAGAGAAATGAGTCCAACAGTAATTGCAATAACGCTTTTTGTGCTTGCGCTAATTATAGGGATTGCCATAATTGGTAGAGTACCAACAACTTTGCACACACCACTAATGTCTGGAGCAAACTCAATTCATGGAGTAGTTTTGATCGGGGTTATTATAGTTGCAGGACATATAAATTCTCCATCTAGTGCGATTATTATTTTTCTAGCAAGTTTTTTTGGAACACTCAACGTTGTTGGAGGGTATGTTGTGACAGATAGAATGTTAGAAATGTTCAAGCCTAAAAAAAGTCAAGAAATAGACAGCGACACAAAAATTACCACAGAACCTATTTCTATTTCTGTTGAAGTTATAACTCAGGAAGCACAAAAGAAAGGCAATAAATGAACAGCAAAACAAACACTAGCTTTTTAATAAACTTTTTAGATAAAAATCTTGAGACGATATCTTGGGGACTTTATGTTGTTGCAGCGGTTTTATTTATACAAGGGCTTAGACTGATGAACTCTCCAAAAACAGCCAGAAAAGGAAATAAAGTTTCTATAATAGGCATGTTGTTAGCAGTATTTGTCGCACTTTTTACAACAGGCTATAACAAATTTGAAACCGCTGTTGGATTATACGCTGTACTTGCGGGTGGAATAATAGGTATTGTTTTAGGCGTTCTACTTGGTAAAAATACTAAGATGACATCTATGCCGCAACTTGTTTCATTATTCAACACTGTAGGTGGTGGGGCAGCAGCACTTGTTGCGATTAACGACATTATAAATCCAGCAATTCAAAGTTTTCCAAAAAGCGGGCAAGCACACGGATTTGTAGAAGTTGGTACTGGTGTTTATAATAATACTGTATTAACATTTACGCCAGATAATTTAGCAATGATTGGTAAAATAGACCATGTTGCGTTGATAACTGCAATACTAGGTATTTTCATCGGATGTATAACTTTTACAGGTTCGTTAATTGCAGCAGGTAAACTACAAGGAATTTTGAGCGGTAATGCTATAAAAATGCCAGGCTGTATAATAATCAACATCCTTTGTATAGTAGGTGCACTTATAACAGGAATAATGATATTTACCAACGCGCTGCACTTAAAACTATTTCCAGAAATAGTAAAACTATTTCCAGAAATAGTGCATTCAATACCGCTTTGGAAGCTAGTTTTGCTTTTTGCTGGTTTTGCGCTAGTTCTTGGTATTGCTTTTGTTCTGCCAATTGGTGGTGCAGATATGCCAGTTGTAATTTCTGTTCTGAATGCATGTACTGGAACTGCAGTTGCTATGACTGGTTTTGTAATAAATAACGTAGTTATGATTGTTGCAGGCGCTCTTGTTGGAGCAGCTGGAGCAATACTTTCTCAACTTATGGCAAAAGCCATGAACCGCTCGCTGGTCAGTGTGCTTGTTGGTGGTTTTGGAAACAGCACAAAAATATCAGATGCAGATTCTGGTTTTTCACAACAACTGAAAGAAACATCTGCCGATGATTTAGCAATTCAAATGATTTATGCGAAAAAGGTTATAATTGCGCCTGGTTATGGGCTTGCTGTTGCTGGCGCACAACATGAAATTGCTGAGTTAACTAACTTGTTGGAAGAAAAAGGTGTTGAAGTTCAGTTTGCAATTCATCCCGTTGCGGGACGCATGCCTGGACATATGAATGTTTTACTTGCAGAAGCGAGCATTCCGTATGAAAAGTTGCTAGATCTAGATGATGCAAATTCGCAACTTATTCAAGCAGATGTTGCTTTGGTAGTTGGTGCAAACGATGTTACTAATCCAGCAGCAAGAAGAAAAGGAAGCTCAATTAGCGGTATGCCAATTCTCAATGTTGATGAAGCAAAAAATGTTACTGTAATTAAAAGAGGACAAGGCAAAGGCTATGCAGGAATTGAAAATGAACTTTATGGACTTCCACAGACAAGTATGTTGTACGGAGATGCTAAAAAGATGGTTGCTGAAGTTGTTCTTGCAATAAAAGAACTTTGATGTCAAATATACCACCAGTTGCAAGCGAAACAACAGCCACAGAACCTTGGTCAGTGAGTTATTATTCGCGTAAATTCGCTATGCATGTTGCAAATGCACCAGCGGCTTGGATTGAAGGTGAAGTTGTTAGCATAAAGAGATACCCGCATGGAGCGTATTTGAAGGTGAAGGATCTTACCAGTGAAGCATTTTTACCAGCAAGCACTTTTCTGGATGAGATTCTGCATGATTTGAAAGACATTAAAGAGGGTGCACATATTGTTTTTCATGCGCAGCCACAGTTTTGGATCAAGCGTGGGGAACTCACCATGTCTTTAATGAAGGTGTCTGAGGTTGGCGTTGGAGATATTCTGCAGAAAATTGAAGAACTAAAGAAAAAACTGCAACTAGAAGGACTTTTTGATAGTCAACACAAGAAAAAATTACCGTTCTTGCCGTTAAAAATTGGTTTAATCTGTGGTAGGAACGCACAGGCAAAAGATGATGTAATTCAAAATGTGGCTCGCAGATGGCCAGTGGCAGAATTTGTAACTAGAGAAGTAAGTGTTGGAAATTCGCCAGCAACCCCAAAAGAAATCAGTAGTGCTATAGAAGAACTAGATGCATATCCAGAAGTTGAAGCAATTATTATTGCGCGAGGAGGAGGAGCACTTGAGGAAGTTGTTTTTCCATTTTCTAACGAAGACCTGATCAGGGCAGTATACAGTGCAAAAACTCCAATAATTTCAGCAATTGGTCACGAAAGTGATGTTCCACTACTAGATTTTGTTGCAGATTATAGAGCGTCAACACCAACCGATGCTGCAAAAACAGTTGTTCCATCACTCCAAGATGAAAGTGAACTCATCAAGCAAACAAAAATGCAGTTGTATTTTAAGGTGAGCAGACGACTTGAAAACGAACAACAAATTCTAAACAACGCAATTTTAAGACCTGTATTAAAAAACGTTGGTACAATATTTGAACCACAGTTGCGCATAATTGAACAAGAAAAAACTAGGCTTTTATATAATTGCAGAAGTAAAATTGAACAAGAAATTAGCAAATTTAACAGCATTTATGCACATTTGCAAGCATTAAATCCAAAAAGTACACTTAAAAGAGGCTACGCAATTGTACATCAAAATGGAAAGGTTGTCTCAAAGGCACAACAACTAAAAGCCGGTGAAAATATATTATTGCAGTTTATAGACGGAAAAGTAAATGCAAAAGTTGAAAGAAAGGTTGTAGGAAAAGATGAAGAGTGAAAAAAACACAGAAAAAGTTTTAGGCTATGAAGATGCGCGCAAAAAACTACTTAAGATCGTTAATGCACTAGAGAGTGAAGAAGATGTCAATCTTGAAGAATCCCTTAAACTCTGGGAAGAGGGAAATGCGTTAGCTAGTTACTGTAAAAAATATCTTGAAGAGGCACAAAAAAAATTGGAAGAAAAAACAAAAGAATAGCAAAGCAATATTCACAACAAACCTGTTTATATAAATCAAGTGACTGTGTTTAAAACAGATATCAGCGCGGTTTTATACAAACTAGATCCAGCTTTGCAACCACATGTGATTTTGCCAGAGTTCTTTAGGGATGTGCATGCCAGTCCAAATAGGATAAAAATAGACAGAAACAGCCAAAAAAACCACGCATAAGATTGTAGTTGCAAATAACCAAACTCGCTGAGATTTGCGAGTACTTGCATTAACCGTAGCGTTGAGAAGGACGAAGAAAATAGCTAGTGCAATATATGGGCAAAAAACTATGCTATAAAATGTAAAAATTGTGCGGTTTGAATACAACAGTACCCATGGCAAGTATCCCATAGCAATGGGCATAATGCACAAAACTTTGATAAGCGAGGGGCGTAAAATAGTAACTGAAATTAAAACTGCGAGTGTAATCAAACCAAACCACCAGATAAATGGATTTCCAAGTGCAAGAATATGGGCAGAACACTCAGAACTGCCACAATCAGCAGGTGTCTTGTAGTAAAATGATGTTGGTCGAAGCTGTAGTAGCCAACCAATTGCTTTTGCAGCATATGCATGTGTACTTTCAAGGTGCGTATGAAACTTCAACATGGAGATGTGGTATGCAAAAAACTCTTGAATAACAACTAGCGGATTTGTGCTTCCACTTCTACCATATGCTGTTGGAGTCAGAAACCACGGAATATAACAGACTAGATATGTGCAGCCGAATATAACGAGCATTTTGATTGCAATTAGTAGCGATTTTACCAAGTTGTTCAAAGTTGTATACCAAAATTTGTTTTTTAAAAATTCAAGAACTAGAATTATAGCACCAAAACCCAATAAAAAGTAGAGTCCAGACCATTTTATTCCAGATGCGAGACCACACAGCACAGCTACAAGTAGTTCATAACGCAAATTAGGAAAAACTTCTCTACGCAGATTTTCAAGTGTGTAGAATCCAAACGAGCCTTGATTTTGTTTCCAGTTGGAGCAATAAACAACAAGAAAATAAAAAGCACAAACTACAAAAAAAGCAAGATTACTATCCAGAATTCCAATTCGTGACATAACAATTGCTTGTCCATCAATGCAGAAGATAAAACCAGTAAACAGCGCGAATAACTCAGCAAGAGAAATAAATTTACCTACACATAAATTAGCCCGCGGAAGCATTAAAAAAAGCCGTTTTGCCGAAAGCACCAAGACAAAAACACTCAAGATTCCAAGAATTGCAGTTGAAATACGCCATGAAAAAGAATTTTTTACACCTCCAAGTTCTATGCCTGCGCCAATTACGGTTTTTCCGAAAGGAGGATGAACAGCAAAATTTGGTTTTTCTTCCATTTTGTATTCACCTTGTGCAAACGCCTCATCAGTTAAATTCGCATTTGTTTTTGGATCAACATTTTTTTCCCACTCGCGGCTAAAACCAGTTTGTTGTTGTGCATAGGCATCTTTTACATAGTAAGTTTCATCAAAGTACAGGGTATTCGGATAAGCAAGGTTATACAGCCGAATGCTTGTAGCAAAAACAACTAATAGAACTAATAAAATGTGGTATAATGAAAGCGCTTTTGGTCTATTCAAATCGTGCGAGTGCTCCTTCTCCATGCGCTGGTAGATTTTCATCGTTTGCAATTAAGACCAATTTATCACGAACAACTTCAAGCGCATTTTTTGTATACTCAATTTGTTGAACACTGCGCAAAAACGAATGAACACCAAGTCCAGAACTAAATCTTGAGGCGTTTGTTGTTGGTAAGACATGGTTTGAACCACCAATATAGTCACCAAGAGGCACTGGCGAATATGAACCAACGAATATAGCACCCGCATTCGTAATTTTCTGAGCAACCTTTTCGCTTTCTTCGGTTTGAATTTCCAGATGTTCTGCGCCATACGCATTTGCTAAAATTATTGCGTCATCAAGCGACTTAACCAAGATAATTGCACTTTGCATGCCTTCTAGTGCAGTTTTTACGCGCTTTTGATGCTTTGTCTTCTCCGTGCGTTTAGAAAGCGCATGCTTAACACTTTTAGCAAGTTCAGGTGAATCTGTAAACAGTACAGAAGCAGCGAGTGAATCGTGTTCTGCCTGTGAAATCATATCTGCTGCCAAAAACTCTGGTGATGCACTTTTGTCAGCAATAATCCCTATTTCGGTTGGACCAGCAACTGCATCAATTCCAACAAGAGGCTGAACCAACTGTTTCGCGGCAGCAACATAGATATTTCCAGGTCCTGTTATCGCATCGACTTGTTCAACTCCTTGTACTCCGTAAGCGAACATACCGATTGCGCCTACACCACCAACTGCGTAGACATTTTTAACACCCATAAGATATGCAGTTGCTGCAATTGTGGGGTGAATATGACCACCGAATGCTGCTTGTGGAGGAGATGCAATGACCAGATCTTTAACACCTGCACATTGCGCTGGAATTGCATTCATTAAAACAGAACTAGGATAAACAGCAAGACCACCTGGTACGTATAATCCAACTCGCTGAATTGGCAACCACCTTTGGCGAACAACAGCACCTTCTGCAAGGTTAGTTACAAACTCCTCAGGGATTTGCGCGGTGTGTACAGCGGTTATGCGTCTTTTTGCTTCAAGGAGTGCTTCTTTCAACTCATCACCTAGATTTTCCCAAGATTTTTGTAAATATTCATCAGGAATTTTAATGCCAGAACCCGAGTTTGAGGGGTTTTGTTCAACCGAATCAAACTGTTTTGAGAACGCATAAAGCGCATCAAGCCCCTGATTCTTCACCTTTTCAAGTAGCGGACGAACTGTTTCAATTGCGGTTTCTAGACTAAATTCTGCGCGAGGAAGTAATTTGTCTAGTTCTTGCTTTGTGCAAGCATTGAGCTGAAGTGTTCGCCAATCTAGTTCTTTAATATTGACTTCAAAATCCATGTTTACCTTTCTCCAATTGGTATATAATCTCGTTCAGTTTCACCAGTGTAGATTTGTCTTGGACGACCTATTTTTGACATCGGATTTTCGTGCATCTCGCGCC
The DNA here is from genome assembly GCA_031268675.1 of Candidatus Ancillula glyptotermitis. Lineage (GTDB taxonomy): Bacteria > Actinomycetota > Actinomycetes > Actinomycetales > Bifidobacteriaceae > Ancillula > Ancillula glyptotermitis. Next base: position 12,119 of record JAIRWY010000042.1, on the reverse strand, counting down.
AATTGGCAATCCAGCCTGGAATTCTACCAAGTGCAAAAATTGTTGTGAACATAGTGGAGTCAAATCCAATTGCGTGGTAAATTAAACCAGTCCAAAAATCTATGTTCGGATACAGTCTTCGCTCCTTAAAGTAGTCATCATTTGTTGCAATGTCTTCAAGCTCAAGCGCTATATTGAACAAGTCTAAAGAGCCTGTACCACTTTCAAAAATGCGTTTTGCATACGACTTGGCAATTGTAGCACGCGGATCGTGGGACTTATAAACTCTGTGTCCAAAACCTGATAACTTTTTACCGTCTTTCTTGGCGTTCTCTATGAAATCTCGGACAGTTCCATTCTTTTCAACAACATATTGGCGAATTCGCTCCAACTGCAATAATGCTGCTTCATTTGCACCACCATGAAGAGGTCCAGACAATGCATTCACACCAGCAGCAACAGACGCATAAAGGGATGCATTCGCTGAACCCACAATTCGAACTACTGATGTTGAGCAATTTTGCTCGTGATCAGCTTGTAGAATCAGCAACTTGTCGAGTGCTTCAACAAATAGCGGATTTGAGTCAAAGCGTTCATATGGAACAGCAAAGCACATCCGCAAAAAGTCATCGATATATCCGCGAGAGTAGTCTGGATATAATAGTGGTTCGTTTAGTCTGCGCCTGTGAATAAAAGAAGTTATAGTTCGAACCTTTGCCATAATAATCTTGGTTGCTAAATCTACCTGCTTTGGGTCTTTGATATCCGAAGTTTTCTGAGTAAAATTTTCCAGTGCGCAGATTGATGCAGAAAGTGTCGGCATAGTGCGTAAGTTCTGGGGAAAAGTGCCTAAATAGGAGCGGAAATCTTCACCAACTAGTGTTAAATGGTTGATTTCGTCCTTGAAGTTGCTGAATTCATCTTGTGAAGGAAGTCGTCCATATAACAAAAGGTAGGCAACTTCAAGAAAAGTTGAGTGTTGAGCTAGTTGTTCAATTGGATAACCGCGATATGTAAGAACTGAATTTTCACCATCAATAAATGTGATCTTGGATTCGCATTGTGCAGTTGTAAAAAAACCAGGATCAAGCATGATGTACTTGTCATTATGAAGTTCTGAAACAAAAACACCATCAGGACCCCTTGACGCTTTAACCACAGGAAGATTCATATTTTGCCCATCAACCTCCAGTTGGGCAGAACCATCCAGCAACTTCAGTAGTTGCGAAGTATCCATAAAATCCATGGTTACATTATAGCACAGGGGTATGACATTTTGCTTTAAGCTGCATCCGTATTTAAAGTGAAACATTTTATTGTGGCATAATTTAATATAAAGTTTTTGTTTTTTGCAGGAAAAAGTAAATAATAACAAGCATTCAAACATGAAAAAAACAAACGTCTGGTGTATATTACATAAATATGAATAATTACGTACATTTTAGCAAGTTGATAGAGCAAAACTACTTGATTAAACTTAACTAAGTTAAAAGTTAACCTTTTCAATTACTTCATATTGACTAAAACTGCATATAATGAGATTAAACGGAGCTGCTTTTTAATCTGTCTTAAAGTATACATGTCTTAGGATCACATAATTTCCCTCAAATAATCCATAACTAGCTGGAATACCGTTTATATCCCTGAATTGTCCAATCTTTGTATAAAATGATGCTCTTTAATGGGTTCTTTTGTGCTTTAACGGTTGCCAATTTTGAACCATGTGTTTCACACACGCCCAAATTCAGAATAAGTAAAACACTACTTTTAAAACAACGACATGAAAGATACTGCACATGCTGCCATAAATGTAGCAAAAACTGTGCAGAAAATGGTAATCAAATTCTTTTTTAAAAACTGCTTTTCTTTTATACAAGTGACCACAAGTGCAGAAAGTGACGAAAAGCCGCCAAAAAGTCCTGCACCCAGAATTGCATTTAATGCATTTACAACTACTTGATTATCAGAAAGATGTAGAACTAAATTCGTGAGCGTGATTAAAAAACTACTAGCGATATTAATCTTCAGGAGCGTCCTAAAACCTGGTGTTTTTTCAAGTATCAGGACACGCAAAACTGTTCCTAATCCACCAGATATTCCAACGAGCAGCAAAATCAAAATATTAGTTGTTATCATCTGCTCTCAATTCTGGTGTAGTTACTTTGTGCTTGACTAATACATCTGCAAGAAGCTGTCCAAGTTTTCCGAAGAAGAAGGCTCCAAAATAGTTGCAGAATAAGAAAACTACTGCAAGAAGTAATTGTGCATTTGATAGTAGTTCATAATTCATCCAGGAAACAGCAGCGACAGTTGAAAATCCGCCTAAAAATCCGCCAATAACAACAGTTTCATATTTCTTGAGCAGTTTTGAAACAAGTCCATTGGCGTTAATTGTAATAAGAAATCCAGCGATTAAACCTGCGACCAAATTAACACCCAGTGTTATGAAAAGTTTGTCAATACCTCTGCTGTAAAATCCTACTGTTATCAGATGCCTCAGTAATGCACCAGTTGCCCCAGCAAGAAACACCAAGCCTAAACCGTTAATTTTACTGCATAGACTATGCGGTTTCTTCATCAGTGTCGTTATTCTCAAACTGTGATTGGTACAACTTGGCATATTTTCCGCCAGAACCAATCAAATCCACATGATTACCTTGTTCAACGATATGCCCATGCTCCATAAATAAGATTATGTCAGCATCTCGAATTGTAGAAAGTCTATGTGCAATAACGAAACTAGTTCTATTCGAACGTAGTGCATTCATCGCCTTTTGTATAAGCACTTCAGTTCGCGTATCAACTGAGGACGTTGCTTCATCAAGAATAAGAATGTCAGGATTTGCTAAAAATGCGCGCGCAATTGTTAACAACTGCTTTTCGCCAGCCGAAAGTGTAGATGCCTCATCATTTAGAACAGTTTGATAACCATCTGGAAGCGATTTAACAAAATGATCAACATAGGTCGCACGCATAGTAGCATAAAATTCCTCGTCAGTAACTGTCATTGAGTCTGGTAATGAATACTTCAAATTCTCTTCTATTGTGCCGCCAAAAAGCCATGTATCCTGCAACACCATTCCGATATTTGACCTCAGTGCATGCCTGCTAATGCTACGAGTTTCCACATCATTGAGCAGAATCTTACCGCTATCAATGTCATAATAGCGCATGATGAGGTTTAAAACTGTTGTTTTTCCTGCACCAGTTGGACCAACAATTGCAATCGTCTGACCAGGATTTGCAGTTAAATTCAACCCCTCAATTAGTGGAACTTCTGGATCATAACTGAAATCAACATCTTGGAACTCTATATGTCCAGTTGTTTCAAACTTGCTTTGATCAAGTGCAGATTCATCCGCTTCCTCGTCCTCGTCAAGTAATTCAAAAATGCGTTCAGCAGAAGCAGATCCTGATTGTAATAAATTCATCATCTGCGAAATTTGTCCAAGTGGTTGTGAATATTGCCTAGAATATTGCACAAATGCCTGCACATCACCTAATGACATCATACCGTTGCTCACACGAACAGCACCAATTATAGCAATTACCACATAGTTGAGATTAGTAACGAATGTCATCACAGGCATAATAGTACCAGAAATGAACTGCGCCTTAAAACTTGCCTCAAATAGTTCATCATTTTGCTTAGTGAACTTATCCATGAACTTCTCTCGTTGTCCATATGCCTTGATAATCGAGTGACCAGTGAAACTTTCTTCAATATTGCCGTTGAGTTCACCAGTAATTTTCCATTGTGCTTTAAATTGTGGTTGTGATTTCTTCATAATGAGCCCAATAATTGAAAATGAAACTGGAATTGTCAAAAGTGCAATAACAGCAAGTAGTGGTGAAACAGTAAACATCATTACAACAACTGAAATCACCATAAATGACATGTATATTATATCACCTCCAACCTGATTGAGCGTCTGTGTAACATTATCCAAATCATTAGTGGTTCGACTCATTATTTCACCACGACTAGTTTTATCAAAGTAACTAAGCGGTAATTTCCAAAGTTTCTCTTCAATTCTCTGTCGCAAAGTTCGTCCAACTTCTGAAATTATACGAACTGAAATCCAACCTGCAATTGATCTGAGTAGAAAACTTAACAAATATATAACTGCAACCCACAGAAGCAATAAAGCAAACTTAGTAAAATCTACACTTGAACCAATCTTAATTTTCATAGTTGATAGCATATTCTCAATTTTTGAAATATCAACTGATCCTTTTGAAACACCAGAGTCTACTACTAGTCCATCTTTTGGATGTTGTGCTTGTGAATTACTTTCCGTAGTATTTTTTTGTGTTACTGCCAGTTTTTCCTTTTGCTCAATTAGTGCTTTTAGCTTTTCTACACTTAAATATCCATCTGCATCACTAATCGTACTCTTTACACTACTGAGTGAGGAACCTGCTGGCAATTCAGATTCAATTGCCTTTGTAACCGTCTTACTCATCAAGCCGTCAAAAAGCGTATTAGTTGCATTTCCAAGCGCCTTAGGAGCAACCGCACTTAGTCCAGCAGCAACAATTAACGCAACTAGAACAATTGCAAGCCGTACCTTGTATTCAAACATCATCCTCCCTAGACGAGAAAGTGTTGATTTCAAATCTTTTGGCTTCTCAGCGCTAGGTGTTCTACCACCTCCAGGCATTTTACCTGTTCCAATTGGCTTACTGGTAGTCTTCTTCGCTTCAGTCATAATTCCTCCTACCTCAATGCCTCTTCTGCGGACAACTGTGAATTAACAATCTCATTATATGTCTTGCACTTTTCAATCAAATCTTCATGTGTTCCACTACCAACAATTTTGCCATCATTTATAACTAGTATATTATCAGCATGTCTAATTGTTGAAACTCTTTGAGCAACTATTATAACGGTTGCATCAGCAGTAACAGTCTTAAGCGCTGCCCTCAGTAAAGAATCTGTCGTATAATCAAGTGCAGAAAATGAATCATCAAATAGGTATACCTTTGGTTTTCGAACAACCGCTCTTGCAATTGAGAGACGTTGTCGTTGTCCGCCTGAGAAATTAGTCCCGCCTTGAGAAACTTGTAAATCCAATGGTTTTTGATTATTTTCCGACTTTTCCTCAAGAAACTGTTTCGCCTGTGCAATTTCAAGTGCCTCATACATTTCCTCTTCAGTTGCATTATCTTTTCCAAATAGAATATTATCTGCAACAGTTCCGCTGAACAGAAAGCTTTTTTGCGGAATTACGCTAATGTAGGAATTAAGTTCATCAAGATTTAAATCTCGCAAATTCACTCCATCAAACAGTATTTGTCCGCCAGTTGCATCATACAAACGAGGAATTAAATTCAACAACGTTGACTTACCAGAACCTGTTGATCCAATTATTGCGGTAGTCTTACCAGGTTCTGCCACGAAGTTTATGCCTTCAAGAACGCTACTACTAGCACCTGCATATCTAAATGCAACATCTTTGAACTCAACCAGTCCTTTCGGGTTGTCGATATGAACGGGGTTTTCATTCAATTCAACTGTTGTTTCTGTATCCAAAACTTCTTGAATACGCTTGGCAGAAACTTCTGCGCGTGGTAAGAACATGAATACCATAGATGACATGAGAACCGAGAACATGATGTACATTATATATGTGATGAATGCGGTTATTGCGCCAATTTCCATATTACCATTATCAATAAGAATACCACCGAACCACATAATTGCAAGAACTGCAATGTTAATAATCAACATGAAAATTGGGAATAGTAGTGACATTAAACGTCCAACTTTGATGTTGAGTGAATATAATCTATCGTTTGCTTCAGCAAATCTTTGTTCTTCGTGCTTTTCCTTCACGAATGCTCGCACAACCCTAGTTCCTGAAATCTGCTCCCGTAAGACCTCATTCAGGCGATCAGTTGCCTTTTGGAATACCTTAAAAAATGGTGTTGCTTTCATCAAGAATATAACCGCAACTATTATAATAACTGGCATAGTAGCCGCAATAACTCCAGATAGCTTAACACTTTGTTCAAGCGACATTATTACTCCACCAACTAGCATAATTGGCGCAGAAACGATCATAGTCATTAAAAATACCGAGATTTGTCCAATTTGTTGAATATCATTTGTGGAGCGCGTTATAAGCGTTGGCGCACCGAATTTATATACTTCACGCACCGAAAAACTCTGCACTTTTTCATAGATATTGTGTCGGATATCAAGTGCCATACGAAGTGCTGTTTTTGCTCCAAAATATGTTGCAACTATTGCTAAAACAACTTGCAGGGCAGTAATCACCAACATCAAACTACCTTCTCTAACAATGAAGTTCATATCACCCTTTGTTACTCCGTTGTCAATTATGTGTGCGTTCATATTCGGCAAATAAATTGTACATGCAGTTTGAAGAGTTTGCAGTACTAAAACAATTAAAACCCACTTTTTGTATGGTGCCAAGTACTGCTTCCACATCTTAAGCATATTATAACCTCATTCCCACTAAACTAACTCTGTATTTCTGTGTACACATAACATCATGATTTAACATTAAAAACATTATACACCTTCTCGCCGTTGTTTGTCAAGCACCTTTTATCCGCATTCCGCATTTTGAACATACTTCTTCCATAAAAATGAGGAACTATCTATAGAGTGCACGAATATGTACATCTTGATCACTTTTCAATTTCCATCACTATGCCTCTTGTAGAGGTAAATATAGTCTCCACCAGCTCCTTTATTCAGGTCAACATCAATTTTATGCCATGTACTATCCATAAGTTGAGATGTTTTAATGCCAGCGGATGTATCTTCAACGCCAATATTCACTAGTGGTTTACCAGCTGTTGCATTATGAGCTTCGTACAAGTAAATATAATCGCTCTTAATTCCCGCACCTGAATTCAAATCTGTAGGCTGACCATTACAAGTTGAAGATGCTCCGATATCAGATCCAGGATCATTTTTCTGATGTAATCTATTGCACGCATATTGGTATTTTATGCCATTAAGTGTTGCATATCCCTCTGTATTAACTCCAACAGTTTTTTTATCCTGAACAAGTACATCAGTTACTGCTTGGGTTTTATCATCAGTAGTCGTAAACCCAATATAGACATCTTTACTACCTTTAACACCTCTATTTAAATCAACATCTAAATAAAATTCAGCACCTGCAGTTTTCATTTTATTTACTGCATTATCATGGTTACTTTCATTTACAACCATTATGTCTTTGATATACTTGTGCCGTTCAAAATTACCTAGTTCCTTTTCCGAATTTGTTGCATATTCAAGTTCATCTATAGGTTTTTCAAGCATTTTGTATTTACCAATTAGTTCGCGGTTATCATTCCACCAGATTGATAAAAGTGGCGCATTTTTGAACCAGGTCGTAGTTTTAAACCAATTTTCGTGATGTAACGAATACTTTTTGCACTCATAGACAGTATATCGGTCGTAGTTTGCGCCTGAATAGTAATTATTCATGTCTTTTTCGCATTTACTAGTGTAAAGTTCATCAGTTTGTATTCCAGTTTTGCTATAACGCGGATTATAATTCATGTATTCCCAGCTCCAAGTCTGAAAGTTAATCCACTTGGTATGGGTTGATCCGTAATTATCACATCTGGACCCAAAATCATCAGTATATAACTGTACTGGTATTTGATCAAAGAGCTTTGAGTTATTTGATTTCCAGTACTTTTCAACATCACATGCCCTAGTAATCGCACTCTCACCTTGTTCATATAGTGAATCCCACACATTTTGTGAATCGTAACTATATCCAAAACCGTTATCACCAAACGCAATTATCTGGTTCAAGATGAGCAATGACAAGTTTGAAATTGCAGTGAATTTTTGCGAAACAATATTATCTCCAACTTTATTGTCTGCATAATAACTTGTAATATAAACTACATTATAGAGCGTGTTTTTTATAAATGTTGTAGCAAAATTAAGGCTAGAATCTATATCCATATCTTTATTTGCAATTTCTTCCTCTTTGATTATGGGCTCAAGCATTTCAACAACTTTCTCTGGTGAAAGTAGTATTTTTCCAGTTGCTTGCGTTGTTAGTGTTTTCAAAATTTTCTCAACACTTGAAAATACCGCGTCAGAATCAACAGAATCATTGATTATTTTAACCATCAAGTCCATATATTTAAAGTATTGCATATCCTGATTTTCGGTAAATAAAGCATCAAGAATTGTTCTATAAGATCCAAAAGGTTCGCAAATAAAGAAAAGTTTAATAATATCAAGTTCAGTCAATTCAGAATAATTATTTTTAATGCTCTGAATTGTACTAGAAAATGCATTAGCAAATTCTTTAGAATTTTTGAAGTAATTCAATTCTAGTGCGTCCGATGGTGTAGATGTAAAAATTGTATAAATTTGCTCAAAAACCGCACTAGAAATAGTTCCAAAATTAGTTAAATCAGCGGTAATTCTTTTTGCAAGATCATGAATACTGTTTATAAAATTTTCATTTTGAGTATTAGCACAAATTCGCATAAATGCTGCAAATACCATTATACTTTTTTGCTCATCATGAGTAAATAAGTCTCCAAAAGCACCGAGTAAATAATTCGCAGAAGCATCTGGATGGTCATTACTGAACCGAAATAATGCTGCTAGGGAATCCAAATGTTTTTTAGCATCCGCATTTCCTCCTTGTGTAAAATACTTTGGATGTTTTTCAACTAGTTTATTAGCCAAGTCATCCTCAAAGTTTTCAATCCACTCAGGTTTTATCATTTTCAATATTCCTGCATAGTCTCTACACTTCAAAAGTGCTTCTAGTTGCCCCAAAATATTGGGGTCATTTGTATTTACTTCTACCTCAGAACTTAAAAACTCGGCATATAGATTTGAACTGGGATATCTCCCATTTGTAGTATAAAATATTTCATCAAATTTACTAGCATAACTGGTTATCTTTTTTTCAATAACCTTAAGTCGGCTCGGTGCTTTCATTCCATAGTGTAGACCTCGTTCAACAAGTCTCCATTTATTTATTCTAGGGAAGATTCGTAGCGCATTTTCAGCCCCATTTTCAGCAGTTTTTCCAGTTTTTAGCGCAGTATCCACTGCATCTTCCGCAACCTTTTTCATAAATTTAGCACCCAGTTGTAAATACTTGCTCAAAGTTGAACAGAAAATACTAATACCAACATCAAGAAATGTCCACATAAATTCGCTTTTTGCATCTTTGAGATACTGTTCCATCATCGGTTCTACAGCTTCAGGTGTTCCAAATCCAACTAAATGCATTTTCTGGTCTCCTGAATAAGTTGCACCTTGTGTCATATACCCAAGCATATCTCGCGCAGTTGCTGAATAAGCAAAGTGCTCTCTTTGCGTACATTTTTCTTGACTTGGTGCTTTTGAGCGACTACAATCATCAGGTCCGCCATCTGTCCAGCGGTCGTACCCTGCAGGAACTTTGGCAGTAATCCAAACTTCATCACCCTCTTCAAGTTTAATTCCAGTGCCTATATCAGTAACTCGGCTCAATTCAATATCAGCATACCCTTTTCCTAGTCTGTGATATCCAACAACATTACCATTATTGTCCCTTGCTTCACCTCTATACAGTTTACAAGTGGAGTCATCCTCAGGATTTGAGCAGTGCTTCCAGTTGATAATAGGCTTTGCAGAGTAATACCCCTTGTTCACATAGCTGAATCTTGATATTTGAAAGTTTCCATAAAAATCCTTCCCATAACCATAATCTGCATATTTATATGGCGCATAATGTGTTCTACTTTCTGAAAAACTCTTCCAGTCGTAGTTATTAGCTTTCTGGTTGGCAAGGTTGATGTCAGTAATTTTTTCATCATTAAAAGTCATTGTGACAGCAAATGATATGAGTGCAGAAGCAGTTCCACAAACGAGTCCTGAAACTGCAGTCCATATTGCAGCAGTTATTCCAGTGGTTGCAGGTGCAAGTGCACCCATTGTAAAAGATGCGACAGCTCCAGCAGCCAAACTTACAATTGTTGCACCAATAACTGTGCCGATCAACTTCAAAATGTTGGTCTGGGTGTTAGAAAAAGTTCGTTTTACATCATCAAATGAACCAACTGGCACAACGTTAGGGGTTGGTGCATTAAACACTGTACCATTTGTCATATACCCAATAGAAAGTGTAGAATTTTCATCAAACCTGTAATATGAACTCCAATTAGAATCTTTTCCGGCGCGGACATTTATAGCAGATCTAAATATTTGACCTTGTTTTAGCCCCATATTCTTTAAATCAGCAGTTGATACATGTATTGCACAATTGAGTGCTCGTTCCGAAGTGCCATCAGAAGTAGTAATTTTATCTAAGGTTTTCGTAGTTGTAATAGTTCCTGTTTTATCATCATAATCTGCAAACTCTAACTTCATCCAGCCAGAATATCCACCTTCATTTAGCCAGTGAATTGAACTTACAATTGGTCGAGCATCATCATCAACTCCATCTAATTCTTTTGAGTTAGGATCCTTACTAACACCAGATTTAGTCATTTGTAGTAAGTTCTCAAGCCGTTGACTTTGCGCATCACCAAAAAGTGTCTTAATAACTTCAATTGAATGTTCACCGATCTGGTCAAACTTCTTATCTTTCACCAGTTGAAATGTATTCTTAGCATCATTATACATCATGATTTGTTGTGTAAGTTCTTCTTTATCCTGACCATCACCTAGATTTTGTAACTCTTTTTCAAGTCCATCTATAACCTTCTTGATGGCATCTACAGGATTTGTCAATTCTGATTCACTTTTATCTTCTTTAAGTAGATCTTGCCAAGGATAGAGTTTATCAACAGTTCCATCATCATTTCTAATGCCAAGTTTAGTCCTATCCATGAATTGACGTACAGTTTTTGCTATACTTACAGCATCAGTAACCTGTAACGAACCAAGATTTGCTTGAATACTACTGATTAAATTATCCAGACAACTATATCCCAACTGCCTATCTTTTACAGTTTTCACATCTTTTAGATTTTTACACTTCTCACTATTAAAATCTGAGCCTGTGGTAGACGCATTCGCTATTTTTGCATCAAAACCAGACGTTACTTCCACCAGCGATATTCCCAAAATTAGGGTTAAAACAACCCAAAAACCAACCAAGCGCGTGCAAACGCTTCTATGCAGTATTTTCATTATACTCTATTTTCTCCTATATTCTTAACAATCAACATACTAATTATACCACACTTTTTTCTACTTGTCAAGCACGCTGAATTCGAATCAGAAGTAGGACACCCTAAGAAGTAGTATTTTATGCGGGGTAACCGCAGAATGGAGAATGTGAAGTGCATAACAAACATGAGGAGCATACAATGACCTGGATTGCCGTGTCAGATGATGCTCACAACAAGCAACTCCTCACACTAGTTGAGGAGTTAGAATGTACAGATACATCACTGTTTCATGAGTTTCTAGGGTTTGCTGTGCATATATATGCACTAATTGCTGGTAATTCTAAAGGAAAAACACCAGTATATCAAATACCAGTATCTAGCGTGCTTCGCATGGGGGACAAAAAACGCATGAACACGCTCATCGAGTACGGTAAAAAGACAGGACTATTTAAAAAGAGAACTGTAAAAGTAGATGGTTTTGAAAAGTTAAGCGTTCTTGCAGATGACAAGTGGATACATATCTTTGACCCGAAAGACAACCGATCCAGGAACGACAACAGAGACAAAGCATTAATTGGACCAGTATTGCTAAGGGATGGAAGTAATTGCAGATGGTGCGGTATGTTCGTGTTTAAGAGGTCTGGAGGCGGTAAAACAGCAAAGGACACAAGGCAGATAGATCATTTACGAGATGATTATGAAAACGACGAGGAAACACTACCTAGTGAGGTAGTAGTTACGTGCAAAAACTGCAACCAGACTAAAAACAAGCCAAGTCGGTCAAGCAGCAAGTTCAACATTAACAAACTTCTACCAGTTCCAAAACGACAAGACAAACTATTCCACGCTGAAGTGGTGGAATTCTTAACAGAACAATGTGGATACAACTTCTTGAAGTTTGAGAAAACAGACATTGAAGACAGGTACAAACTGTCTCTTGTTCAATCTAAGGCAGAGCGTGAGGTGCTTGTTGAAGCTTGTGTCTCGCTCCAAAATCCGGATGATAAAAC
>JAIRWY010000087.1 GCA_031268675.1 Candidatus Ancillula glyptotermitis | reverse complement strand
AAACTTCATGATGGAAAAACAGTAGAAGCAAAACTAGAAGATTACAAACTTACTTCAAGTGTAGATACAGACATAATAAAGGATAACACAGTAACCTTCCCACATGCATCTCCTCATATAATAACAGCTAGTCTAAAATCTAACTCTGCTCTTACAACACAAGTAAAAGTAGAAGTAGAACCAGCAAGTGCATCAAATAACACAAGTGGTATTTCAAGTACTGCAATACCTGGTGTTTCTGCTAATGCTCTTGGGCTTGCAACTTTGTTGATGTTGATGGTTGGTGTTGGATTGGGAGTGCGGAAAAGAACTGTGTAGGACTGTGTAATGCAAGGCATTGCGCTGTTTGACCACTAGTGTAGATATTACATGCGCGCAGAGGTGGAGTGATTTATGATATAAATCACGCCATTGACAAATCTGCTGATATCTACACTTCTTGATGAGCAAAGCAGACTGAGTGATTGCAAAACACATGCGCGCAGAAGCCGCGTGATTTGTGCAGCGAATTATACTATAAACCTACAAGTTGTATGCCATCCAAGCACAAGCAGATCGCGTGATTTGCAAAACAAATCAGTCAATTGAACTTGCAACTAGCAAATACACGCATAAAACACCATAACCCACACCATAATTTAACATGTGTGGTACACACAGGTGTAGAAATAAAACCATGTAAACAACCGTTTTATACATTGTACTAGTATATGCACATGTGCAAATAGTAATGAAGTAATGTAATACTCATGTGCGTAGGAAAATGGTGTAGTGTTTCTTCTTGGGCATTACTTAAACCCGCTTTCTGGGACTGCAACTTTCTTTTCTGGACTGCGTTCAACTGCTACTACTCTTAAAATCTTCTCTTAGAAAAGGAAGAAGTTGAATTAAAAAAAGTTGCATTAGAAGAGGTACATTTACTTGACAAGTGATAAAAAGTATGATATACTGAAATCAAGGAGAATTAGTAATGACACTTAAAGTTAATTTCGTTGCCGCAGGAAAGCGGATATGGTCTGGAGATGCTGACATGGTGATTGCACCTGGTTTCAGTGGTGATTTTGGCATTCTAAAAGGGCATGAGTCTATGGTAACGTTGCTTTGTGATGGAATTATAAAGGTTTCTTCGCATGATGAGAATATGCAAACTCAGTTAACAAATGTTAAGGTTGAGGCTGGTTTTTTAAGTTGTTGTGAAGATGAGGTTAGTATCGTTACTGATTCGGCGGAAATACTATAAGGAGTTGTTCCGTTCATTTATTATTAAATTTCATTTTACCTCCTTTCTAATGGGTACCTGAACTTTACGGGTATCCATTTTATTTTTTTGCCTTTATTTTCTCAGACAAGATTTACTGCATAATTATTGGCTCAACTTCAAGAGTTATGTTGTATGTTTCATGTATTCGCATTATTATATGGTTCATTAATTTGCGAATTTCTTCTCCGCTTTTCTCATAGTATGCCAATTGTGGATTGATCAATACCAATGCGTGTTTTGAACTAATTCCAGCACCTTTTGAGTACATTCGATTGATTCCACTATGTTGTATTAACCAAGCTGCTGGTATTTTCACTAAATTACTATTTGGAATCATGTATAGTGGTATATCATGTGGTAGTGAAATTTGTCCATTCTCAATCTTTGCACGGTCCACAACAGGGTTCTTAAAAAATGAGCCAACACTTTGTCTATCTGCATCATTTTTATTTACACCGTTAGAAGAAATAAGGACACCATTTTCATCTCGAATTTTTAATATAGTATCTCGTAAAGTATTGTAATCAACCAGATCTCCATGTTTGAGATCCAGTTCTTTTAAAATACTAGGATATTTCACACTGAAGCTATGCATATCAGCTTTTTTAAGCTTGGCATCAAGTACAATCCATCTGGGAGAATAACCACCACAAAAACCTATGGACTTCTTAAGTTCTGAACTTCTATATTCATACATCATATCTTTTATGTCCAGATGTATAACTTCTCCTGTTTTGCGATCAAATACCTTAGCACTTAAAAAATAGTCAGCGATCTGAGCACCATATGCACCAGCATTTTGTACAACTGCTCCGCCTAAACTACCTGGAATTCCAGCAAAATACGGTATTCTAAACTCATGGCAAATAGAGCTCAGTTCTTCCCCAGCACCATTTGAATACCTAATTACACATCCATTGAAATTTCCATCTTGTGGAAGTATATTACTACCACCGCCAATAACAAGTAGTTTTTTCAAGTTTTTGTCTGCATTTTTAACTGCACTTATAAAATCTTTCTCAGAGTCTACCTCTATAAACTCTTCAATATCACCACCAACCCTAATTGTTGTTAAGTCTGCTAGTCTCATATTACACTTTTTTGTACTGGTCAGGTGAAAGAACTCCTATAAAGGGGAGTGTTCTGTACCTTTCGTTAAAATCTAGTCCATAACCAACAACAAATTTATTCTCAATTTCAAAACCTAACCATCTTGCTTTAACGCGTGTATCAGTTTGAGTATTTGATAATTTTTTTTGCAGTAAGGACAGAATATTGATAGACTTTGCACCGCGATTTGTCAAATTATTTACTAACCAACCAAGTGTTATTCCAGAATCTATTATATCCTCAACAATAAGGACATCTCTATCTTTTATATCAATGTTTATGTCTTTGAGAACCCTTATAACTCCTGATGATTTTGTCCCAGAACCGTATGAAGATAGACACATTAAATCAATCTCAGATTCTATTGACAATTTTCTTGAGAAGTCTGCCATGACATATGTTGCACCCTTAAGAACACCAAGTAGAAGTAGATTATTTCCAGTTCTGGTTTTTGTGTCTTTATAATATTCGCTTACATCATCTGCAAGTTCAGAAAGTCGCATATCAATTTCCTCAGCTGTAACAAGTATTTCAGTTATTTGATTACCAACATCTTCGTATTCCATTTCTATATTATACCACAATTTCTTACAACAAGCACACACACAGCATCCGAATTTGAAGTGCTAAAATCGAACCATCTGTAGCGGCTGCTGAAATATTAAGCTTAATGTGTTATAATATATAGTATTCTTTGCATTTGTGGGGTGATACTAGGAGTTGTTTTGGAGTTGTCTTTTTATTATAGGAAAGGAAGTGGTAAACAGTGCTTGTTAATGATGTTGTTTTGTTGGGTTTAGTTATTATAACGCCTTGTATGTTTATCATTGCTATTGTTCTAAAAGATGCACAAATGATTATAGGGAATGACCATACATATAGTAGTAAAAAGATGGGGAAGAAATGCAGGATATAACCACTTGGGCAAATGCTAGACAAGGTATTACATTTGAAGATTTTAGTAATTCAGATCTTTCAGGTCAATGTGTGGCTCTAGTTAAATGTTTTCTAGCAGAGTGCTGTGATGGTATAAACAGCCCATATGGAGCGCGTGGCGATGCTATAGACTTCGGGAACACACTAGTTGCACAAGAGTATGCAGACCAAACAACAGGTGAACTTGTTCCAGGTGATATTCTAGTTTATGATGAGGGAACGCAATACGGACATATAGCACTGTACATCGGTAATGAGCAGTTGTTTGAAGAGAATGCTGCTTATCCACCAGCATCGCTTGCCAGTAACGGTACATGGACATCAAGAATTGGAGCATACAGAAATGCAACTTGGGCTTACAGAATGAGACATCAGTACTACAACAATAATGAACAGGAAGGACAAGATAATATGAGACATGTATATAATAAGGGCGATGGTGCTCTGCACTGGTTCACGGATACACATTACGGAGGCTACCATGATTATGATGAACTACAAGCAGATCTTAATACAGGTGTTGCTAAAATGCCAGTGATAGATTGGACTGATCCAAATTACCCATTATGGGTCAGATGTGAAGCAACAAGGATATTCGTAAATTAGAAAGGAAGGACTATATAATGCTTAAGAACCTATTAAAAGTAAAGTCAATAATCACGCTGAGTTTAACATTTGCAACCATTGCAGTGTTGATTATGTCCGTATCTGGGACTGTGTCAATTACTGAACTCACACAGAACCCGTTCGTAATATGCATTATAAGCGCGTTCATTGCAAGTTATACATCACTGTATGTGGCAAATAAGGATAAAGCAGATGAAATTATACAGGGTACTGTAGATAACCAGAACAAGATTATCAGCAACTGGTCTCAAGAGGACATTGATAAAGTAATGCAGATGAATAGACAAGAACCTGTACCAGAGAGACAGGCTGAGCCAGTTGGTGATATTCCAGAACTGTATAAAAAAGAAAAATAAAGTGTGGTATTTTGCCGCTTTGTATTGTAAAACGTGGTGTAAGTATTCTACACACATGCGTGGGGTAATTCCCGTACAGTCCATTCTACGTCTTTTTGCTAAATGTTGTTGAACTTCTTAGTCCAACTAGCAAAAGTCCAGAACTGGGGGTGAGGCTCTCCTTCTCAGGTCCTCATAATCTGCAAATTTCGCATTATTTTTGGGCACTTCTCTTTGTGCAATTTGCTCTAACTCTTCTTTTAATCTTGGTGGTGTGAATTCTACACTGCTCCACTTGCATCACCTTGTGGTTGTGTTCCTTCTTGTGCACCTTTTTATATCCACATCTGCCATACCACTATTATACTTGATATATCTACTTCATGCAACAACCACCTTTTAGGAGTTTTAAGCCATGTGGCGCTGCGTACAAATTTTCACACACTTTTGGGCAAACAGAAAAAGGTACACAATACATATAAATCAACAAGTGTAAAACGTACAAAGTATGCATAATTAAACAGCGCGATAGCTCCTTAAAATATGCAAGACTGTGTATAAACTACTTTTGTATTAAACAAAGACAATGAGCCAATAGATATTAAATCCCTTACTTGCAAAGATCTTGAAAAGATGGTTAAGCAACTAGAATAGATAAGAAACTTACGAAAGAACACTTACTGAACTACTAAAAAAGAGCATTGCTTAATCTAGTTGCACTTTTTCTTTAATAGTTTAATTATAACCGTCTCATAATTTCGCTCAAACTGCAACTGCTCAAGCTTTTTAATCAGTTCTTTACGAGTTAGTGCCTCAAAGTCTATTAGTTCGTTATTTCCACTTAGTATATATATGTTATGCTATTTCGTGCAATTTGAGAACTTCTGGATAAACACCCAAATAGCCCAAAAACCCCTGTAAAACGCTGGTACTGTGTGGAATTTCTTGAAATATGGATAATGCTTGCGCGGAAATGGGGGGATTTGAACCCCCGGAGGTTTCCCTCACACGATTTCGAGTCGTGCACCTTAGACCGCTCAGACACATTTCCTTCTGAGTAAATTATACCACAAAAAGTAAAATTAAAAAGCATTTTTGATTAAAAAATACCATTAGCGATAGCGCATCCGCATTCTAAATGCAACGCCTTATATTTATCATCAACTTTCTCTGTTTTCTATATCAACACCTCATAATGTGTTCTACATCTTAAACACTTCATGGGGTAATTTCTGTATATAAACCAACTATTCTTTTTCTTGTGCTAAGTACACTTTTTTGATCTACTTCTATAATTTTCTCAGCTTGGTAATCTACTATTTGAGGGTTGCATTTCGAATGCGGATGCGTTTTTACTTGACAAGTGGAAAGAAGTGTGGTATAATCTTAAAATAAGATGAAATGGGAGTAGTCTTAATAGGGTCTTAAAACACCTTACTTCAATAATATACAAAAGGAGAAGAATATGGGGAATAATCTTGGAGGTTACAATAACCTAAGACTAATATGTGAAAATTCTATAGAAGCATCTATTGCATCTAAAGTTTTCCACGATGCTCTACATAATATTGCAGGAGTTAGTTATAAACCATTGTTATTTGCGACTCAAGTTGTAAATGGTATAAATTATAAGTTTATTGCTCTTGGTACTATGATTGTGCCAAATTTACCAAATGATTTATATAAAATT
>JAIRWY010000034.1 GCA_031268675.1 Candidatus Ancillula glyptotermitis | reverse complement strand
ATTATAGGATGCCCTGAGATTGTAGTGGCAGTTTTTCCTTCTCCATTACATAAACCAATCTTGCTGTTTGAAATAATTGTGCCACCAGTAATACTGATTGAGCCTTCGCTATTTCCAGCACCTCTTCCAATGCCTGGAGAGTTTTGATTGCCTACCGTCGCAATAACTACACCACCAGTAATTGAGATTGTTCCTGTCCCACTTTCACCTCCTATCGCCGCAGGATCACCATACCCTCCAGAAGTGTAAGCATAAACCAGTCCGCCAGTTATGGTAATGTTCTCTGCTACAATACCTCCAGCTGCGTTTACTGTTCCACCATTGATGGTGATGTTCTCTGCTTCAATACCTTCGCTCGTAGTCACATCTGCACCGCTTATGTGTACACTCGTGCTCCAAATGCCTCCGCTCACGATAGTAGTTCCGCCAGTTATATAAACACTTGTTGTTGCGCTAATGCTTCCGCTCGTCACAGTCCCGCCGCTAATAGTGATATTCTCTCCTGCGATGCCTTCGTTTGCATTTACAGTTCCTCCGTTTATACCAACACTTGTTGCGCTAATGCTTTCTGCGTTTATTGTTCCGCCGTTAATGGTGATAGTTCCGACCGTTTGTGGTCCAGAGCCAGCACCATTACCACCAATGCCAGCAGCGCTAATACCGCCATTTGCAGTTAGTCTAGCGTCTTCTTCTGCACTTTCAATAGTTAGAGTCGCTTCGCTAGGTACATTTAGTCCTGCATATCCAATTTCCGCACTCCAATTACAACCAGATTTTAGCGTATTGCTTCCTTGCAACTTAAGAGTAACACTTGATCCTGAGGAAATGCCAAAAACAGATCCTGAAGCGTTATCGCTACTGCTTTGGTCTATACTAGCCCCCGACAACGTAACAGTAGCATTTGCACCTTCTGCCACAACTACTCGCTTATTCGTGGTTGTTCCTGAGATTGTGAGGTTCGCGTCTGCAGTTGCATCACTGTTGATTGTGTACACGCTAGTTGCTGAATCGTAAGTCCAACCAGCTCCACTTGCTGTTGCTTCTGCATCATCTGAAAGTGCGATATTTGCGCCTGTACTTGCTTTAGGGGTTATAGTAGTACTTTGTACACGTAAAGGTACTTGCGCGCTATTTTGCGTGTTTAAATGCGTTATAGGGCTATTTGACTCCAAATCTTGCCCAGCTGAATGAGTTTGCACGCAATTATCTTGCGCAGTTGGAGGAGTTATCACGCTGTCTTGCTCAGTTTGTGCTTGCTCGTTTGAAGGTACGCTTTGCGTGCTATTATCTTGCTCATGCTCAGCAGGATCAGCAGAATCGCCGCGTGAAACTCTGTTTTCACTCAGATCTTGCGCGTCTTGTTTAGCAGAACTAGCAGAACCGCCGCATAAAACTGTGGTTTTATTCAGATCTTGCCCAGAACTAGCAGAATCGCCGCGTGAAACGTCAGTTTTATTCAGATCTTGCGCGTGGTCTTCTGCAAATGCTGGTAGTTTTATAAATGCGAAGATGGAAAATGCAACTAGTGCGAAAGTAGCGATTGCAACAAGTGGTAATAGGAGTTTACGTTGTTTCTTTCCGCCTAAGGCTTTACTTGACAAGCAGCGGGGGGGGGGTGCGATATAAGAAGTCATTAACTCATCTCCATTCTACGTAACTGTACACCAATTATACCATAGTTATGAATATGTTGTCAAGTTGTGGTATAATATAGTTGTGACTATTAAGAATGATGATTTTGTTCACTTGCATAATCATACGGATTTTTCTATGCTTGATGGTGCTGCGCAAGTTGATGATCTTGTCAGAAAAGTTCGTACTCTTGGTCAGAAAGCTGTTGCTGTTACCGATCACGGTGTTCTGCATGGAACTTATGATTTGTGGAAGGCATGTAACTCCAAATTTTCTGGTTGTCCAGATTGCACTAAAGTTGCCTGTCCAAAGCACAAGTTAAAGGCAATTATAGGTGTAGAAGCATATGTAACTCCTAGAACCAGTCGGTTTGACGATACAAGGGTATTCTTCGGTGGTCCGTATGGCACTTCAGATTCTGATAAAGCACGCAGAAGAAATGATGTTTCTGCTGGTGGAACTTATACGCATATGACCATTTGGGCGGAAAACAATCAGGGTATGCATAATCTGAACTGGATGCAATCCATAGCCTCAAAAGACCGTGTTATTGGCAAGTGGGCACGCCTGGATCGTCAACTACTGTCTGAATATTCTGCTGGCTTAATTGCGACAACTGGCTGTCCAAGTGGTGCAGTTCAGACATATCTTCGGCTAGGAATGTACAAAGATGCAGTACGAGAAGCATCTGAACTTCAGGACATATTCGGCAAGGACAACTTCTTCGTTGAGGTGATGGATCATAACATCAACTTTGAGCGATCGACTCGCTCTGACCTGTTGAAAATTGCGAAGGAAATTGGTGCACCGCTAGTTGCCACTAATGATCTTCATTATGTTGATGAAAAGGATGCAATTCGTCAAGATGCTCTGCTATGCATCAACTCGGGCAGTAATCTTGATGATCCTGGTCGGTTCAAATTTGATGGTTCTGGATATTATGTAAAAACTGCTGAACAGATGCATGAATTGTTTGATGATATTCCAGAGTCGATTTCAAACACATTACTAATCGCAGAACGTTGTAATGTATCATTTGAGCCTGAAATTGGTAGGTTTATGCCGCATGTTCCTATTCCTGATGGAAAGACTGAAGAGGAGTATTTTCACGAGCAGGTTATGCAAGGACTTAATGAACGATTTCCTGATGGCTTGAATGACAACTACAAAGCACAGGCGGAATTTGAATTAGATACAATACTCAAAATGGGTTTTCCAAGCTACTTTTTGGTGGTTGCAGATTTCGTTAAGTGGGCTAAAAACAACAACATTTTTGTCGGTCCTGGTAGAGGTTCTGCTGCTGGTTCAATTGTGTCGTATGCTTTGCGAATTACTGATCTTGACCCGATTGAGCATAAACTAGTTTTTGAACGCTTTTTGAATCCTGAACGTATTTCATTGCCAGATATTGATATTGACTTTGAAGAAGGTGGACGCGAACAAGTGATAGAATACTGCTCAAGGCGATATGGAGTTGACAATGTTGCTCAAATAATTACATTTGGTAAGATTTTGTCCAAACAGGCATTGCGTGATTCTGCTAGAATTATGGGCTACGATTATCAAACTGGAGATGTACTTTCAAAGTCGTATCCAGAGCCAGTTGCTGGTAAAAACGGTTCAATTGACGACTTCTTGAATAATAAGGACTACTCTAGGCATACAGAAGGTGAACAATTTCGCGAAGTTGTTAATTCAAGTGCTGATTATAAAAAGGTCACCAGTATGGCAGAGAAGATTGAGGGGTTGATTAGAAATACAGGTGTTCATGCATCTGGTGTTTTAATTTCCAACACACCAATTGCTGATGTTTGTCCAACTTGGCGTAGACAGGATGACAACGCTATAATAACACAGTTTGAGGCGCATGGTTGTGAAGATTTAGGGTTCGTGAAAATGGACTTCTTGGGTCTTAAGAACTTGAATACCAACAAGAGTTGTTTAAAGAATATTGTTCAACGTGGTAAAGATGCGGTGGACTTGACAAAAATACCACTTGATGATTCAAAAACGTTCGAACTTATCGGAAACGGTGATACACTAGGTGTATTTCAGCTTGATGGTGATGGAATGCGTACACTGCTCAAGCGTATGAAACCAACTGTTTTTAATGACATTTCTGCAACAATTGCATTATATAGACCAGGTCCTATGGGTGTGAATGCACATAATGACTATGCAGATCGTAAGAATGGGCGCAAGCAGATAAAACCAATTCACCCAGAGGTTGACGATGCATTGAAAGAGATTCTTGATGATACATATGGACTTGTAGTTTTTCAGGAACAAATTCAACTAGCAGCTCGTAAACTAGCTAATTATACAATGGGACAAGCAGATTTATTACGGCGCGCAATGGGCAAGAAGATTAAGAGCGAACTTGATGCACAGTATGATACATTTGAATCTGGAATGATACAAAATGGTTATTCAAAGGCAGCTGTTAAGGCAGTTTGGGATGTTTTTGAGCCATTTGCAGATTATGCATTTAACCGCGCGCATACTGCATGTTATGGGATGAATGCATATTACAACGCATATCTTAAGGCTAACTACCCAGTTGAATATATGGCAGCACTTTTAACTACTAACGAAAATAACCATGCAAAACTAGGCCTTTATTTAGCAGAATGTGCACGCATGAATATAAAAGTTGATGTTCCAGATGTGAACGCATCTTATGTGGATTTTGCACCATCTGGAGATTCTAACATTCTGTTCGGATTAGGTGCTGTTAGAAATGTTGGTGAAGCAGTTGCACTAGAAATTATTAAAGCGCGTGAGGAAAAAGGTGAATTTACCTCGTTCTTGGACTTCATCAAGAAAGTGCCAGAGTCTGTTTGCAACAAGCGTAAAATTGAGAGCCTGATTAAAGCAGGTGCATTTGATAAGTTTGAACATTCTAGGCGCGCACTTTTGGCGATTCATGTGGATGCTGTAGATGCAGCAATGCCTGTAAAGCGCAAGGAGTCTGAGGGGCAGTTTGATTTATTTGAAACTATGAATTTTACCACACCAAAAAATGAAGATGAGACATTCTCGCTGAAAATTCCAGATATTGAGGAGTTTGATAAGCGCCAGAAGTTAAACTTTGAGCGGGAAATGCTTGGGCTGTTTGTATCCGACCACCCTCTCGCATCACTTTCTGGTGTATTATCACGCAATTCAAGTTTTCCACTTATAGCTTTAACTGATCCTGAAAAAATGCGAGAGTATGCAGGCAGTGCAAATTCCACAGTTGATATTTGCGCGATGGTTACTGCAATTTCCAGGCGCGTAGCGAAGAAGAGTGGAAATCAGTATGCCTATATTACACTTGAGGATTTATCGGCAGGTGCAGAAGTTGGACTCTTCGGGAAGAATTACGAAGCTCAGATTGAACAACTTGCAATTGACCAGATTGTTCATGCAAAATGTAGAATTCGAGTTGAAGAAGATGGAAGTGCAAGTCTTAGTATAAATGAACTTCAGCAGTTAAATGTTTCGCTTGATGACACAATTAAAGATATTCATATTGAACTACCAGCTGCACAATGTACGCCGAAAAATATTGAACTGTTTAAGGAAATCATCAAGAGGCATCCTGGAAATACAAAAGTTGTAATTGAAGGAAAAGTTGGAAATAAAGTACAACTATTCGCTCTTCCAGCAGAATTAGGAATTAATGAAAGTGCAGCATTTTACAGTGAAATAAAGGCACTATTTGATGCTCGTCTAAAATAGTTGTAGAAAAGTTGCTCAAAAAACTTAACAAGCAAAACGAAGTGTGGTATAATGATAGTTTTTGCAAGTAACAAAGTCTGCAATTTTTAAATAAGTCATTAGGAGATGATGTGTGATGAAAGTAAAAGCGAGTAAAGTAGCCAAACTACTTGGTTCAATGGCGATGGTTTTAGGATTGTTGTTTAGCGCGAGTGTAAGCGAAGCAAATGCTGTAATAACAATTAATGGTGACTATACAGATGCATTACATATTAA
>JAIRWY010000024.1 GCA_031268675.1 Candidatus Ancillula glyptotermitis | reverse complement strand
CCAGAGTTAGAGTTATAAAGACCCTGAAAGGCGAGTTGTTCGTAAAACACAGTGACCTATACTATGAGGTGGTTAAAGTGGCTAATTATTCAAAAGCTTCTCACACTGTGCCAATAAGTTACCCTTGGAAGACACAAAGTTATGACTATATGATGAAGCAAAAAGAGATGAAAAATGAGTGACATTTTAGTTGTCCACCGACAGGGGTGCTTGACAAGTATAAAGAAGTGTGGTATAATGATACGGTCTTTGAGTAGGCGAGGGAGTTGCAAAAGTTGTAACACCGTTATCGACAAACAGAAGTAAGGAGAAGTATGGCTGATTATTCATTTGATATTGAAGAGCGAACAGAGTTTGGGAAAGGCTTTGCAAGGCGAGCTCGTAGTGCGGGGAAAATACCTGCTGTGATTTATGGCGGTGGGAATGATCCGCTACATGTTTTTTTGCCTACTCATGAAACAACTCGTGCAGTTCGCTTGCCGAATGCGTTGTTTGAATTGCAGGTTGCTGGTAATAAGCACTTGGCATTAGTGAAGGATATCCAGAGGAATTTTGTAAGCCGTGAGATTGAGCATGTTGACTTGTTTGAGGTCAAGGATGGACTAAAGGTTGATGTTCGCGTTGAACTAAGAGTAGTTGGTGAAACCAAGCCTGGAACTGCTACATCAGTTTCATTTAAGAGCATCGCAATTACAGTTGATGCAACAAAAATACCTAGATTCATTGAATTAGATGTTAATGACGCAGCTGAAGGAACATATTACCGAGTTGCTGATATTGTACTTCCAGATGGTATTACTACTACTCTTCGCCCAGATATGGTTGTTGTTGCTGTAAAAGCGCGTGCAGTTCGGAAGACTAAGCAAGTGGATGTCGCTGGTGGAGGAGAGTCTGACACAGAAACTTCAGAGTAATAATGTGGATTGTCTGTGGTCTAGGTAATTCAGGTGCCAAATACGATGGAACACCTCATAATATCGGGTTTCAAGTAGTTGATGAATTATCCAAGCAGCTGAATGCTAACTGGAGTTTGAAATTTAGTGCTTTAATTGCGCATACAAGTGTTTTTTCAGGTCCAAGTGCGCAAAAAGTGGTTCTCGTAAAACCACAGCAGTTTATGAATCTTTCTGGTGGACCACTTAAGCAGGTGGCAAATTATTTCAAGGTTTCTGCTAATAACTTGATTGTTGTTCACGATGACATTGACCTGCCATTTGGTACTATTAAGGCAAAACTAGGCGGTTCGGATGCAGGACATAATGGGTTGCGTTCAATTACGAAGAGTTTCAATACGAACGAGTATTACCGTATTAGACTTGGGGTTGGACGTCCAACTGGATCTGTAGCAGTTTCTTCATTTGTACTTGGACAGTTTAGTAAAATGCAGAAAAATGAACTACCTGAGTTTTTGGAGCACTCAGTTGATGCAAGTTTAGGTTTAATTACATCTGGTTTGGAGAGCGTACAACTGAAGTATCACACTAAAAAACCCTAGAAGTATAGATATGAAAGAGAGTAAAATAAACGTAACAGCAAAACTACTAGATGTATTTAGCAGAATGCGTGCTTATGATGGTGATTTTTCTAAAACCATTGAAGAAGTTGGATTAACGCGTGGATTTCATCTTGGATTAACCATCCGTTGTCCAACAAGTATGTGTAAACCGTTCTTAATGAATCAAGCATTATTTAGACCAGTTTATGTTATGGAGAACGGTTCTTTGCCATTGAAGTTATCCAAATACATGATCCATTTTACAGATTTTGATGAAAAATGCCTAAAAGTGCAAGTAGGTGATAATATCTCACTAGATTATTTTATCAGTCGTTTAGTTGCATGTGGTTATGAGCGTAGTTCTATGCCGCATTCAGTGGGAGTTTTTAGCGTAATTGGCGGAAAAGTTGATGTAAATTGTATAACTGAGAATGATGAAAAGCATTCAGTTGTTGTTTCACTAGACTTTTTTGGTGATGAAATTGATGAAATTCGGTTTATGAAAAGTGCTAGAATCGTTGAAGAGGTAAAATTTTTGCCACTTGTGCAGAAAAGCATGCCTGAAACACAATTGGCACTTGATGTTGATAAAATACAAAAAAATGCATTGGTTGCAATTATAAATCCGCAAGTTTTTGATATGCAAGTAAATGAAGAATTCGTTGAGTTTTTGGGTGTGTTGCACGCTAATAACATAACTGCAGTTTCTATGCTCTCGTTCGGGGATACAAAATACACTTTGCGCGCAACTAGTTCTAAGCTTTTAGAAGAATTTGAGAATTTAGACACGTATAAAACTGCGCCCGAAAATGACGAAGATAAAAAACTTGTAGAAAATACATTTGATGTGAAGAGTTTGATACCTGGTGATTTGGTAGTACATGATTTACATGGAATTGGTCGCTTTTTAAAAACTGAAGTTCGTAAATCATATGATCAAGAAGGTGATGACGAAGAATATCTGGTTATTGAGTATGCATCATCTAGTAGAAAATCCAAGCATATGGATTACCTTTTTGTTCCAACAAGCTCACCAAAACACTTAACAAAGTATATCGGATCTGCAAATGCGAAGTTGAGTCGTTTCGGTGGCGGTGATTTTGCAAAGTTGAAGAATAAAACTAAAAGATATGCGGAGTTTAGCGCGAAGAAGTTAGTTGCATTGTATGCTCAGCGACTCAAAAAAACAGGTATTGCATTTGATGAGGATGATGATGCAATGCATCAACTAGAAGATAGCTTTGAGTGGGAATTAACACCAGATCAGAAGACCGCAATTGAGGATGTAAAACGCGATATGTGTGCTATATCTCCAATGGATAGGCTGATTTGTGCAGATGTTGGTTTTGGAAAAACGGAGATCGCTATTCGTGCAGCATTCAAAGCAGTTAGTAGTGGTTATCAGGTTGCAGTATTAGTACCTACTACAATTTTGGCTAGTCAGCATTTTGATACGTTCACAAACAGGTTCAAGGAATTTCCAGTTGAGGTTCGTTTACTTTCTAGGTTTACGAGTACTAGTCAGCAAAAGGATATATTTCAAACTCTTGCAAATGGCAGAGTTGATGTTGTAATTGGAACGCACATGATATTTTCAAAGCAGATAGACTACAAAAACCTTGGACTAATAGTTATTGATGAGGAACAACGGTTTGGTACAATGCACAAGGAAAAACTGAAACTTTTGCGTCCGAATGCTGATGTTTTGATGATGTCTGCAACTCCAATACCGCGAACACTTGAAATGGCATTAACAGGAATTCGCGATATCTCCATGCTTAGAACACCTCCTAAAAACCGCATACCAATTATAACGAATGTCTTGGAATATAGTGACCAGGTGCTAGTTGATGCAATTAGTTTTGAGGTTGCACGTGCAGGACAAGTGTTTATTGTTCACAACAACACTTCAACGATTCAAGCGCGTGCAGAACATATTGCTAAGCTTGTTCCAGATGCAACAATTGCAGTTGCACATGGGCAAATGAGCCAAGTTCGATTAGATCATGTCATCAATGATTTCTGGTTGAAGAAAATAGATATTCTTATTTCAACAACAATTATTGAAACAGGCATGGATATTGCAAATGCAAATACGCTGATTGTAGAATCTGCAGATAAATATGGGCTAACTCAGTTGCATCAACTGCGAGGAAGAGTGGGGCGTAGTCAAATTCAAGCATACGCATATCTGTTCTATAAACACGGCTCGTCAATAACTACAAGTGCACTTAAGCGCCTTGAAACAATACAAAACTTGAATCAACTTGGAGATGGAACATCTATTGCGGTTAAAGACCTGCAAATGCGTGGTGCGGGAGATTTTTTAGGTGCGGAACAATCTGGGTACGTCAATGGTGTTGGACATGAAATGTACGTGCGAATTATGACAAATGCAATTAGTAGTGAGAAGAAGTCGTTACTAGATTAAACATACGTGCTAATTTCTGAGTAGAATTCCTCAGTGAACTGAATACCAGTTTGTTTAGTCTGTCCTGTTCTCTTTTGCCATTCTTTCGTAATCTCACGGCGCTCTTTTTCTGTCTTACCGCCCCATATTCCTACTTCTTTACGAGCAGTTAATGCATATTTTAAACAATGCAACACCACAGTACAATCGCGACAAATAGATAGTGCAAACATTTCCTGCTTTGCAGTACCTTCGGCTCCACCACTCGGAAAAAACAGTTCAGGGTCATAACTTATGCACCCCGCATTTTCACGCCATTTCAAATTGACTCCTTAACTAAAAGAATAACTAACATTATATAGTATAATACTTTTTTTGTCATTTGTCAAGGATTTTTTTATGTTGTTTTAATATAAAAAAAGTGACCCCCTATAAAACTAGAGAGCCACCTTATAGTAACTACATACTTTTCATTTTACCTCATTTATTAGTAGCAAGTTTTATCCCACTACTTTTAAGTATTATACAGTTTGAAAGTTAAACATACACTTAATAAATAATGAAAGTTTGTCTATTCTACATGATATTACCATTTTTTTTACAAACGACGACTATTTAGCGTAGTAAAACACAATTTCTTGCTATATAAGCGCAGTAATTATATCTAATCAGTTAATTTAACACATTGGTGATGGTTTCATCCGTTCAGGCTTAGCTGTTGCGGCGGCGTAGAAAGCTGTATGATTTAGATCTGGAGTTGATTATATTTTCGTTGAGCATAACTACTTGTATATCATCAACAATTCCAGTATCAAATGCGTTTTCAATATTTCTAATGATGTCGGATTTATGAAGATTAAGTGATGTTCCCCAGACACCAGAATTAACAGCAACTTTCAATGTACTATCAATTATACTCTGCGCCTTAGTATGTTGAGCAAGTTGTTCACCCGCAATAAAATTCCAGTTGTTGATGATTTTTGCCTTAATAAACTCATTTTCCCAGCCCTGTTGTCGAACCACACTACGAACTATTGATATTATTGGAGCTGGCTCTCGCCTAGTTACCTTTACGCCTTCATTTTCACTATAACCTTTCTTTTTTAATCCAACATCGCACAACGCAGGTGATCTGCTTATCTTGTTGAATACAACTTTAGCCAACTGCTTTGCATCTTCTAATTCATCCATACACTAAGATTATACCACATTTCTTTTATCTTTTACATTATTGTATATCCGCATCTAAAATGCAGCACCTTGATTATGCTATTTGCGCACTTTTACACTACAAGCAACCTAATGCCTACTATCATTCTGAGGACTGGTTCATTTCATTCATCAAGCTGTAAAACTACGTAGTAGTTGCCTAGACCCACAGCGATATATGTACTTCTAGTTGTATCAGCGTGCCCACGAGCCGATTCGAACGGCCGACCTACCGCTTAGGAGGCGGTTGCTCTATCCACTGAGCTACGAGGGCATCAACTATATTATACCACATGCCTAGAAAGTTAACAACAGGCTGCATCTGCACCCAAACTACAACACCTTGAGTATTATCATCAACCCCTCTTAAATACAAGTCTTCTTTTATTCAGTGGAGGTACATGTAAAAACTTCTTCTTGAGCAAATCCAGGTGGTTTTATAACCTAGACCTTCATTAAGGCTATTTATAAGCACGTGGTTTGATTTAAGGTGCTTATGTGTGTTATATACACATGTACTATT
>JAIRWY010000019.1 GCA_031268675.1 Candidatus Ancillula glyptotermitis | reverse complement strand
TCTTCTTTCTGCTATACTGAGGTGCGTGTACTTGGTCATACACACAATATACATCAGATGTTTGTATTTTCCAAGTTTTGACATCTGGTGTCCTTATTTACTTGTGTTCTTATATCTTCTATAATCTTCTTTGCATTTTCTTTGCATTTTTTCCACTTGGTGATTTGATTTTGGTTGTTGCACTTCTTGAGCAAATCCAGGTGGTTTTATAACCTAGACCTTCATTAAGACTATTTATAAGCACGTGGTTTGATTTAAGGTGGTTATGTGTGTTATATTACACATGTACTATTTTGAAGAGGGACAACAGGCTTTTTTAGACTTCATGAGGTGTTGTAGTTCTGATTAGAATGCAGCTGATTTGAAAATGTCATAGGCATGTGGTATAATGGTAGTTATGAATGGTGTATCAACTAATACTGTTACCGTAAAGCATATATTTGTGACGGGTGGTGTTGTGTCTTCTCTTGGAAAAGGTTTAACCGCCTCTTCATTGGGTAGACTTCTAAAAGCTAGAGGTCTTAAGGTTACTATGCAAAAATTTGATCCATATATAAATGTTGACCCTGGAACAATGAATCCATTTCAGCATGGAGAGGTATTTGTCACTGAGGATGGTGCAGAAACAGATTTAGATATAGGGCACTATGAACGTTTTCTTGATGTAAACTTGCCAAGATATGCAAATACAACAACTGGTCAAATCTATTCAGATGTTATTGCAAAAGAGCGGCGTGGTGAATATTTAGGTGATACTGTTCAGGTTATTCCACATATTACAAACCAGATAAAACACCGTATAAGACAGCAAGAGACTTTAGCAAATGGTAGCAATCCAGATGTTATTATAACCGAAATTGGTGGAACTGTTGGAGATATTGAATCGCAACCGTTTTTAGAAGCAGCAAGACAAATTCGCCGTGATATTGGTTCAAAAAATGTGTTTTTCGCCCATGTTTCACTAGTTCCATATATTGGACCGTCAAAGGAATTGAAAACAAAACCAACTCAGCATTCTGTTGCAGCACTTCGTTCAATAGGTATTCAGCCTAATGCGCTAATACTGCGATCTGATAGACCTATAAATGAAGCAGTGAAAGAGAAAATCGGTCTAATGTGCGATGTTGAAACTAATGGAATTATAAATTGTGTAGATGCACCCAGTATTTATGACATACCAATTATACTTAACAACGAAAAACTTGATGAATATATTATTGACCACTTAGGACTTGAAAAAGCATCAACTGAAGTAGATCTGAAGGATTGGCATGAACTTCTTAATAGCGTTCATAATTCAACAAATGAAGTAGAGGTTGCACTAGTTGGAAAATACATTGATCTTCCAGATGCATATTTATCAATAACTGAGGCTCTTAGAGCTGGAAGTTTTGCTAATTTTACAAAAGTGAAGATTCGCTGGGTAGTTTCAGATTCTTGTAAAACATACGATGGTGCGCAAAAGGCACTAAAAGGTGTTCACGCAGTATTAGTTCCAGGAGGTTTTGGCATTCGTGGAATAGAAGGAAAAATTGGTGCTCTAAAATGGGCGCGGGAGAATTTAGTACCAACACTAGGCATTTGCTTGGGGCTTCAATCAATGGTAATAGAATTCGCAAGAAATGTTCTAAAACTTGAAGGTGCATCATCAACAGAATTTGACCCTAGTAGTAAATATCCAATTATAACAACTATGCAACAACAGGTTGAAATTGTTGAAGGCAGTGGTGATATGGGTGGAACTATGCGACTGGGTTCATATGATGCCAAGTTAAAAGAAGATTCAACCGCATATAGACTTTATGGACGAGAGAGAATTAGCGAGCGGCACAGACATAGGTATGAAGTCAATAACAAGTATGCAAAAATGCTTGAAGATAATGGTATGATAATTTCTGGTACATCACTTGGCAGATCTAATAATGCAGTAGGTGAAAACGATGTACAAGATGATAGTCAAAGTGCGATTGGACTTGTGGAATTTGTAGAGCTTAAAAAACAACTACATCCTTATTATATAGCAACTCAGGCACATCCTGAATTTAAATCCCGTCCCACAAATGCACATCCATTGTTTATGGGGCTGATTAAAGAAGCTATTAAGTATAAAGGAGTCCGTAAATAATGATCAAAAAGTCTGTAATACAAGGTAGAGGAACGCATGCAATACCAAATTCACTTAAAACTAACTTAGAGTTTTTGCAACGAATGTTGGAAGTTGTTTTAGATGAATATAGCCCGCAATTACGGGAAAACTTTGAAAAGATTGTTAAATTAACAACTGAAGCTAGAACTAATGAAGAGATTTTTTCGTATGAAACTGTTTATGAGTTCATTGAGAATTTAACTGTTGAGTCTTTACAAGAATTGACACGTGCTTTAACATGCTATTTCCATCTTTCAAATCTGGCTGAAGAATTGTATAGAGTTAGTAAACTAAATACGGTTGATGAGGACTGGTTAACTACACATCACACCCATAATATACTTGGTGATGCATATATTAAACTAGAAAAGGAAATTGGTACAGAAGAAGCACAGACTAAACTAAATGAATTATGTTTTCACCCTGTTTTAACTGCACATCCAACAGAAGCTCGCAGAAGAGCAGTCAATGGAAAAATACGGCGCATTACATCTTTATTGTCACAAAAACCGCACTTGAAAGGTATACAACTAGTAGAAAATGAGCGCAAAATACTTGGCGAAATTGATGCACTATTTAGAACTTCTCCAATCGGCTCAAGGAAACCAAGTCCACTTGATGAAAGCGATGTTGTAACATCAATTTTTGACACATCATTGCTTGAAAGTGTCACACTAGTTTATAG
Source organism: Candidatus Ancillula glyptotermitis (assembly GCA_031268675.1). Lineage (GTDB taxonomy): Bacteria > Actinomycetota > Actinomycetes > Actinomycetales > Bifidobacteriaceae > Ancillula > Ancillula glyptotermitis. The sequence continues at coordinate 47,700 of JAIRWY010000019.1, read as the reverse complement.
AAGACTTGATGATTATTTACAATTACATTCAACTGCACAAAAGTATTCTGCCAATGATAAGGATTTTGCTCGTAAATTGGGTGTAAATAAAGCTCGTTCATCCGCATTCTTCACACTTGGATCATGGATCGGCTCAGATAGAGACGGAAATCCAAATGTTGTTGCATCAGTTACAAGACAAGTTGCACAAAAGTTTAGTGCGCACATTATAACAGTTCTTGCAGATAGAGCAACACTAGTTGGAAGAAACTTAACACTTAAAAATGATACTACACCTGGCTCTGAAGAGTTAATCAAGCTGTGGAATAAACTGCGTGATTTATGCTCGGATATAAACAATGATGGATTTAATGTTTCCATTCAGGAACCTCACCGTGCAGTTATGTTGGCAATTGCAAAGCGACTTGAGGCTACAAAACAACGCAATTCTGATTATGCATATACAACTTCTAGTCAATTGCTTCTTGATCTTAGAGTTGTTCAGGATTCACTGATTAGAGCAAATGCACTTCGCGCGGCATATGGACCACTACAATCACTAATTTGGCAAGTTGAAACTTTTGGTTTTCATTTAGCCTCTATGGAAATACGCCAACACTCACAAGTACATAGAGAAGCACTAGAAGATATTGAAGCACAAGGTATATCTAGTCAAGAACTCAAAGCTAGAACTATTGAAGTACTTGATACTTTTCAAGCAATAGGCGCGATTCAAAGACGCTACGGTTTTGAGGCTGCAAATCGCTATATTGTATCTTTTACACAGTGTGCAGACGATATTAGTAATGTTTTCAAGTTGGCAAAGTATGCAGAAGTAGAAGAATCTAGTGTTGCAATTATAGATGTTGTCCCGCTTTTTGAAACTCTTGATGATTTAACTAATTCAGTTGATATATTAGATCAAATGTTAAAAATTCCTGAAGTTCAAGAGCGCCTGAACTCAAATAATCGCCGTTTAGAAGTTATGCTTGGATATTCAGACTCCTCAAAAGATGTTGGTCCAGTTGCTGCGACATTTGCACTTCATAAAACACAAGCATCAATTGCAAATTGGGCAGAAAAGAACAATATTAAACTGGTTTTGTTCCATGGACGCGGAGGGGCATTAGGCAGAGGTGGTGGTCCTGCTAACCGTGCAGTTTATGCACAACCAAAGGGTTCAGTTGATGGAACTTTTAAACTTACTGAACAAGGCGAAACTATAATGGCTAGGTACGGAAATCCTGATATTGCAGTACGTCATATTGAATCTGTTGCTGCTGCAACACTTATGCATAGTGCGCCATCTGTTAAAAAAGAGAATCAAGAACAAACTGAAAAGTACAACGAAGTGATTGAAAAACTATCACAGTACTCAAAGGAATCCTTCCACAAGTTTGTGAAGTCTAAAGATTTTGCATCATGGTTTGACGCAGTGACACCACTAGAAGAAATTGGTCTACTTCCAATAGGTTCAAGACCCGCAAAACGTGGATTATCAACTAAGGCACTAGAGGATTTACGTGCAATTCCCTGGGTGTTCGCATGGTCTCAGGCTCGCATTAACTTAGCCGCATGGTATGGCTTTGGTTCATCATGTAAACGCTTTGCTGAAGAATATGCAACACCTAAAGATCCAGATGCTGGTATAAAAATACTGCAAAGTGCATATAGTTCATGGAACTTGTTTGCTACACTAGTTGATAATATAGAGATGTCTATTGCAAAAACTGATGATAGAATTGCAACTAAGTACTTATCGCTATCTGACCGTGATGATTTAGCAAATGCAGTAATAGAAGAACTAAAGTTAACAAACGATTTTGTAACAAAAATCAACAAGAGTTTATATCCACTTGAGAACCGCAAAATACTTGGGCAGGCAATTCAAGTAAGAGGTCCATATGTCGATTCACTCTCACTCTTGCAGTTCTTCGCACTTAAAAAATTGCGCCAGAGCAAGGACTCAATGAGCGAAAAGGAAATTGAAGATTACCAATACTTACTACTTTGCGCGGTAAATGGCGTTGCCGCAGGACTACAAAATACTGGGTAATACAAAGGAAGAGATATGATACTTGATGTGAATAAATTGAATTCGTTAGATCCAAGAGAGCAATTGATTGAACTAGTTAATGACTTAGCAGTTGTAAAAGGTGATGTGGTACTAAGTTCTGGAAAACACGCAGACTACTACATTGACTTACGACGCATAACACTTCATCATCAAGCATCTCCTATAGTCGGACATCTCCTACTAGACTTACTTGAAGAGAACGGTTTTATTGCTGGTGACTCTTTCACATCTGTTGGTGGATTAACTATGGGTGCAGATCCAGTTGCATGTTCAATGTTGCATGCTGCATACTCTCGCGGAATTGACCTAGATGCATTTCTGGTTCGCAAGAATGCGAAGGAACATGGAATGCAACGGCAGATTGAGGGTCCCGATATTCAAGGGCGTTCAGTTATAATTGTTGAAGACACAACTACAACTGGAAATTCACCAATTGCGGCAATTGAGGCTGCTCGTAATAATGGCGCTGAAGTTGTAGCATGCGCAACAATTGTGGATAGGGCAACAGGCGCAAGTCAACGCATAGAAGATTTAGGTATTCCATACTTCTCATTATTAAGCCTTCATGACATAAAATTGTAGTAAAGTTTCTTACATTTTTCATAAAACGTTTAATCAACAGTAAATGTGTGGTATAATGTACTTAACTTTGGAATGCTTAAGGGGTTTATTATGGCAGAGAATATAAGAAATATAGGCTTTGGAGTTGATATTGGTGGCTCTGGGGTTAAAGGCGCATTGGTTAACTTAAAAACTGGCGAACTTGCTAGTCGGCGTCTTCGTATACCCACACCAGAAAATTCTACACCAACAGCAATTGTAGAAATTATTGGTAAGATTGTTTCTGAACTTGAAGTTCCAGAAGGTACACCAATTGGAGTTTCATTTCCAGGACCAATCAAAAACGGAATTGTCACATATATTGCAAATCTTGATAAAACGTGGCTGAATACAAACATCAACAATTTAATTAAAGATTCATTAGGACTTGAGGCATCTGTTATAAATGATGCAGATGCAGCTGGCTACGGTGAAGTTCAATTCGGCAACGCTCGAGGAGAGCAAGGTCTGGTATTTGCAAGTACACAAGGTACTGGAATTGGAACTGCATTTATTTATAAAGGTGTTCTTATACCTGGTTGCGAACTTGGTCATATAGAGATCAACGGCAAAGATGCAGAAACTCGTGCAGCAGCATCAGTTAAAAATCGCGAGAACCTCACATGGGAAGAGTGGGCAACGAGACTTCAAGTTTATTATGCAACAATTGAACACCTATTTTCTCCAGATGTGATTATAATAGGAGGTGGAGTATCTGAAAAGGCAGATAAATTCATTCCGTTGCTGAATCTTAAAGCTAAGGTTATTCCTGCTGCATTACGTAATCAAGCTGGCATTGTTGGAGCTGCTCATTATGCTGCAGTTGAACAAAAGGAACGCAATTCACTCAAGCACAAGATTAGTGAGGCGTTCTCAGTGAAATCTGAAAATGCACTTTAATACACAATTGATGATGAAAACTGGTATAATGTAGAAATGAAAACAGCTGAAATTAAGAAACGGTGGTTGGACTTCTTCGTAAAAAGAGGTCATACTGCTTATGCTTCATCATCACTTATAAGTCCTGATCCAACGACTCTTTTTACAATTGCTGGTATGGTTCCATTTATTCCATATATGACTGGTGCTCAAACTCCAGAGCACAGTAGAATTACTACTGTTCAAAAGTGTGTTAGAACTGCAGATATAGATTCGGTTGGCAAAACAACTAGACATGGAACTTTCTTTCAGATGAATGGGAATTTCTCGTTTGGTGACTATTTCAAAAATGAAGCAATTGAATTTGCATGGGATTTGATTACTGGAAGCACTGAAAATGGTGCATATGGATTTGGCAAAGACAAGATTTGGGTCACTGTGTGGGAAAATGACGATGAAGCATACAATAGATGGCTTGAAGTTGGATTACCAAAAGAACACTTGCAAAAACTAGGCAAAGCTGAGAACTTCTGGTCCACAGGAGGTCCTGGTCCTGCAGGTCCTTGTTCAGAAATTTTCATAGATAGGGGTGATGACTACGGCGAGGATACAGGTCCAGCAAATAACGAAGATCGGTATTTAGAAATTTGGAATCTGGTGTTCATGCAGTGGCAAATTGATTCAGTTAAAAGTAAGTTCAACTTTAATATTGTAGGAGATTTGAAGCGCAAGAATATTGATACTGGTATGGGTCTTGAGCGAGTCGCATATTTATTGCAAGGAAAGGACAATATCTACGAAATAGATGAAGTATATCCAGTTATTGCAAAAGTAGAAGAGCTTACTGGACTAAAATATGGTGCAAAGGCTTCAGATGATGTGCAGATGCGCATTATTGCAGACCATATTCGGTCTGGGCTTATGATAACTGCAGATGGAGTTACACCTCTAAATGAGGGGCGCGGTTATGTTCTGCGAAGACTTTTGCGCCGTTCAATTCGTTCACTTAGACTACTTGGTGCACCTGATAAACAGTTTGAGGTACTTTTCAGAACTAGCAAAAATGCCATGTCCTTGAGCTATCCAGAGCTTGAAACTAACTTTGAGCAAGTTTTAGAAGTTGTACTAAAAGAAGAAGATGTATTTTCTAGGACGCTGAAATCTGGAAGTGCGTATTTAAACAGTATAATGACTCAAAAAACAAGTATAATATCAGGTCAAGATGCATTCAAATTACATGACACACACGGCTTCCCTATTGAGTTAACACTAGAAATTGCAAGTGATTCTGGTGTAAAAGTAGATGAAAATGCATTTAAAAAGTTGATGGATGAACAAAAAATACGCGCTAGAGAAGATGCACTCAAAAAGCGAGGTGCTGCAGCAGATAAAAGTATTTACTCAAAGCTTGCAAAAGAATTAGCAGGAAAATTAAAGGTACAGCCTAATGAAGTTATAGGTAATAATGCAGGAATTTCTAAGTTTTTGGGGTATAATACACTTGAAGGTAATGTGAAGGTTGTTGGTATTATAGCAAAAAATGAGCCACAACAGTTTATTAAACATGTGCCAGATTCAAAGCCAGAAGAAGTTGAAGTTATTCTGGACAAAACACCATTTTATGCGCAGTCTGGTGGGCAAGTTTCTGATTTAGGCACAATTATGATGAGCGGTGGTAGTATTCTGGAGGTTGATGATGTCCAAAAAGTAATTCCTGAACTTTCTATTCACAAGGCGCGTCTAATTTCTGGAACTTTGACACTTGATGAAACTGGATGGGCAAAAGTTGATAAAAAACGACGAGATGCAATTAAATCTGCACATACAACAACACATATAATTCACAAGGCCTTACAAGAAGTGGTTGGAAAAGATGCAACTCAAAGTGGTTCAGAAAATAAGCCTGGTCGTATGCGACTAGATTTTAAGGCAACTAGTACTTTAGGACATGAAGTTGTTAACCAAATTGAAGAAAGAGCAAATCAAAAAGTGCGTGAAAATACTGCAGTTCTAGCAGAATATATGAGTCTGAGTAAAGCACATGAAATTGGCGCAATGGCTCTATTTGGTGAAAAGTATGGTGATCAAGTACGCGTAGTTAGCCTTGGAAGAACCGATAGTGATGAGGATGAAAATATTGAGGGTGATAATGCGTGGTCAATTGAACTCTGCGGTGGCACACATGTTCAAAATACTGGGGATATTGGATTAGTCAGTGTACTTGGAATTCATTCAATTGGTACAGGTTTGCATAGAATTCAGGCACTAGTTGCAGATGCAGCATACGATAAACATGTAAAAGAACATGCGCTAATTTCAAATATATCTGCTCTACTTGGCACAACTAATACAGATGATGTTCCTGAAAAAATACAGTTTCTGCTAAATCAGGTCAAGACTTTTGAAAAAGAAATTGAAAAACAGGCTTTGGACACATTGCGATATCAAATACCTGCATTATTAGAACAAGCACAAACGCTAAATGGCTCAAAAGGTGAAGTTACAGTAGTCATCAAGTCATTGGAAAAAGTTCCAAATATTGATGCTCTAAGGAGCATTGCTCAAGATGTAAAAGAGCAGCTCAAGAATAACCAAGTAAATTCTAGTGTGGTATTATTGATTGGTGATGGTTTTAATACTGGATCTAATATAGGCATAGTTACTGCAGTAGATGATTATGCTCAGAAGTTAGGGCTAAATGCAGGTCAACTTGTGCGCAGTGTATCACAAGTTCTTGGTGGAGGTGGAGGTGGAAGACCTGATTTCGCTACTGGTGGCGGAAAATACAGCGAGAAGATTATTGAGGCAATTAAAGTTGCGGAAAAACAAGTTATAGATAGATTGGGATAAGATGAATGAAATTGCAAAAAGAACACTAATATGGATTGATTGCGAGATGACTGGACTTGAAAAAGAAGATGAGTTGCTTGAAATTTCTGTAGTGCCAACTGATATGGAACTAAATTTTTTAGATGATAAAAATGAACATGGTGGAATTGATATAGTAATAAAACCCACAGAAAATGGCTTTAAGCGACTTGAAGATAATGAAGTGGTTAAACAGATGCATACAAAATCTGGACTTTATGAAGAAATTAAGGGTGGAGTAGATCTTGGAGATGTTGAAAATATTATATTAAATTATATTAAGAAGTTCGCATCGAAGCCATTCACCTGTTATCTTGCTGGTAATTCTGTATATGTTGATAGACGCTTTCTAGATGCTTATTTACCAAATGTGAGTAGCCACTTGCATTACCGACTCGTGGATGTAACAGCAATTAAGATTCTATACGACGCTTGGTTTCCAGATGCTCCGCGCAGAGAACGCAACGACGAGAGTAAACATAGAGCACTTGATGACATTCTTGAATCCATTAAAGAACTCAAATTCTACAAAAATACTCTTTTTAACCCAATTAGTGAATAGCAACCAGAAATTTGGTCGTGTAGTTAAAAAATCAGCCTAAATTACAATCAACGAAGATGTAATTGCAAACAGTAGAATTGTAACAATACTTAATACTAGCACATAGAATACTAAGAATGGGGTTAGATGATTCTTACCAGTTACACTAACCCTATCTACGAAGATATATGAAAGAAGTAGATTAAATGACGCGCTAATAATAATTAACAACAGTACGATTCCTATTGTAATAGATGAAATACCAAGTGGTGTTTTTGTAGAAAGTGACATCAAAATTGAAAGTAACAACACCAAAATAGATATTCCATAGGCTATGAAGTTAAAAATACTTGCAAGTGCCTGAATACCAAGTAGTTTAATAGCAGGAAGCTTAACCTTTATAGAATCCAGAGTCTTGCCCAGTACAAATGCTCGTACAAAAAATAGAATACCTGCAAATAGAGCACCTGCAATAAACGAAGAAATTCCAGTTGCAAGTGGTACTGCAAATGTAAAACCTTGAGATTGAACTAACCCCATTGACATCTTGGAAAGCGTGCCTATTATATTTGACGCTAAACTTGAAATTATAAACCCAAAAAGTAAAAGCGCAAGAATACCCATTGTAATAGTTTCTGCAAAAGCCACAAATGAAATAAAAGCTACCTTTTTTGACCGTTCAGAATCATCAAACACATCAGAAATTGCTCCATCTGCGTCGCCCTTTAGCAGTTTTTTAACTAGAACTAATATAAATGTAGCAACTTCACTTATTCTAGTTGTCTTCAATTCTTCCGCATCTACCTGCGTACTTGTTAAAGGTGTTCCCTCTGGCTTTGGCACAGAAGGTTCCAAATGCATATCTAGTGATTCAGGTGAATCGTTCATATTTAAGCTCCTATTCAATCAAAAATTTCAAACTTGTTCTCATTATATCATACTTAGTACGTATGGCGAAAACATCTCAGCACTTTTATCTAAAATCATTGACTTTTTTAATGAAATTAATAAGTTGCTTTGATACTGAACTTGGTGCAGTTCCAGAAAAGCTACTACGGCTAGCAACTGAACCTTCTATACTAAGTACTTCTCGTACACCTGCGGCAAAACAAACTTCTTCACTTATAGAATACTTCTTAAGCGCACCGCCTAATATTCTCTCAAAGTCTGAGTCTGAGAGATGTTTAAGATCGTAGTCTTCACCAAATCCATCAGAAGCATCTGTCAATTGCCGTTCCTCACAAAGTTGTACGCACTCCCCTGTTAATTCGTGAGCAATTCTGAATGGAACACCTCGTTTAACCAACCAGTTAGCAATATCAGTTGCTAGTGCAAAACCACCAGCAGCAGTTAAATGCATCTTCTTGTAATTGAATTGAGCAGTTTTTAGTTGTCCAGCAAACGCAGGTAGTATTAGCAGCAGTTGATCAACTGAATCAAAAACTGGCTCTTTATCTTCTTGCAAGTCGCGGTTATAAGCAAGTGGAAGTCCCTTTAGTGTAGTTAACAAACCAGTAAAATTCCCGATAATTCTACCACTTTTGCCACGCGTCAACTCGCTAATATCAGGATTCTTCTTCTGCGGCATAATTGATGAACCAGTTGAATATGCATCATCAAGTTTAATAAAATCAAACTCTTTTGTGTTCCAGAGTATAATTTCCTCCGCAAAGCGCGATAAATTGACAGCAATTAAACTCAAAATGAACGAAAATTCTGCAACAATATCTCTTGATGCGGTTGCGTCTATTGAATTTGGTTCAAGATTTAGAAATCCAAGTTCTTTTGCAATAGCGTTCTCATCAAGCCCAAGTGAATCACCTGCCAATGCAGATGCACCATATGTAGAATACTTCGCACGCTTCTTCCAGTCGGTAAGCCGTTCTAAATCACGTAAAAGTGCCCAACCATGCGCCAAAAGGTGGTGAGTTAATAATACAGGTTGTGCATGTTGCAAATGCGTTCGACCTGGCATAACAACTGGTTTCTTATTGATTCCAGTAAATGCTTTTGTCGCCTGCTCTTCAATCGCCTCTAGCATTAAAACCACATATTTGCGAATCAGAACTTCGCTATCAAGCAAGTACATGCGAATAATTGCAGCAATCTGGTCATTGCGACTTCTGCCAGCGCGCAATTTACCGCCAGTTTCAACACCTACTCGCTCAATCAAAATGCGCTCTAGGAACCCATGTACATCTTCATCACCACTACTTGGAACTAACGAGCCTTTGAGAACTTCATCGCCAATAACCTTCAGCTCTCTTTCAATTGTCTCAAATTCATCAACATGTAAAATTCCAACAGAACTCAATGCTCTAGCATGTGCAATTGAACCTGAAATATCATATTTTGCAAGACGAATATCAAAATGCCAACTGCGTGAAATATCCTCAAGACTCTTTGATGGACCTCCCTCAAATCTACCGCCCCATAAAACTCCAGCAATTTTATTATCTTCACTCACAAAGCACTCCTAATCTAATCTGTTTATTTTACCATATCTGATGTCACGAGCAGCTGCTTGCTTGTCTTGAAGTCCATAAATCTGTATAAAACCACGTGCAGAAAGTTGATCAAATGTATCACCTTCCTCATAAGTAGCCAAGTTGTAGTCATAAAGTCCATGCTCAGATTTACGACCTACTGGAACTGCACGTCCTGAATTCAACTGCATACGAATATCGCCAGTAACATACTTTTGCGTATCCTCAATGAACAAGTCTAAAGACTCTTTTAGTGGAGAATACCAACGACCATCATAGACCAGTTCACCCCATTTTTGTTCAACAGTTCGTTTAAATCGTGCCTGTTCTCTTTCAAGTGTTACTCGCTCTAATTCCTGGTGTGCCTTAATTAGGGTTATTGCAGCTGGCACTTCGTAAATTTCACGGCTTTTAATTCCAACAAGTCTACTCTCGATCATGTCAACACGTCCAACACCATGCTTACCAGCGAGTTCATTTAGTTTGCTAATTAGAGTTAATGGGTCTAATCTTTCTCCATCAAGTGCAATTGGTAGACCTTTTTCAAACGTAATAGTAACTTCATCTACACTTTGGTCAAAATTAGGATCCTGTGTATAGTTATAAATTTCAGAAATTGGCTCCTTCCAAATATCTTCTAAAACACCAGCCTCAATAGTGCGCCCCCAAAGATTTTGATCAATAGAAAACGGATTCTCTGCTTTTACCTCAATTGGCAAACTCTTTTTACGCGCGAATGCAATCTCCTTGTCTCTAGTCATTGAAAGATCACGAATTGGAGACAAGCATTTAAGTTCAGGAGCAAGTGATTGTATAGAAACCTCAAAACGCACCTGATCATTGCCCTTACCAGTACATCCATGTGCCAGTGTATCACAGTTGAATTGACGTGCAGCTTTAACCAAGTGCTTAGTAATTAGAGGTCTAGATATTGCGGAGACCAATGGGTACTCCCCTTCATACATAGCATTGGCTTTAATCGCTAAAGTGCAGTATTCACGCGCAAACTCTTCTCTCGCATCAACTATATATGCATCAGATGCCCCGCATTTTAGAGCGCGTTCACGAATAACTTCAAGCGACTCCCCTTGCTGCCCAACATCAATTGATACAGCAAAAACTTCCATACCAGTTGCCTCTTTAATCCATTCAATTGCAACTGAAGTATCTAATCCACCAGAATACGCTAATGCAACTTTTTTTGCCACTAGAACCTCCCAAAGTCCATCTTAATTTAGTTAACTGTTTACATTATATCACAATAGTTCAAAAATATTTTATCATTAGCATTTGCATTTTAGTTCTTTTTGTGTTATAATAATTTTTGGTTGTTTCCAACTTAGCAAAGCTTTGTTGAAAATGATCTTTTTTCGGAAAACGAAGGAAATTTGTTTGACCCCCAATAAACAAATTGCGCGTGACGGTGTAAACCTTTTGTGTCCCGATTTTCTATGAGATATATCTTGGCGGAGCATGTCTTGCAGTAGCTGGAATTGCACTATATTAGGCTACTGTAGGTGTTGTGCGTTCTGTGAGATATAAAACTGCTCGTCACAGTAGTGCTTATGCGCAATATAGGTCATAGATTGCAAAATCCCCCTGTTTATTTGATATAATAAATAGGGGGGTTTTATTTTTTAGCTCAAGAAAAACTACAAAAAAGTAAATAGTTAACCATAAAAATACAAAATCATAATACAAAACGAAAAACTATGGTATAATATAAAGAATGGAAAAAGGAATGAGAATGAGCCATAATTATGAGAATCGTTACGGTAATTTTGTAGATGAACTTGCTAATGAAAAGTATGCGTTAATTTTCGGAGGACAAGGTGTTGCTTGGCGCGACGTTTTGGCTGAATTTGCAGTAGGCAAAGTTGGTGAAGATTTACATACCATTGTTGATAAAATGGCAGCTATTTGCGAACCAGTTCGCGATGATTTAGTTGTTGCAATGCCAGATACCGTAGACTACTTTGCGTCGCAACCGAATAATATGCACAAGGATTCAAATGCATATATATCATTGCCTGGAATTCTACTTGCACAATATGCGCTACTTCGTACTTTTATTTCTAGTTTTGATTTTCAAAAATCACCTGCAACTATTTCAATTGGGCATTCACAAGGTGTTTTAGGTGTAGAAATTACTAAAATAATTGAAAAACTAGGAGATGATCACCTTGATGAAGTTGCACAAATATTCGCAATTGCACAACTAATTGGTGCTGCAGCAACTCTACAATCTGCTTCACTTAGTATATATTCATCAGATGGTGCAACCGCTATGTTGTCGGTAAAAGGTGCAACCAAGAGTCTTGTTCAAGAAGCTATTAACAAAACAGTTGCAACTGGATCAATTCAAGAATCTATGCAAGTTGCAGTGAAAAATAGCGAGCGGCATTTAATTATATCTGGTTCTCCAAAAGATCTGAAAAATCTGTCGTCTGTTTTAGAAAAAATGGCTCATAAATCCCAAGAACGCTATAAAGCGAAGTTAAGTGGTGGTGCTCCGCTAGAAATACAAACCGAATTTTTAGATGTATCTGCCCCATTTCATTCATTACTTCTATCTGATAAAATTGAATTCATTGAAAACGCTGCCAAAAAATGTAAAATTGACGTAGAATTAGCATCAAAATTGGCAGCTGATGTACTAGTCGATCCAGTTGATTGGGTAACTATTGTGCATACTGCATTAGATGCTGGAGTAAAATATTTCATTGATTTAGGTCCTGGAACTGTGATGACCAACATCACAAGAAATCTGGTTCAAGGTTCAAATATAGGAATTGTTTCTGCAGGTAGTGCAAGTTCGCTCCAGAATATACTATCTGCTGGTTTCACTCCACAGGTTGATGAAAGTTATGAGAAGTACAATCCAGAAGTTTTAACACTGCCAAATGGTAAACTAGTTGTAGATACAGCATTCTCCAGACTAACTGGTCGCTCTCCAATTATGCTAGCAGGCATGACTCCAACCACAGTTGACCCTGAAATTGTTGCAGCAGCAGCAAATGCAGGTTATTGGGCGGAACTCGCAGGTGGTGGACAAGTTACTGCAGATGTATTCAACAACAATATCACGAAGTTGCAAGATTTACTAGAAAAAGGGCGCGCAGTTCAATTCAATTCCATGTTTTTGGATCGCTACTTGTGGAATTTACAGTTCGGTGTTTCAAAAATAGTTAGTAAAGCACGCATGGCTGGTGCGCCAATTGACGGAGTTGTAATAACTGCAGGAATTCCAGAGTTTGAAGAAGCAGTCAAACTTGTAAAAACATTAACTGATGAAGGTTTTCCCTATATTGCTTTTAAGCCTGGTACAACTGACCAAATTCATCAAGTACTACGTATAGCAAAGGCAGTTCCAGAATATGATGTAATTATGCAGGTTGAAGATGGACATGCTGGAGGACATCATTCGTGGGAAAATTTGGACGATTTACTACTAGCAACGTATGCAGATATACGCCGTACTGAGAATGTTGTTTTATGCGTTGGTGGCGGAATTGGTGCTCCAAGTCGCGCAGCAGATTATATTTCTGGTGATTGGGCTTTGAAATACCGCTTAGTGAAAATGCCCGTTGATGGTGTACTTGTTGGTACAGCAGCCATGACAACTAAAGAAGCATATACAACACCCGAAATTAAAGAACTTCTTCTAAAAACTGAGGGGATTAGTATTGATGATAATAATGGATGGGTTGGAGAAAAGAAGTCCAAAGGTGGAATGACCTCTAGTTTAAGTCATTTGCGCGCAGATATTTATGAGATTGATAATGATTCCGCTGCTTGTGCACGTCTGATTTTAGAGGTTAGTGACAATCCAGAGTTGCTTACTACTGAACGAGAAAAAATTATTGAAACTCTTAATAAAACTGCAAAGAAGTACTTCGGAGATATTGATAAGATGACATATCTTGAATTTGTCCAACGATTTGCAGATCTATGCTTCTTACCAGGACAAAAAGATCCAGAAGAATCATGGGTAGATCGCTTTTATGACCTATTACAACGAGTAGAAGCTCGTATTATTGACAAGGATAGTGGAGACTTTATATCTCTTTTTGCTAGTATAGATAGTCTTTTTGATAAGAATAATGTGCTAGACTATGAAGGTGCTATTTCTCGCTTAAAAACAAACTATCAAGCAATTGAAACTACATTTGTTACAACAGTTGATGAAATGTGGTTCATAGAATTATGCAGAAAGCATCCAAAACCAGTACCTTTTATTCCATGTATAGACAATGAGCTATTCAAGTGGTGGGGTTCTGATTCTCTGTGGCAAAGTCAAGATTCGCGCTATAAAGCATCAGAATGTAGAATTATACCTGGACCTGTTTCTGTTGCTGGAATTGACCGTATTAACGAACCAGTTGCTGATCTTCTTGAGCGTTTTGAAAATGCAGTTGTAAAGAGACTCTCTAGTTCTAATACAAGTTTTCCTGCGACATTTTCCAGACTACAGAGAGCGGAAAATCTTATAGACTTCATAAAACAGTCAAAGCACATATCTTGGACAAACCATCTTATGCCAAATCCTGCGTATATTTTAGGTGCTGATGAATACGAAATCAGAAAAATACCAAACAAGTTAGCGGATATATTTGATTTAGTTGTAAAGGCAGACACATACTGGGATAAAGATGCAGATCCGTATAAATTCCATGCAGTCCGAGAATTGGTAATTCCTATTATAATACCGTTCAGTTCGTATGATGGAGCGTGTCCAATTGTGGACGAAGACAGATTACCAGAAAAAATGCATGCACTTTTGGCTGCTACTGCTGGCGTAGGATCTAAAATGACATCTGGAGATTTTGTCAAAGAACTGCCGATAATGGAACCAGTTACTGAAAATATCATTGGAGGTGTTCGTTTTGATAAACCAGTCTTCAATAGAGCAAAATTTGACTTTACTGCAACACTAGATTTAGGAATCAGCCATGGTTTAGTAACTGGTGAAGCATTAACTAATGAACTACAACGAGGTGAATGGGATGCATACGAGAGGACAACTATAGTTCCTGATGCACTTTTAGGCACTTGTTGGCCACCAATTTATGCAGCACTAGGGTCAGCTATAAAAGATGACTATCCAGTTATTGAAGGCCTTTTGAAAGCTGTTCACTTAGATCATACCATCAATATGGTTATTCCACTAGAACAGTTAGTTGGCAAAAAACTTCGAGCATATGCTTGGGCGCAAGAACTCAAAGAGTCCACATCTGGGCGCATTGTTGATGTGAGAGTTGCGGTTACTATTAGAGATTCTGCTAATCCTTCAGAAGATGAATCACTAGCAATTACATTCCGCGAGCGTTTTGCAATACAAGGACGTATTTCTGGAATAAATATTCCAACACCACCAGATGAGGCAGGAGGTAAGTTTACCCAGTCTCAAATTATTACAATTTCTCGTCGCCTACTAAGACAAGTAACAGTTAAGGCACCAGCAAATATGACTCCGTTTGCTGTAGTTTCTGGTGATTATAATCCAATTCATACATCAGTTAATATTGCTAATATTGCAGAATTACCTGGTCCAATTGTACATGGTATGTGGCTTTCTGCTGTTGCACAACACCTTATTAGTGCAAAGTACAAGAATAGTCCTGGTCTAAAAATTTCTGGGTGGACAGCTCAATGGTATTCTCCAACTAATCTTGAAGATGAAGTACAACTGAGTGCATACAGAACAAATGCAATTGTTGGTGGTGGTTTAATTGTTGAAGTTATTGCAAAAATTGGTGATACACTTGCAGCTAGATTTACTGCTTCTATTGAGCCAACATCTACAGCATATTGTTATCCAGGTCAAGGTATTCAGCAAAAAGGTATGGGACTTGATGAAATATCCGCATCAAATGCATCTAAAGAAGTTTGGGAACGAGCAGATAAGCATACAAGGGAAGTTCTTGGCTTCTCTATAAAAGCAATTGTTCGCGATAATCCAACTGAAATAGTTATTGACAAGGTTAAATATTTTCATCCAGATGGTTTAATAAACTTAACTCAGTTTACACAAGTTGCACTGACTATACTAGGCTTTGCACAAACCGCTAGAATGAGAGAGGCGAAAATCGCAATTGAGAAGAGTTATTTCGCTGGTCACTCACTAGGTGAGTATATTGCACTTTCAAGTTACGCGAACACTATCTCGTTAGAAAATGTTATTGAATTAGTTTTTGCTCGTGGATGCACAATGCATAATTTGGTTTCAAGAGATGCAAATGGGCGTTCAAATTATAAAATGGCTGCATTACGACCGAACCAGTTTGGTATAACTGACGCAAAAGTAAAAGACTATGTTGCGTCTATTGCTCAAGAAAGTGGCGAGTTCCTAGAAATTGTTAACTATAATTTAGCTGGTGCACAATATGCAGTTACTGGAACTATTTCTGGGCTAAATGCACTTAAAAAAGATGTCAGCGAGCGGGTTAAAGCATACGGGGGGCGCGGAGCATATATGGAGATTCCTGGAATTGATGTTCCATTCCATTCAAGTGTTCTTCAAAATGGTGTTCCCGATTTTAGAAAGAAACTGCAAGAACTACTGCCCGAAGAAATTGATTTTGACATACTAGTTGGTAGATATATTCCAAATCTAGTAGCTCGTCCATTTGAGTTTACATACGATTTTGCAAAATCCATTTTAGATGTTGTTCCATCTGAGCCTCTGCGTGATATTCTTGCCACTAGTGATGCATGGGCACAGGCTGCAATTGATAAGAAGGTGTTAGGAAGGCTTCTACTTATTGAATTATTATGTTGGCAGTTCGCAAGTCCTGTACGTTGGATTGAAACTCAAAAAATCATGTTCACACCAACTACACAAGGTGGTTTAGGGATTGAACAGTTCGTTGAAATTGGACTAAAAGATCAACCAACACTTACTGGTCTAGCAACAAAAACATTACAACTTCCAGAATTTTCTGCGCAAAATGTAGTTGTATACAATGTTCAGAGAGATTTTGCGCGTATATATTTAACTGATGATGATCCAATTCCTACATTTGAATTTCAAGATACACCTGAAATAACTACATCTGCACCAGTTCAAGCGGAAAATAGTTCAGTATCTAACACTCAAAGTATTACTGCAGGTGCTCAAAATGTAGTATCTGAGGTAGCAAATACTGTTCAACAAATCCAAACGGCTGCACCATCAGGTGTAAACAACAATGAAAGTACTCCTGATGAAAGATTTAAGGCATCGGATGCAATTAAAGTACTCTTTGCATACAGCAATAAGATCAATCCAGAGCAAATAGACCCTAATGATACTGCAGAAACATTAACAAATGGAGTTTCAAGCCGTAGAAATCAGTTGTTGATGGATATGTCCGCAGAATTAGGCTTAGCAACCATAGATTCTGCTGCGGAGGCACCAGTTTCCACGCTTTATAATACAGTTGATAAATTAGCGCATAACTATAAAGCATTCGGTCCAATACTTGGTGAGATATTCCGTGCCAATATTAGAAAACTCTTCGGAGCTACTGGAGTAAAACAAACCAAGATCGCAAGCCGTGTAGAAGAAAATTGGCACCTAGGGAAGAATTGGGTTGATTTTGTCACTGCTGAAATTATATTAGGAACACGCGAAGGCACGTCTATGCGACAAGGTGATTTAGCAACTCTTTCACCTTTAGCACTCTCATCTGCTACAGATGTTGATGCATTGATTGATGCAGCAGTTATGCAAATTGCAGCTAGGAGAGGTGTTCAAGTATCTCTTAATAGTTCTACTGGGGGTACTGGAAGTGCAAATGTTGTAGATTCTGCAGCATTAAATGAACTTGCCGAATCAATTACTGGAAATAAAGGTGTTCTAGCAACTATGGCCAAAGGCGTGTTGGATCAACTTGGGCTTGCACAAACTACTGAAATTGCTGATAATGCAGATGCAGAAAACCAAGTTGTAATTGATGCCGTTGCTGCCGAATTGGGGCAAGATTGGACTAAACGAGTTTCTCCGAAGTTCAGTGCTAAACAGGTTGTATTATTTGATGACCGATGGGCAAGTGCAAAAGAAGATTTGGCACGCATTTACACATACGGACTTAATTCTAAAGAAGTTGGTGAACTTGATTTAGAAAGAGCATTCATTGGATTAGGCAAGGATATTAACACGATTGCTTTATGGTATGCGTCAAAAGCAGCTAAAAACCGTGATAGTTCTTTAGCTAGTGTTTTCAAGAAAATTGCCGCATCTGCACTTAAAACAAAAGTTGATGAAGTCATTGATTTGCAAATGCAAGGAAAGGTTGCTGTTATTACAGGTGCTGCACCTAATTCCATTGCTGGAGCCATTGCAGGAAAACTATTGGCTAGCGGTGCACATGTTGTAATTACTGCATCTAATATTGATGCCAAACGACTAGAATATGCGAAGAAACTATATAGAACACATGCAAATGTAAATGCTAAATTATGGTTAGTGCCTGCCAATTTGAGTAGTTATCGCGATGTTGATGCATTTATATCATGGATTGGACAAGAGCAAAAAGAGAGTATTGGTGCAACAACTAAGTTAATAAAGCCTGCGCTAGTTCCAGATCTTTTCTTTCCATTTGCCGCACCTAAAGTTATGGGAACACTTGCAGATGCTGGTTCAGAGGCAGAAATGGAGACTAGATTACTATTGTGGTCAGTTGAGAGAATGATTGCGCAGTTGAGTAAAATTGGTATTGAAACCGATATCGCTCACAAAATGCATGTAGTTTTACCTGGCTCACCAAATAGAGGTATTTTTGGAGGCGATGGTGCATATGGTGAAGTAAAAGCAGCATTTGATGCAATTGTCAAGAAGTGGAATGTTGAAAAACGCTGGGCAAAACATGTAACACTTGCACACCCGAAAATTGGATGGGTTCGAGGAACTTCACTAATGGGCGGAAATGATCCACTAGTTGATGCAGTTGAAAAAGTTGGAATTAAAACATATTCTACACTTGAAATTGCAGATGAGTTGTTAAAGCTTTGTACACCAACTGCTCGAGAAACTGCTAAAACCACTCCCCTAGATGCTGACTTGACTGGCGGTTTAGGCGATGGAGAAATTAATCTTGTTGCACTTAAACGCCAAGCTATGGAAGATGCATTAAAAAACACTGATACAACTCCAGAAAAAGCAGAACTTGAGGAAACAAAAGTACAGGCACTTCCAACACCTAAACTTTCAAAATTGCCAGAAGTTGACTCCAAAGACTGGAGTAATCTAACTGCCTCGCTGAAGGACTTACGAGTTATTGTCGGAATTGGTGAAGTGGGACCTTGGGGTTCAGGAAGAACTAGATTTGAGGCAGAACATGGAATTCAAAGTGATGGTTCGTTTGAACTAACTGCTTCTGGTGTACTAGAATTGGCATGGATGATGAATTTGATCCACTGGTCAGATACTCCAACAGCTGGTTGGTATGACGAGAATAATAACCTAGTACCAGAAAGCGAAATACGCGAGAAGTTTATAGACGAAGTTGTTTCCCGTTGTGGTGTAAGAGAGTATGTTAATGATGATTTAGCATGGATCAAGGACTTGTCAACACAAAATGATGTATCCGTATTCTTAGACAGAGATATTACATTTACTGTGCCGACTAAGGAACTTGCAGAGAGTTATCTTGCAATAGATCCTGAAAAAACTCATATTTCGCAAGCTGGTGATGAATGGGAAGTTAAGAAATTGGCAGGTGCAAAAGCTCGTGTTCCTCGTAAAGCAGCTATGACTAGAAAAGTTGGAGGGCAACTTCCGACTAACTTTGACCCAGCAAAATGGGGCATTCCAGCAAGTATGCTTGAAAGTATAGATAGACTAGCAATTTGGAATTTGGTTGCAACTGTTGATGCATTTTTGTCAAGTGGATTCTCACCAGCCCAATTACTACAAGCAGTTCATCCAAGTGATGTTGGATCTACTCAAGGAACAGGAATTGGCGGAACTGACTCAATGCGAAAGCTATTTGTTGATGGTTTTCTTGGAGAAGATAAGCCTAGTGACATTCTACAAGAAGCACTTCCAAATGTTATTGCAGCACATGTTATGCAGAGTTATGTTGGTGGATACGGCGTTATGGTACATCCAGTTGGCGCATGTGCAACAGCAGCAGTTTCCATTGAAGATGCAGTTGATAAAATTGACTGTGGCAAAGCAGATTTTGTTGTTGCAGGTGCAATTGATGATATTTCAATTGAATCAATTTCAGGTTTTGGAGATATGAATGCAACCGCAAAAACTCAGGATCTACTTGATAAAGGAATTGACAAGCGTTTTGTTAGTAGGGCAAATGACAGAAGACGCGGAGGATTCGTAGAATCTGAAGGTGGCGGAACTGTTCTAATAACTCGTGGTGATATTGCACTAAAACTTGGACTACCAGTCTTTGGAATAATTGGTTACGCAAGAAGTTTCGCTGATGGTGCGCATACTTCAATTCCCGCACCAGGTTTAGGAGCATTAGGAGCAGCCAGAGGTGGTGTTAACTCAAAATTGGTTCAAAACTTGGCGCAGTTAAGCGTTGCACCTGACGATATCAATGTCATATCAAAACATGATACTTCAACAGATGCCAATGATCCGAACGAGTCAGAGTTATACACAAGATTGTCAACTGCGATTGGACGAACGCCTGGCAATCCTCTATTTGTTGTTTCACAAAAAACAGTAACTGGACATGCAAAAGGTGGGGCTGCAGTTTTCCAAGTAAGCGGACTGTGTCAAATCTTCAGGTATGGTAAACTGCCTGCAAATCGCGCACTTGATTGTGTCGGAGAAGAATTCAAGGACCATTCGCCAATTGTGTGGCTAAGAGAACCATTAGAGTTATCCCGCACCCAGACAATTAAGGCTGGTCTTATAACTTCACTAGGATTTGGACATGTTGCAGGCTTAATTGCGTTGGTTAATCCAGGTGCATTTGAGGCTGCTGTTATTAAGGAGTTTGGTGTTCAAATTGCAGATGAATGGAAACAAAGCGCTAATGAACGTCTGCGTTTTGCTCAAAAGTCACTAGAGCTTGCACAAGTTGGTAAAAAGGAGTTGTTTGAGCCAATTGATCATCGACGATTTGAAGAAAAGAGCCGTGATTATGACCCACATGAAGTTGAAGCTGGTTTACTTTTAAGTCCAGATTCTCATTTAGCACCAAGTGGAAAGTATGAACTCTTCTAATGCGTATTGTATTTGCAGGCACTCCAAGTACTGCAGTTGAACCACTAGAAAAGTTAAACGAAGTTGCAGATATTGTTGCTGTATTCACAAAGCCTGATGCACCTTTCGGGAGAAAACGCGTTTTAACACCTAGTCCTGTATGTGTCCGCGCAAAAGAACTGGGTCTGAACGTCATCACGCCTAGCAATACACAGTCTTCAGACACCAAGTCAGATATACTTGCGGAATTAAGAAGACTTAAAGACATTGGACTTGCACCAGATGTGGCGTTCGTTGTGGCATATGGTGAAATTTTAGATCAAGAAGTTCTGGATGCATTGCCACTTGGCTGGCTAAATCTTCACTATTCTTTACTACCAAAGTGGCGTGGAGCCGCACCAGTTCAACGAGCTATCTTAAACGGTGATACAACTACTGGAATTACAATCTTCAAGATTACTAAAGAACTTGATGAAGGTCCTATTTTATTACAGAAGAAGTATAAAATTGATGAAGAAATAACTACTGGTGAACTACTGGTGGCTTTATCATCACTCGGTGGAGATCTATTAGTTGCATCACTAAAATTACTGAACAAGTTTTATACAGGTGAAAGTTCTGAAAAAATTGAGGGTCTGTATACTGAACAAAGTAGTACAGAGGGCGTGGAATATGCTGCAAAGTTGCAAAAAGAAGATGCTAGAATTTACTGGAATGCGCCAGTTGAGGAAATTGTGCACAAAATAAATGCATTTAGCCCAAATCCAGGCGCTTGGTTTGAACTAGTTGAAGCAGATCAACACGATGAAAAAATAACTAAGGTCACACGAGTAACTGCATTAAAAGCACGCTTGAAGTCAAATACAGATCTTAGTACTGCACAACAATCTAGTGAAGTTGAACTTTTAGAGGTAAAACCAGCAGGTCGAGTAGCAATGTCTGCAAAAAGTTGGATGCATGGACTGCGCGGTAAATGGTACATCAAGTAAAATGAGGTCTAATGCTGCGCATTACGCATAAAACTGCGCTGCATGCTTAATAAAGTGTGGACATTGCAACTCACAGACAGTATGACGGTGTGGTAAATCTACACTTTTGAAGCTGATCTCAAAGAAAATTGCACCAGATAAGGAAGAAATACATTTAGATGGCGTGGATATTTGCAAAGTATCTGCGAGCTAAAGGATTTTATAGGTTTTAGTTAACATTTTTCATAAGGGTAAAAAACACTTGACTTTTTTTTTTATTGTGATATACTAGTAATATATTCGTTTTACTTGAAATTATGGAAGAGGTTATTGTATGAAATTATCTGAATGCAAACTTGGAGTTGCGTTACATATTGAATCAATTGATTTAAGCGTTGACCATTGCCGCAGATTAAAAGAACTTGGAATATCTCAAGGAACAGATATTAGAATTTGCCAGAATTGTGTTTTTGGCGGAAAAGTAATTTCAAAGGGGACTGAACTACTCGGTATTGACGCTAAGTTGGCAAATGCAATTGAGGTATCATATGTCTGATACAATACTGAAAAATCCTAAAATTGCACTTGTTGGTAACTCAAATGCTGGGAAAACTACATTATTTAATGCACTTACTGGACATAGACAAAAAACTATAAATGCACCTGGAACAACTGTAAGTGTGGAAACTGGCATGTGGAAAAATAAAGAGCTGATTGATCTACCAGGATTGGTGTCTCTATACCATATTTCACCAGATGAAGAAATTGCTGCGAATGCATTATGGTCAGATAATAGTCGTCATCGCCCAGATTTGATTTTATTTGTTGCAGATGCTCCACACTTATCAAGGTCATTATACTTACTTGCACAAATTAAACACAGCAAGATCCCAATTATACTTGCAATTTCTATGGCGGACCTCCTAGACAAGAAAGGCCTAGAACTTGATACTGAACTTATTCGTGAAGTAACTGGTGTTGATGAAGTTGTTCTACTTGATGCACGCAGAAAAGTTGGTGTTGACGAGTTGGAGAGCAAGGTGAATTTAACTCTACAGAAATCGCATGATGTGAATTCCGCAACTCAGGTAATTAGTGGCGAGGATGTACGCGACTGGGCAAAAAAGCATTCAGATGAACATTTTAAGTGGGCATCAGATGTGCAGAACACTTTAGGACTTCATAAACTTGATGGCAAATTATTCACATATTGGTTAGACAAGATTCTTCTGAATAAGTTCTTCGGCATAATAGTATTTTTACTGATAATGTTCCTGATATTTTCTGCAACTACTGTATTCTCTTCACCATTTGTTAACTTAATAGATGGCAACCTTAGAGATGTATTAACTAGTGGATTAGAATCTCTTTTACAAAATACACCTGTAGTTCTCAGTTCATTTATTATAAATGTGCTACTTGAATCTCTACTCACTGTTTCGCAACTTATACCACCGTTGTTTTTTATGTTCATACTACTTGCTATTCTTGAGGAATCTGGCTGCTTAACGCGCTTTGCAATTGTTGCAGATCGAGCAATGCGTTTTGCTGGACTTGACGGTCGTGCACTTTTGCCACTAGTCTTAGGATTTGGTTGTAATTTACCTGCAATTTCAGCAACAAAAGCACTTCAGGACTCCAAATCACGAACATTTTGCGGATACCTAATCCCTTTTACACTCTGTAGTGCACGTTTAGCGGTGTTCGTAGTTGTTGCAAATGCACTATTTCCGAATTATGCAGGTTTAGTTGTTTTCTTGTTGTATATTACATCTATTCTACTAGTTATATTCGTCGGAATACTTCTAAATTTATTCAACAAGCTTAAAGGCAAAGAACAACAGGAAAAAATGCCATTTATTATACCGCTTGGAACATATCAGAAGCCTTTGTTAAAATCAACACTCCATTTATGCGCAATAAAAATACAGCAGTTTGTTTTAAATGCAGGGAAAATGATTACAATAGTAATTGCAGTTATGTGGGTTTTACAAAGCACTCCAATTCCTGGCTCTGGAAAGAGTTTTGCGGAAGTTGACAAAGTTGAAGATTCTGTATATGGAGTTGTTGCAGAAAATATTTCTCCAATATTTAAGCCAGCTGGTTTTGGAGACTGGCATATTTCATCTGCTGTGATTACTGGATTCTTAGCAAAGGAAGCTGTTCTAGGGTCTCTTGCGAATTCCTATGCAATTGACGATGTGGAAGATGAAACTGAAGGATTTGCACAAAACTTGAGGCAAACATTTTCATCATCATCTGAGGGCGAACAAGGGCTCGCAGGTGCTGCATTTTTATTCTTTATGCTTGCATATACACCATGCCTAGCAACAGTTGCTGGAATAAAGCGCGAGCTTGGAGGGAAGTTTGCGCTCAAAAGCATTACGCTCTCATTGGGTGTTGCATATATAATCAGCGTGCTCATATTCCAAGTTGGAGGAATATTTGTATGATAGTTGATGAATTATCACCGCACTTGTTAATGCTCTATATGCAAGAAAACGAGCGTTTTAGTCAAGTAGAATCATCTCCACGAAAAGACTTAAGTTGTAGCAAATTTGAGTTACTAAATTCAGGTGCATGTAAAATGTGCCCAATAAAATCATCATGTTCTAAAACTATTTATCAAGATTAATGGTTAACTTAAAGTGTGTACGAGCAACATCTTCAGAGTATCCTCGTATCTTCAATATATAAGCCATAGTATTAGCTTTTGAAATAGTTTGCAAAAAAAGTGCAGGAATTAACTTGACTCCAAAACGGCTCTTTATAGACCTTATGCGAGCACCCATCCTAATAGCATAAAATGTATGCTGAAATATAATTACGAACCTTAGAGACAATGCAACAATCAGCGAAATTTTATCGTTCTTAATAAGTTTAGCCACTCTCCATGGATTGATATAGTGCACAAGGAATCTAGAAAATACAACTATTGCCAAAAATCTTAGCATCACAAAAATGCAGTCTTGAATTAAGCCACTTAGTAAATACTGAATTAGTCCAGTTAATAATATAACTGGTAAAAATGCTACAACTACTTTAACATGTTTAATAAGAGGCATTTTCATAATTGCTCCTCAAGGTTAATCTGCTGATCGGTAATCATTTGTGCATAATTAGGGTAATGCTCGGAAAAAATAACAAAAGTACCAGATAATGCAAGATCTGAGAATATCTGCAGTAAATTATATGAACTGTTGGCATCAAGCCCGCTAAATGGCTCATCAACAACCAAAATACTAGAATTTTTCACCAACTGTCCAGCGATTGCAACTATTTTTGCTTCACTATATGAAATATTTTCCACTTGCATTTTTAAGAGTTCTTGACTTATCTTGAGTTTTTTGCACCAAGTGTCAACCAAGTCCTTATTTCCATTTGAAGATATTGCTATATCTTGTTCAACATTATCTGCAAATAGCTGAAGTCTAGGATTTTGCAGAACGAACCCAATATCTTCGGTATTTTCTACAACTTTTACCTTTTCATTTAGAATGTTGACAACTTTAAATACTGCTGCTTGTACTTTTTTCCTCGCACGAACTTCACTACGAGCTTTAAGATGTGCAAATAGTTCTAGTGCAGTAGATTTTCCACAACCGATAGTTCCAGTTAGAACGAATATATTTTCTGACTTCTGCAAATTAATATCTACATCTTCAAAAGTTGAAGTACTTTCTAAATGTACTACTTTTGTGGCAAGTGCTATAATTTCAGATGCTCCACTTGCACAAACAATATTCGTCCCCATTTTTTGGACAGTTTTTAATGCATCAACTACTAGCAACAGCTCTTGTTGACTCAGGTGCTGTGTTGGTTCATCAAGCAGCAAAATCTTGGGCCAAGTAATGAGCGCACCGCACAAAGCCACAATTGCAGATTCTCCACCAGAGAGTTCATCTACGCGTTTATTCAAGAGCGGTACAATACTTGGCATGACCTGAACAATCCACTCAAGTCGATTATTCATAACTGTATTTTCTAGTCCTCTGCATTCTAGTGAAAAAACAACATCTTCTAATACATTCACTGCAACCAGTTGGCTTGCAGGGTCCTGAGTAAAGAAAGCAATTTCTTCATCAACATGTTCATTATAGTACTTGTTTAGATACGTTGTTCTCCCAGATGCTGGAGAACCAACCACAACTTCAAACTCCCCCACCTTTACTCCCAGTGCGGTGGACGGTTATTTAAGATTTCTTTATCTCTTGCAGTAGGTTTACCAGTTTCCCTTAATTTTGCTGGAATTTTCAAGTTATCGTCTACAAATGCATCCAGAATTTTTGCAACTTCATATTTTGGATTATCAACTACGCCTTTTGACCAAATTTGAACAATTTTCCACCCAAGAAACTCAAGTTCTTCTTTTCTAAAACGCAACTTCTTCCGAAGAGACTTAACGTCGTAAAAAATTGTATCATCAATCAATACTGCAACTGCTTTATTTCCATCTTTAGAAAATACAGTTAGAGGTATTTTGCGATCAAATGTATCTGAGAAGTTATAGTCAATCTGCACATTGTAGCCTCGACTTGAAACTTGTCCAGCAATATAATCAACCACGCTGCTTCGCTCAAGTGTAGATCCAGTAATAGCAAAACTTGATTTCATATATTCACGAGTTGGCTTATTTATAGTAATTCCGCCTAATTCTAATGCCTCAATACCTAAATAATTCCTGATCTTATTTGCGTCAACTTTATCATTATTTATACTTTTAGCAAAACTCAATAGATCAAAAAGCAGTCGTTGTCCAGAAGTTATTAAATTATTTCGTTTTAAATCACTAGCTTCAATAGATGTGCAAATTTGGAAATTTTTATTAGTTGATGATAACAAAGCAAGTAGATTAGAAAACCCAGATTTAGCGGATAAAGAGCCGAAGTCATAAAGCACTTTATTTTGCGGAGTTCTGGCGACTGAAACAACAAGTAGTACATCAGTAGCAGGAATAAAAGACGCATTATCAATACTTGCAATATCTATAGAATTACCAGCATTCTCAAATTTGATCATGCTTTTAGCAATTTCGTGATCACCTAAAACTCGTGCTCTTAACTCATCTTTTATTCGTTTTGCAAATTTTTGATTCAAAGTAGCAACATTTAATGAACCAACACCTCGTTGACAATATTTAATAATATAATTACAGACAAAATTTACTTCATTTTCGCGAGTTATATCTGGTGTGCCGAGATTTTTCAAATATGTGTACTTTATACAACCAGTGTTATTTAGTTGTGCATTATCTATAAATACTCTGGAATAACCTTGATCCTTTATAAACATTGTCAACTGAACATCTCTTAAGCTATTGCGAGAATCAAGCTCAAAAACTGGTAGAATATTAGCCAAAGTTTGAATAGTACTAGATGAAGTTGCATGCAAATCCGTCAGAACAACAACTCGCTTTGCCTTCGCAAAACAAAGAGCAAGTATATGTGGTGATATATTTTCTACACCTTCAATAATCAATGTGTCAATAACCTCTTCTGCAGATAGAATAGTTGGTATATTTTTCCATGTCATCCCAAAAGCTGTACAACACTGCTTGGCAAAATTCAAGTAGTCATTTTTATCAAGGTTCGCAAATGCAGCAACTTGCTCTTGTAGTCGTGCATTTTTTATAAATTTTACAGGAGCACTAAGAATTTGCACATGTTTTTTATCCAATTCAATGAATTTATCAACAAGTTGCTGTAATTTTGTGGAAATAATCTCGCTATAAACAGTATGTGACTCAAGAATCTGCTCTTTAGCACTCTCAAACCATGTTCGTTCAAATATATCCTGTAAATCCCTCTTTTGAACATTTTTTTTGCAAATCTGCTTGGCGAAGTTATCTAAACCTTGGTTAATGAAGAAATTCACCGCATTGGTATATTTGGGCAATAAGCGAATTAATTCCTCACTTTCAATAATCTGGTTCAACTTATTTTCAAGTGTTCCAAGATCAATGGAAACAAGATCTGCAAAACCATCAACATTAGCAAGTGCACCTTGAATGTTTTGAATATCTGCAATAACTGAATTTGTTAAATTATGGGCTTCTGGAATTGAACTGGGTAAATTTGGAACAAAATTCTCCCACAATAACTCTGTGCTTTCTTCTGAGTCAAACGCAGTCTTACAAACAGCATTCCATAAAACTTTCTGACTCTGAATTTCAAGAAGTTTTGCATGCATATTCGCAACTTTTTGACCAGGTCTAAGTAATGTTTTTGATTCTTTCAAGAGCCTTCTACGCTCAAAAAATCCCAAATCCTTATCTCGATCAGACTTTGTTTTTGCAAGAGATATAAATGGTTGCAAATCCCTTATAAATATATCATTCGTAAATAAGTCAAGAGTTTGGCGAATTGAACTCAATAGTTGTGCAATTCTACTAAGATTT
Source organism: Candidatus Ancillula glyptotermitis (assembly GCA_031268675.1). Lineage (GTDB taxonomy): Bacteria > Actinomycetota > Actinomycetes > Actinomycetales > Bifidobacteriaceae > Ancillula > Ancillula glyptotermitis. The sequence continues at coordinate 19,747 of JAIRWY010000019.1, read as the reverse complement.
GTCAGATTCTTGGGCATAGGAATTGAAATATCTGTAGTAATTTGAGCAAAAACTTTTTTTAGTTGTGGTAATGAAATAGCCTCCAAACGCTTAGCGCTTTCAAGTACACTATGAGCCTTTTCTGGAGATTCTAATACTGCAAGCGTCCAATCAACTGCGTTGCCAATATTGGGTGTATTAGTAATAATTTCTTGGTTGATGTTTAATAACTCCTCAAAGTTATCCTTAAAAGTTGAAAATTGGTCTTTGACATTTATACATGTATCGCGCGAAAACCTTACACCAATATCCTTAACTGGAGAATCAAACATGGTCTTGTTTATTGTGTCATAATAGCTAACTCCCCAAGGCTTCTTACGCCGATGAAGTAAATCAAGATTTGCGCTAATTTTTTGACGAACATCTTCTAATTCTACACTGATATTTAGGTCATAGTTAGTCTGAATAGCATTTGAACTCTCATACATATTCTTAACTTTTGCCAAAAAACTCTTATTATCATCAAGTGGCATAAATGCATCAATATATAAGTCATCCAATTCATGGTTTTTAAGACATTTAACTATATTACGAGCACTTTTCTGCGTATTTGCAATATGCAACACTTTTTCACCACGACAATTTGACTGAGCAACAAATGCAGCCACTAGATCAGGATTAGAACTGCCAAGTGGAGTATCTACAATAAAACTAAGTCCTTGATCATATACAGAAACTAGTAATCGTTCTTTAAACGACAAGTCACCTATCCCAATTTCTGCAGTTGGCGAGGAATCTTCTAATGCATTTATCTTCGACGCATCATTAAAATCAGTTGCCAATTTCAAAAGTGCTGTATTTCTCGCATCATTAAAAGTAACTTTTTCTGCATAAAACGACTCTATCAACTTATTGCTTAGTACTGATTCGCGCATATTTCCAAAATACTTATGGTAGATCGAATTTTCAAGGTGATAAATTGAAATGATATTTTTACGAACAATTTTCTTTTGACTAGTTGAAAACTTATTATCCAAAACTTTTAAAGCTTTCTTCTCATCAAAAGTTTGATTCTTGTGCAAATGAATAATCTGCTCTTTAATTCCAAATATTTTCGCAATCTGTGGATTCAACTTCACTGTGTTTTCTAGTGTTATAACAACATCTTTTTTATTATTAGTCTGCACTAAATTACATTTTCGCATAAAAACTGGCATATTGTCAAACATTCCAAATATAAGATATGCACTCGAATGAACGCCAGTAGACAGAAGTTCTTGAATCCTATAGATAATGTTTTGCGCATGTATTAATTCACTATTAAGTGTATTTTCTTTTAGGAAAAGAGTACTCAAAGCAGTAGGTTTATTTGTCTCAAGGCTCGTTAATCCACCAGTTGATGCCTCAGTCAACGCAATTGTGTATTTCACTTTTCCAACACATGCATTCGCCTCAGCTTGTTCTTTAGCATACTCATTCTTTAATGCTTTCTGCCATTTCTCAAACTGACTCTCAACTGTGGTAGGCTTATTTATATCTACAAAATTACTTTTGCTTTTATCAATTACCACATCATCTAATTCCCTGTCAGAAGAAACCGCAAACTGATCCCTCAAACGGCTATCTAGTTTCTTAGTATCTTCAACCACTGATGCTGAAATATCCGCACCCTCAGTATCACTTCTCGCATCGGTGTTAGCATCACTACTTTTACTATCACTATTTATGTAACTCACAATTACATTATACATCATTTAACTTATGCAATCCAAAGCTTTTTGAAAAATAACATCAAAAGTACATAAAAAAGTGGGGGAAAAATCTAATATTTCCCCCACTTTTGGATTGTGTTATTTTTTATTCTTAACTCTAGCATCTTCTTCCACAGTATCAAATGAAGTTACTGCATCGTCATCACTGATCTTTTTCCGCGTGAATTCTGCAGAACCTTGTGTTAAGTTGTGACCAATAACAACTGCTTTTATTAAGTTGCTTGTATTAGGAATACCATCAGCATTTTCCCATGCGCGCGTTCGTAGAACTCCACTAATAACTAACGGCTGCCCCTTTGTTACACTTTGATGCACATTATCTGCAAGTGCACCATATGCACTAACATCAAACCATGTAGTTTCATCATCAATCCATTCCTCAACTTCTTTATCAAATCTACTCGGTGTGGAAGCAAAGCGGAAACTTACCATGGACCTTTGATTCTCTTTCTCCTCAAAATACACTGGATCGTTCACAACATTTCCAGTAGCAACAATTTTAACATTATTTATCATATATCCTCTTTTCTACTAGTTTATAAATACAATTGTATTATAATACAGTATACATATATCATGCATGTTAAACTTTTAGAATGTTAATAAGTACGGTAAGTTAAGAACTGTGTTAATAACTTCATTTCATTTAGTCAGGATTATTTTGTGACGCAAACTCAAAAGTAAACTCATCTCTACTTTTAGTACCAGTACTACCGATCTTAACAGTATCGCCATTTTTGAGTTCACCATATAAAATCTTCTCAGACAAATAATCTTCAATATCGCGAGAAATAGTTCTCCTAAGTGGGCGAGCCCCTAGAATAGGATCATATCCGCGCGTTGCAAGTAATTCCTTGGCTTCTTGAGTAATCTGGGCACTAATCCCCTTGTCTGCCAAACGCTTCCATAAATTATCAACCATCATATCAACAATCTGTAAAATTTCATCCTTCTTAAGCTGAGGGAACACAATAACATCATCTATACGATTTAAAAATTCTGGTCTAAAGTTCTTTTTCAAGTCCTCTCTCACGCGCGCCTTCATGTGGTCATAACTTGAATCTGCATTATTATCATCAGCAAAGCCAACCATAACAGAACGTGCTAAATCACCAGATCCTAAATTCGTAGTCATAATTATAACGGTGTTCTTAAAGTCAACCAAGCGACCAGTAGAATCTGTTAAATGACCATCTTCTAAAACTTGCAGAAGTGTATTAAAGATGTCTGGATGAGCTTTTTCAATTTCGTCAAAAAGAACCACACTAAAAGGCTTTCTACGAATTTTTTCTGTTAATTGACCACCATCTTCGTAGCCAACAAATCCAGGAGGTGCCCCAAAAAGTCTTGAAGTTGTGTGTTTTTCACCATATTCAGACATGTCTACTTGTATTAGCGAACTCTCATCGCCAAATAGGAACTCAGATAGCGCTTTTGCTAGTTCTGTTTTTCCAACACCAGTTGGACCAGCAAATATAAAAGAACCACTAGGTCTTTTCGGGTCTTTCAAACCAGCGCGTGTTCGACGAATAGATCTAGCAAGTGCACTAATAGCTTCATCTTGACCAACAACACGCTTATGTAATTCGGTTTCCATAGTCAGAAGTCGTTTTGATTCTTCTTCAGTCAATCTGTACACTGGAATTCCAGTTGCCATCTCAAGAACCTTTGCAATAGCTTCCTCATCAACCTTTGCATCAATGTCTCGATCAGTTGCTTTCCACTCATCTTCTTTTTGAATCCGTTTTTTATCCAGTCCTTCAGCTTCTCCTTTCAATTTTGCCGCTAGTTCAAAATTCTGTGCATTAACCGCAGACTCAATCTCAATCTTCTTCTTCGCAATCTGATCATACATCTCACGAATCTCAGGAGGAGCAGTCATCTTGGATATACGAAGACGGGCACCTGCTTCATCAATCAGGTCAATTGCCTTATCTGGTAAAAATCTATCATTTAAATATCGCGCGCTCAACTTTACTGCTGCCTCAATTGCTTCATCAGATATAATTACTCTGTGATGAGATTCATATCGATCACGAAGACCCTTCAAAATTAAAATTGCATCCTCAACAGATGGTTCATTAACTTTTATAGGCTGAAAACGGCGCTCTAGTGCAGAATCTTTCTCAAAATACTTACGATATTCCTCAAGTGTTGTTGCACCAATTGTTTGTAATTCACCTCGTGCAAGCATAGGCTTAAGAATACTTGCTGCATCAAGAGAACCCTCAGCATTACCAGCACCAACAAGTGTATGTATTTCATCAATGAACAAAATTATGTCACCACGACTTGTTATCTCAGTCATAACCTTTTTCAATCTGTCTTCAAACTGCCCTCGATAACTAGTTCCTGCAACCATAGCTCCTAAATCAAGTGAATAAATCTGCTTGTCCTTAAGAGTTTCTGGAACATCACCTTTAACAATTGACTGCGCAAGACCTTCAACAACAGCAGTTTTACCAACACCTGGCTCACCAATAAGTATAGGGTTGTTCTTAGTTCTACGGCTTAAAATCTGCATTATACGTTCAACTTCTGTTTTTCTGCCTATAACAGGATCTAACTTCTCCTCTTTTGCTGCAGCAGTTAAATTTCTACTAAACTTATCAAGAAGTTGAGAACCTGTTGTATTTTGTCCGCGGAAACTACTGCCTGCAGTAGCAGCAACTTTATCAGTATCTAAACCTATTCCACCATCAATATTTGAAGCTAATGCACCAATCAAGTCATTCTTTGTTACTCCTAAATCTGCAAGAATTTTCATAGCAACGCCTTCACCCTCAGTTATAATGCCTAGAAGAATATGCTCAGTTGATATATATGTTTTCTTGAGTTCTAGTGCTTTTTTAAGCGAAATTTCCAGAACTCTCTTTACGCGTGGAGTAAATTGTGGCGCACTAGTGGATGACTTATCGTATTTATTAAAAATCTCTGAGAATTTGTCACGTACATTTTCTGACTTTACACCTAGTTCACTTAAAATCTTTGATGCAAGACCATCCTTAACTTCAATAAGCGCCAACAAAACATGCTCAGTACCAATGAAGTTATTTCCATATTCATTTGCATACTTCTGCGCCAAAACAATAACTTCTCTAGATATATCAGTAAATCGTTCAAACATACACCACCTCACTCCTACATTAGCTCTTTACTGTACCAGCGAACATTTGAAAACTACAACCCAACTGCCACTCATCATAGTATAACACAATTATCTTAATTTGTCAACCAGATTTGATATGAAATATTGATATAAGCAGTTATACGACAAAATTAACTATTTTACCTGGTACAACTATGGCTTTTTTTACTTTTTTATCGCCCAATACATTGATAATTTGCGGAAGCGCAAGCGCTGCATTTTTAAATTCATCAATAGACGCATTTGTAGCAATCTCCAGTGTTGCACGCACTTTTCCATTTACCTGAACGCCAATCTTTATAGTATCATCAACAAGATATTTTTTATCAACACTAGGATAGTCTGCATGTAGAAGTGAATTAGTTTCACCAAGTTTTTGCCAAAGTTCTTCACATATATGCGGTGCAAATGGCGCAGTCATCAAGATCAGTGGTTTGAGGACATTTCTAGGTACAGCATTCGTGTTCGTAAGTACACCAGTTAAATGATTTACTAGTCCAATTAATTTTGCAATTGCAGTATTTGGTCGAATATTTTCCATCTCCGTGCGCACAAATTCTATAGTTTTATTAAGCACTTTCAGAGTTTCAACATCTACCTCTTTTGTATCATCAACTAATCCACCAGTGTTCTCATTAACAACAAGTCGCCAGAGTCTGCTCAAAAAGCGCATGGCACCAATAACTGCGCGAGTTTCCCAAGGTCTTGATAGGTCCAAAGGCCCCATGGACATCTCATATATTCTGAAAGTATCTGCACCATATTCTTTTACTACATCTTCTGGTGTGATGACATTTTTCAAGCTTTTGCCCATTTTGCCATATTCTTTATTTACAAGTTCTCCATTGTACTCGTAAATAATTTCATCATCTTTTTTTATTTCTTCAACTTCATTTGCTGGTACATATTGTCCAAAGTTGTTGGTATATGCATAAGCCTGAATATATCCCTGATTAAATAGTTTTTTAAACGGCTCAACACTAGATACAAACCCCAGATCATAAAGAACTTTATGCCAAAACCTAGCGTAAAGTAGATGTAAAACAGCATGCTCAACTCCACCAACATATAAATCAACTCCCCCTGTATTTGAGACAGTTCTGTTATGTTCAGGTCCTAGCCAGTATTTCTCAAGTAGCGGATCCACAACAGACGCATTTTTGCCATTATCTACATGGTTCACATCTAAATACCGCAAGTAGTACCAACAGGAACCTGCCCAATTTGGCATAGTATTAGTTTCGCGCCTAAACTTACGCATTCCTTTTCCATCACCAAGATCCAATTCGATACTTGTCCAAGATTCAGTGCGACTAAGTGGAGCTTCAGGAATTGAGTCTTCATCATCAATATCATACACTTTAGGCGAGTAATCTGGAACATCTGGCAACAAAACTGGCAATAAATCATCTGGTAGTAAATAATCAATACCTTCTTCGTCATAAATAATTGGAAATGGTTCACCCCAATATCTTTGCCTAGAAAATAACCAATCTCGTAATCTATAAGTAGTTGTTTTTTCACCACTACCCATCTGTACAAGATTTTCTATTGCACTTTCAATCGTCTCAAATTTCTTGTAGTCCTGTTTAAACTCTATTTTATAGGTATTTGCGAACTCTTGATCACGCTCATCATCAGCAGGCACCGCCATAATTGCGCCAGTTCCGTAATTCATCAAGACATAATCCGCAACATAAATAGGCAATTTTTCGCCTGTTATAGGATTTTTGGCATACAGTCCAAGAAAAACACCAGTCTTCTTACCAGCATCCTGTTGTCTCTCAATAGATGACTTATTTCTTGCAGTATTTATATATTCTAACACGTTTTTCTGCTGCATTTTGGCTGGAAATGCGCATATGGGATGTTCGGGAGCAACAACCATAAATGAAGCACCACGAATTGTATCTGGTCTAGTCGTAAAAACACGAAGATTTTGCGAATTAGAATCAGTAACCATAACCTCAAAGTCAATAAATGCACCAGTTGATTTACCAATCCAGTTCATCTGCATATGCTTAATTTTATCTGGCCAGTCCAATAGATCAAGATCTGCAGTAAGTCTATCTGCATATGAAGTTATTCTCATAGACCACTGCCGAAATTTTTTCTTGAAAACTGGAAAATTACCTCGTTCAGATTTACCTTCTGCAGTTACTTCTTCATTTGCAAGTACAGTTCCTAGACCTGGACACCAGTTAACTTCAGATTCTGAAATATATGCAAGTCTATAATTATTCAAGTACTCAGAACGTGCCTTGTCAGATCCAAGTTCATTCCATTTGCCACTTGCTTTCAATTTGTCTACTAGTTCTGAAATTGGACGAGCAGAACCTGACATTCCACTAGGATTGAGTTCATCACCATCAAAATATGAATTATAAATCTTACCAAAAATCCACTGTGTCCAACGCACGTATTCTGAATCAATAGTTGCGAAAGTACGATTTGGATCATGTGCAAGTCCAAGCATTTTTAATTGTGCACGCATATTCTCAATATTATGTTTAGTTGTTTTTTCTGGATGTTCTCCTGTCTGTATTGCATACTGTTCAGCAGGAAGTCCAAATGCGTCAAAACCTAGCGCATGTAAAACATTATAGGAATTCATGCGCATATATCTAGCAAGTACATCAGTTGCAATATACCCCAAAGGATGCCCAACATGGAGTCCAGCACCACTAGGATATGGGAACATGTCCATTATAACATATGGTTGTAAATTCTTATCAAAATCTTCATCGCTCGGATTAGGCGTGTTAAATGCATGCGTTTCATCCCAGTATTTTTGCCACTTGTCCTCAATTTTATTCGCCATTTTTGCATCATAACGGTACTTCAAAACATCATCACTCATTGCTACTTCCTTCGTGTTCTTTTATTAAATCTGCAACATTCCAACCAGCTACTGCGCTAACTTCAATTGTTGATGCGATACTTTCTATTGCACTAGTATAGTACAGTCTATTGGGCAGTAATTCAAAATCGCTCCATGGATTGATCGTAATATCTGCTTCAAGTCTTGGAAATGCACCTTTCCATACAAATTCTTTAGGCTTTTTATATGAACTGAATAGTTGTGCAAGTAGCTCATCGTTGAGCTTGCGTTCACTAAATATCTTATACAACCTATTACCATCCTTATCAACACCTGTAATACCAATTGAGTTGTATTGTAATCCAATATTTGACTTTACAAAAACCGTTGATGGCATAATTTCTTCTGGTGCTAAACCAAAATGTCCATTTGAAAGAGTTCCTGACACAAGTGTTACAAATACTGGTTGCATTTTCCGCTTTTTTATTGGACTCACATTCCCTGTATTATCAGTAATCTTTATATCTGATAGTTCTATTGCAGATGCTAAAACAACTGTGTCAAAAATCTCCCGCTTCACGACTTTTTTATCATCATTTTGCATATTCAGTTCGCTAACTACTGTAATTTTAGACTTGTTGATTATAATTTCAGCGACTTTTGTGTTGTAATTAACAGTTACTTTATGGTTCTTTTGCAATTTTTCTAGTACTTTTCCGAACAACTGCCCATTTCCACCATCAATTGAAAATAATTCACCACCAGCCAACCCTGCACCAGCTAGAGAAACTTGTGCAGCAAATGAGTTTATATAACCATTTTGATTATACATGTTGTTGATAATTGGTTCTGCGAAATTCTTGGAAAACTTTTTAGACACTGCATGCTTCTTATAGTAGTCATACATACTTTTGCACACCAAATGTCGAATTTTAAGCTGTTTTACAAGTCTTTCAATTGTTGCAACTGCACCGATATCATACACATTCTTCCACTTTTTCAATGCCTTAGTTGCATAATGTGCAAAACTTGCGCAAGTAACTGGACCAAATGCCAAAAGAAGTTTAGAAATAAAACTGGTCATCTTATTTTTACACACTAGATATATCTTCCTGCCATTCCAAAATCCTAGCGTTTCATCATCACCATCTACGTTAAGACCTGGCGTTATCCGCTTTATACCAACAAAATCCATAAGCTCACAAATATGCCTATTTGAAGAATGAATTATTGACCCACCAACTTCAATTTCTACACCCTCAAAGTTAATACTGTGTGCTCTACCACCAGAATATGCTTCCTCTTCATAAACCACAACCTTAAATGAGTCATGTCTTGAATTTTCAGCACTTGAATTTAACTCTGACAAGCAATAGGCTACAGAAGTTCCTGCAGAACCAGCACCAATAACCGCAATCCTTTTTACCATATAGTATATTATACCACATCTTGATTTTAAAACTGAATCGGCTGAATCCGCCACTTAAAAGTATACTAACAGGTTTTGATACGAAGTACCCCCGCTGGGATTCGAACCCAGGACACCCTGATTAAGAGTCAGGTGCTCTAACCAACTGAGCTACGGAGGCAAAACTTAATACTAGTAGTATACCACACTTTTTTCCGTTTGTCAACTTTTGTATATTTTACTATATTTGCTATTTTCTGTAGTACTCATACAAAAAACTTGCACTTTTTCTGTAGTATATATACAATAATTTAAAAACTTAGCACAAAAAAAGTGCAGAAAATGATAAAATATGTAGAAATTTGATCGCCAGTAGTGCAATAATGTAATAGCAAGTAGAATTTTAACAATAATGGAAGTAGGATATAATGTTTGAGAAATTGAGAAAAAAGGCTAACAAAGTAAAGTTAGGCAGTGCGTTAATCGTTGCGCTTATTTTGCCACTAGGACTTACAAGTTGTGGTGAATCTAAAAGTGCTGATACAAAATTGGACTCAAAACAGGAGTTGAATTTAATAACCACCAAGTTATCAACTATTGACGCTGATGATTTACGCAACACCAATGAGAGCGATATTGTATCTCAACTTCAAGAGTCGCTATACCGTGTGTTCGCTAAAGATGGCAAGGACTCGTTTGAATATGCTGGAGCAACAAGCCATGATATTGACAGCACAGGAACAATCCACACCTTCAAGATCAGGGACAACTTCAACTGGAGCGATGGACAACCTGTGAAAGCGAAGGATTATGCGGACTCCGTAAAGCGAACTTTAGATCCTGAACAAGCATTTGCAACTGCAGATTCGCTCTTGTGGATAAAAGGTGCACATGAATACTACGAAGAGAAGTCTGGAAATCCAGATGATGTCAAAATCAAGGCGCTTGATGACAAGACTTTGCAGATTGAAACTGTTCGACCAGTCAAGGATTCCGTAGACCTTTTTGCTGCAATTTACCCTGTGCGTGTGGATTTAGCGGACAAGTATAAATCTGGTGCAGGTTCAAAAGAAGATAAAGGCTGGGCGCTGAACCCTGAACGCCATGTTTATTCTGGTCCATTTAAAGTTTCTAGTGATTTCCAAAAGGATGGTCAGGGCATTACACTTGTTAAAAATGACAAGTACTGGGATTCTAACAATGTGCATATTACTAAGGTCAACTACCAGTATATTCAAAACACCAGTTCAACTGCAGAAACACTCTTCAAGTCTCATCAAATTGATGCAATTAAATCCAACGGTGCAAAAGTTGATGTATTTAAACCTCTAGTTGGAGATCAAGTGGAGCAAAGGCAACTAAAACCGCCTGTTGTTGATTATATTATACTGAATTCTGCATCTAAATTTGGGTTAACTTCAAACTCTAAAATCCGCGAGGCGCTGAGTTTTTCACTGAACAAGAGCGAATACAATAAGATTCTAAATAACGGTTATTCAACTGTTGCAAATGAAATAGTGACAGAAACTCAACAACTTGGTGATAAAAATTACCGTAAATTTGCTGGTGATATTACTAAAGAATTGAGGGAGAAGTACGAGAATAATCCCGATGAGCTTAAGAAGTTGTTTAAAGAAGGGCTAAAAGAACTGGGCAAGGATGAAGACTTGGACAAGGTTCATATAGTTTATCTTACAGTTTCTCCAGAGCCTAATGAACAGGCTGGTTATGAATATATCAAGCAGCGGTTTGAAAAGGAATTAGGAATTCATCTTGATGTGAATATTGCGCCAGACACTGCAAGTTTCAAAGCTATTCGTAATGCGAAAGAGTGGGATATTTCTGATCAAGCATGGAATTCAGGTATTGACCCAGATAGTGCTTTGCAGTTGTGGACTTCAACTTATGGCTATTCTCAGTTCTTCGGCAATTACAAATCTGAGGAATATGATGAAATCTACGCGAAGTTGAAAGTTGAAGGTGATATAGACAAGCGCTATGAACTATACAAACAACTTGAAGAGCAGATTCTAACAAAGGACTTTGGGACAATTCCAGTGGCTTTTAGAAATCCATATATTTTCGTAAATACAGCCTGGAAAGGATTAGATACAACAATATATGGCGCAACTTTTGAATATTCACGCGCATATAAAGTGTCGGAGTAGTGAAGACCAAAAAAAAATAGGTGGAAAAAGTGGAAGTCTTGAAATTCGTCATAAAGTCGGTGTTGAAAATGTTTCTGACATTATTCTTAATCTTGACTTTCACTTTTTTCCTACTTAATACTGTACCAGGAGATCCGCTTGCAGCAAGAGCCGAGAAGATGAGTGAGAGCCAACACAAAGTTTTAGAAGAGCGATATGGGTTGAATAAACCAGTTGTTGAGCGATACTTTGATACACTAGGAAATGTTGCGCGAGGAGATTTTGGAGTAAGTGTGGTAAATCCAGAATCTGATGTTAAGGAGACAATACTCTTTCGCGCTCCTGCATCTATACGGCTTGGAATTCAGCAGATGTTGCTCGGTATTCCACTTGGTATGGTTCTGGGCATACTTGCGGCATATTTTAAGGGGCGGTTAATAGACAAGTTCGTGCGCATATTTTCAGTTGTAATTATTTCAGTTCCTCTCATGATTGTGGCAATTTTGCTTCAACGGTATATTGCTGGTGAACTTGGACTTTTTCCAGTAATTGGTTGGCCTAAAGGGTCTGAAACTTGGTTTGGAGGCTGGAAATATACAGTTCTTCCCACAATCGTTGGCTCTCTTGGCTATATCTCCAGTTATTCGCGCCTTCTGCGTAATTCAGTTCTTGATACAATTTCATCAGAGTATATTGTGAGCGCACGTGCACGAGGTTTAAGCGAGTTCAAGATTATTAAAGACCATGTAATTCGCAACTCTTTTATTCCTATTATAACAGGACTACCTTTAACGCTCGCAATGGGAATTACAGGCTCGTTTTTTGTTGAGAGCATCTTCAATATTCCTGGTCTTGGAAAGTACTATATTACAGCAGTTCAAGAGCGTGATATGCCCATGATTTTAGCCACGACACTTCTTTTAGCTGCTATATACGTCTTTTTCATCATGATTACAGACATTTGCTACAAGCTTGTCGATCCCAGAATCAACCCATTTGCAACAAGAAATCAACGAGGTGCAATGCGATGAAACTTAAGCATTACCTAAGACATAGAAGAGCAACCGTTTTTTGGATAGTTGGATTCCTACTTCTGGTATTAACTGCATTTATTGGTCCGTTTTTTGTGCATGGCGATTCTGTAACAATTGTTGTTGATGACCGAAACTCTGGACCAAGTTGGCAGCATCCATTTGGAACTGATAATCTTGGACGTGATTTACTCATGCGCGTACTACTTGGAACCCAGAACTCGCTGATTATCGCGGTCATTGCAACAATTATACAACTAGTAATTGGTATCTCGTATGGTTCAATCATGGTGTTTTTTGGACGGCGCGTGGATTCGTTCATGATGCGTCTCATTGAGATTATAACATCACTTCCAGATTTGCTCATCACTATGCTACTGCTGATATGGCTGGGCAACAGTTTTGGCGCGATGTTGTTCGCACTTACTGTTACTGCTTGGTGTCCAACCGCAAGGCAGGTTCGTGGTCTTTTCCTCAAGTTCCTGAATTATGACTTCGTAATTGCTGCACAGATGCTCGGTTCAAGACTACCTAAAATCATAATAAAACATCTACTTCCTAATATCATGTCCATAATAATTCTTGATATTGCAATTGCAATTCCTGGTTATATTTTTTCAGAAGCTGGATTATCCTTCTTAGGTGTGGGATTAAAATCTCCAGACACTTCTCTTGGTGTGTTAATTCAAATTGGACAGAGCAACATCCAGATTGCTCCTCATGAGTTGCTAATTCCAGGCGCAATTTTGGTGTTTATAGTGCTGGCGATGAATTTTATTGCAGATGCAATTAGAGATGTTTATGATTCTCGTTACCAGTTCCTGTCAAAGGAGGATTATGCAAATTAAGAACCTCAGTATAAATTTCAGCACTTCTGGACAGATTATACACGCAGTACAAGATGTCAACTTGAACCTTGACCATGCAAAAATCACAGCAATTGTGGGCGAAAGCGGTTCTGGTAAATCTGTTACTGCGCGTGCAATTATGGGGCTTTTAGAGAAGAACGCAATTATAACTTCTGGTCAAATCCTTCATGATGATGATTTTCAATTCAATAGTGATGCTCAAAAAACGCAAACTGTGGATTTACTGACTCTAAGCAATAAACAAATGCAGAAAATTCGTGGAAAAAGCATCGCGATGGTATTTCAGGATTCATTTGCATATGCAGATCCTACTATGAAGATTGGATACCAAGTTGCTGAGAGTGTGCGAGCACATAATCCGAGGCTGCCTAAATATGAGGTAAAAGAACTAGTAATTCAATGGCTAGAAAAAGTTGGCATCAAAAATGCACGCACCAGATATAATGATTATCCACACCAGTTTTCAGGAGGACAACTTCAACGCATTCTAATTGCTGCTGCTTTGATTAACTCACCCAAAGTTCTAATATGCGATGAGCCAACTACTGCACTTGATGTTACCACGCAGAAAGTTATTTTAGAACTTCTTAAGGAATTATCTAGTCAAACTGACACCAAGATTTTGTTCATCACACATGATATTGCAGTTGTTGCAAATATAGCAGACTATGTTTTTGTAATGCAAAATGGACGAGTAATTGAAGAATCTAGGAGCATTTACAATCCGAAAGAAGCTTACACTCAACAACTTTTGCAGATTGCACTGAACAAGCAAAAAATCAACACATTGCAAATTCAGGAGCAAAACTCGCAGATTTTAACAGCAACTGGGATTAGTGTGCAGTATGGAAAAAAGCATGCTGTGAAAAATGTGTCCTTGAGCCTGCATGAAAATGAAGTTTTGGGCATTGTTGGAGAAAGTGGTTCTGGTAAAACTACACTAATTAAAGTCATCTCTGGGATTCTCTACGCTCAAAAAGGTGATGTAAATTATCACGGCGTAAGTGTTGCGAAAATGTCAAAGTCACAAAAGGCGCGTTTTCGCCAAAATGTGCAGATGATTTTCCAGAATCCAAACCACTCGTTAGATCCACGCATGAAAATTGAAGACATAATTCTTGAAGGTGTGGTAAATTATAATGTAGTTGAAAAGAATGCTCAGACTCAGTATGTAAAAGAACTTCTGCAAAAAGTGCACCTTGATGAAAAGCTTGCCACTCGTTATCCGCATGAACTCAGCGGTGGGCAAAAACAGCGAGTATCAATTGCGCGTGCATTGGCAACTCAGTGTGAAATTCTTCTGTGTGATGAACCAACAAGTGCACTTGATGTTCAAACCGAGTTTCAGATTCTTAATCTTCTGCGTGAAATTCAACAAGAAACGAACCTTAGTATAATCTTCATCACGCATGACATCAACCTTATTACACAATATGCTCACAATATAATAGTAATGCATAATGGACAAATTGCTGGTTATGGCAATACTCATGAAATTATTGAAAATCCAACCGATGAATATATTGTACAACTGCTAGAATCAGTTCCGAAACTTCAGGTCCACCAATAACAACTGCAAGTTTTTCTGCATTTGCAAACACAACAACATTAACGACAATTAACGACAAGAATTATGACAATTAACGACAACATTCTGGCAAATTCTGCAAGTGTTTGAATTTTCTTAGACGCGCAATTAACTTCAGCGTGTTAAAAACAGTACTTTTAGGCATTTTGGAAACACCAACTGTGCGATCTTCAAAAACTATTGGAAATTCAACCACTTTATCTAGTAGATGCAATTTCTCCAATCTGTTAAGTGCAAAAAACTTCAATTCTACCTGAATCGTATAACCACATTCATGCAAATCTGGTAGTATATACTGCAAAAGTTCGGCACTGTACATATTAAAACCGCCTGTATAATCAGCAAGTCTAAAATCTAACTGACGACTATTAAGTTGCATTTTCAGGTAGAAGTTTCCGAACTTGGAGATAAGACTGCGCAAAGCTGACCAGTTCTTAATTGAACCACCTTTTATATAACGACTACCTATTGCTAGTTGAATATCGTCTTCTGCAAGTTTAATAAAATCAACAAGCGAACTTACTGGGTGTGAGAAATCCGCATCCATTTGCACAATATGCGTATAATTACCAGTTGAAATAAGTTCTTCAAATGCTCGCTTGTATGCTGATCCAAGACCTGCTTTTTCTCCTGAAATAATTTTCACAGCTAGACTTTTCAACTTGCTCTGTGTATCTAGTGCATTTTTTGCTGTACCATCTGGTGAATTATCGTCAAGTACAAAAACATCAAGATTTAACCTCTTCTCAACAAGTAACTGGTCTATCTCGTATAGTAACTTTGCGATGTTATCGGCTTCGCAATAAGTTGGAATACACAATGCAATCTTCACTAGTATTTAATCCACCTTTACTTTGCATGGAAAGTACGGTTTAGAATATCAAGGCGTTGCTCAGTAGTTAGTCTGTTCCACAACACACAATAACCGCTAATTCGAATGCACAAATTATTAAAACGAGGGTCTTCTGGATGATCAAATGCTTCCTGTAAAATTTCACGCGTTAGTACATTTATGTTCGTGTGATACAACCTAGACCCATCTACTCCAATGAACATTCTATCAAGAATAGTTTTTAACATCTGCACTTGCGAATCCCTGTTATCTCCGAGCGCGCTGGGCA
The DNA here is from genome assembly GCA_031268675.1 of Candidatus Ancillula glyptotermitis. Taxonomy (GTDB): domain Bacteria; phylum Actinomycetota; class Actinomycetes; order Actinomycetales; family Bifidobacteriaceae; genus Ancillula; species Ancillula glyptotermitis. Next base: position 3,863 of record JAIRWY010000019.1, on the reverse strand, counting down.
AAATCGTTGTAGTTAGTGAAATGCCGTCATACGCATTTGAAAATGGAATCTTGCCCACCGAGAGCATGCTTGCATAAACACCTTCATGATCAACACCGTTTGATGGATTTGCGCCTGGTGCAAGTGGAGTACCAGACTTGCGCCCATCTGGTGTATCACCAGTCTTCTTCCCGTATGTAACATTGGCGGTAATAGTGAGAAGTGAAAGTGTTGGAATTGCATCACGGTACATTTTTTGCGTATTCAAAGCATTATCTATCTCTTGAACAACTGCCTTCGCAATATCATCTGCACGATCATCATCATTACCGTAAGTTGGAAAATCTCCATCTACTTCATAACCAGTAATTAGTCCAGTTTCGTCTCGTTTTACAGTAACTTTTGCGTACTTAATTGCAGACAAGCTGTCAACTATATGAGATAGACCAGCTAAACCACAGCCCATTGTGCGCTTAAGATGTGTATCATGCAGTGCCATTTCCAGACTTTCGTAAAAATATCGGTCATGTGAGTAGTGGATTATATTCAACGCCTCAATATAAATCTCAGTCAAATGCCATATTGAAGGCTTAAAATGCTTCTCCCACACAGTTTCAAAGTCCAGAACTTCCCCCTCAAACGCCTGAACAACTTCTGGGGCAAAGATTTGAACACCAGTTAATTCATCGCGACCACCATTTAGTCCATACAACAACGCCTTTAGTCCATTCATGCGCGCACCAAACAACTGAATACTCTCATTTCCATCAGATTTTGGCACTGGTGAAACACAACACGCAATAGATGTATCATCATTATACGCCTCACGAATCAGATCATCATTTTCATACTGAATTGTTGAAGTTTCTATAGATAAACAAGTACAGAAATTCTTGAAGTTTTCTGGAAGATCCTTGTGCCATAACACGGTCAAGTTAGGTTCTGGAGCAGGACCAAGGTTATACAAAGTTTGCAGTATCCTATACGAAGTTTTAGTAACCATTGAAACACCAGAACTACTAATACCAGCAAGCGTAACAGTTGCCCACATAGGATCTCCACTGTACATCTCATCAAATGCATGCATGCGTAGAAATCGCACAATGCGCAGTTTTATCACCAAGTTATCAACAAGTTCCTGAATTTCCTGCTCGTTGATTGTACCTTCTGCTAAGTCGCGCTCAAAGTAGATGTCAAGAAATGCATCGATACGACCAACTGACATCGCTGCACCATCTTGTTGTTTAATCGCGCCTAAATATGCAAAATACAACCACTGAACAGCTTCACGCGAGTTTTGTGCAGGCTTGGAAATGTCAAAACCGTATGTATTAGCCATCTTGCCCAATTCTTTAAGTGCAGAAATTTGCCATTGCAACTCTTCTCGCAACTTCAACACGCCATCTTCACTTGTGCTAATCTGCATATTCTCATTCAAGTCCCTCAATTTTGCAGCAACTAGATAATCCAAACCATATAGTGGCAAGCGCCGATAGTCGCCGATTAAACGACCGCGTGCGGCATTATCTGGAAGTGCAGATAGTATATGCGAAGATCTGCATTTTTTAATGCGTGGAGTATAAAGTTTGAAGACAGTATCATTATGCGTTCGTACATACTTGGTGAATATTTCCGCAAGTTCGCAATTGACCTCTTCGCCAATCTCATTCAGTGCTTTTTCAACACTACGCCAACCTTCTAGCGGCATAATCGGACGCTTGAGTGCTTGATCAGTCTGAAGTCCAACCACAACCTTATCTTCTTGGCTGATATAACCAGGTGTAAATGCGTTTATATCTGCTGGAATATTTTTTTCAACAGCAAAAACACGCTTGGACCTTTCAACGGCAAAATACTTGTCCTCAAGAGTCTTCCAGATGGAGAGCGTACGCTCTGATGGACCAGCAAGAAAATCACTTGAACCAGAATATGATTTCAGGTTGTTCTGTATGAAGTTGCGCACATTTATCGTACGACTTTCAAAATTTGACCACGCACCACTCTTAAAGCTACGCCAGTGAACTGAGGTGTAGTTTTCAAACATGCCGTCTATATCTTGCCCGCACTCTTTTCCCATACTAGCATTATACCACACCCCCATGACATTTTCAAGCGGAAATATATCCGCATCTGGAATATAGCAGTACTAGTGCAAATAACAAAAGTACTGGTTTCTGCGTAATTCAAGAAAAGATAACTAGAAATTCAACCCAAGAGGATTATTTTGACAAACAGAAATGCTGCGGCCTATGTCCGATGTTTCACCTTTGCCCTTTGATGCCTCTTCAAATACACCGTGTTGTACTTGATCAACTGCACCAGAATCATATTTATACTCATCAACAGTATAGCCGTTAGGAACAGTGCCCATTTTAATCAGGCATTCTACTATTATTTTTGAACGGTCAAGTTTTTCAGGATTACTGTGGATTGTATTGTATAGAATTTGTACATCTGAAAAATTTGTCTCAGCATTACATGAAGCTTCATCTTGCGATTCTTTATCCCAGTTTGGATTTTTATTTTCATCAGTAGGCGAAACTTGCAAATCCTTTCCTTTTTCAACTACATATTTCCAACCTTTTGGTTTCATACATTCTGAGAACATGTTATTTACATCATTTATATCTTGCTCTGAAATATCACTATCTTCAATTAGTTTTGCAACAGATTCAGACTTCACCATTTTGTACAACTGGTAAATCTCACTTGCATATGGTCCAGTAAAATGCGATTCATCAAGATTAGTAGTTTTTGGAGCTAGTGAACCTTTGCTTAAATTTGAACAACCTGATAGAGACACAGACAAGAACATAGCAGAAAAAGCTAGTACGAAAAACAAATTAAGAGATTTTCTTGTCATTTTACTCAGTTATCTTAAAAGTTACTTGTATAAGTCCATATGGTTGGAGTTACAGATGCTTCCTGAAGATCAACACCATATTTCGTTTCACCATTATAGCAAGTCCTGCGCTTGACAGCGTTGCAAGCACCTTGCGACCAATTTTGAACTTATTCATATTTTCCCCTTTTACTAGTTGAATATCATGTTCTACTTAGCATTATAGCATACAACTTTAAGTTTGTCAAGTGTTTTAAGTACTTGACAAACTTTGTGCAGCTTTAGGAATTGCCCAAGTTCATCCATTTTCCGCAGAGAACTTGTCAATAAAATCTTGTGCATTTTTTTTCAGCTGGTCGGTATATGCCTTTTCTTCTTCAAAGAGCGCAAGGTTATTTTTGAGTTCTCGCTCTTCAACATCATCTAGTATTTTATGCCAAGTGTTCAAGAATTCTGGTTGCTTTTGTTTACATTCAGCATCTGCAGTTGCAAGGAGTTCGTTAAATTCCCCGTAACTATCAAGATGGTTATCGTCTAATTCATGTCCTCCCCCAGCAATTTTAGACATTGGTGGATATTCAAAATTGAACCCTTTTTCCTTCATACAGTTTGACCAAATTTTAAGTTCTGGTACTAATCGTTCATCTCGCATTGCCATTTCTTTTATCTTCATCCTGAGTTCTCCAACTTGATTGGATCTACTTATGTTCTTATCTGTACCATCATCTGTACCTCCACGCAATGATGGCATGCTTTTTTCGCATTCCTCTAATGCTTTTTGGTGATCAGGATTAGCTACTTCACCACTCATTCTCTTTTTCATTATTGCCAATATTTCAGATGATGCTTTAGGCCAAGTAGGTATTGGATTTGCTATTATTCCAGTGCCCAAGTAGTCCATATGTGCAAAACTACCTGATAAGTAACCGTATACTCTTGCATATTCTGGATCTGTTACTCCCCATGTTTCATCAGCAACAATTCTACCCTTAAACGGAAAACCATCATTTTCTAATTTTATATCATCATCAGTTTTTGGAAG
>JAIRWY010000015.1 GCA_031268675.1 Candidatus Ancillula glyptotermitis | reverse complement strand
GAATTACACTGATAATTGCATGTGCGCAGAAACCGCGTGATTTGCATAGCGAATTACACTGATAAATCTAGGCACAAACAAACCGCGTGATTTGCATAGCGAATTATGCCATAAAACTGTGTGTGTTGGTAAATTTTCCACATATCACATGCCTCAACCACTTTGAGGTTGTAGATTTAACCCCCCTCAAGTGAAGCAAGATGTAGTGTTTTTCTTGTGGTTTTCAGATCTGAATCCAGCACGATATTGATAAAAAGTAATTTGTGCTATAATGATAATGTGATGAAACTTTCTGAGTTGTTCGGCACGGTTGATCGTAAGATAAGTCAAGATGTTGAAATATATGGTATTAAAATAAACTCTAAAGATGTTGTTGATGGTGACTTGTTCGTGTGCACACAAGGTGCCAATATGGATCGTCATGAGTTCATAAATGATGCAGTTTCGCGCGGTGCCTCAGCAGTTGTTGTTTCAAAAAAACTAGAAGTTGATATTCCTATTGTTCAAGTAAAAGATGTAAATAAAGTTGTTGATATATTATTTCAGAAGTTTTACGGTTTTCCGCAGAATGCTTTAGAAATGTACGCAGTTACTGGAACTGATGGGAAGACTACAACTGCATGGATTTTACAGGCTCTGCTTGGAAATAATTATTGTGGAAATATTGGCACAAATGGTGTAATTTATTCAGGACATATTGAATCTAGTAAAAATACAACACCTGATTCAGACAAAGTTTATGCATATCTTGAAAAATTCAAAAATCATGGGCTTAAGGCCTCAGTTATGGAAATGTCATCAGAAGCAATTCATTATAACCGCTTGCAGAATCTAAAATTTGAAGTAATTGGTTATACTAATGTAACTTCTGAACACCTAAATACGCATAAAACAGTTGAGAATTATCTACAAGCAAAAATTACTGTATTTACGAAACATCTAGCGGACAATTCAACTGCAATTTTAAATGCAGATGATAATTATTGTGCAGTTTTCACAAGTAAAATTAGTGAGAAATTCGGAAAAAATGTTGAAATTGCAACTTATGGCAAAAGTAATGCTTGCACACTCCAAATTCTAACCAGTTCTATTACCAGTAAAGGTACAGATATAGTTTTTAAATATGCACAAAAAGAGTATCAGATCCTATCTCCGCTTTTTGGCGACTACAATGTTTATAACCTAGCACTTGCATTGCTGATGTGCATTAGTGGAGGACATGAAATTGAGAAAATATTAGAAAATATCCCAAAGTTGCATATTCCTGGCCGTTTTGAGTTGTTGGATTTTGGAAGTAGTATGCCTAAACTTATTGTTGACTTTGCACATACTCCAAATGCAGTTAAGAATATCTTAAAGTTTGCTAAATCAAATGCTCGTGCTGGTATATTATATGGTGGAGGCAAGATAATAACCGTTATTGGGCAACCAGGTGAACGTGATGCCATCAAAAGACCTGAAGTTGGGAAAATTCTCAGCAAGTATTCAGATTATGCAATTCTTACCGCTGATGACCCAAGAACAGAGTCAGTTCTTGAGATTTGTGCGCAGATTGCATCTGGAATTTCTACTAGTTGTAAATATGAGATAGTTGAAGATAGGCATGCGGCAATAAAAAGAGCAGTAGAAATTTCTAATTGCAATGATATAATCATGATTTTAGGAAAAGGTGCTGAGCGTAGACAGAAAATTATGGGAGTAGATGTTGATTATAACGATATAGATACAGTATATAAGATTTTTGGCAAAACGAAGGACCAATAGTGGAGTATTTGAACTTTTTTGCCAGTGATATACTACTCACTGTATTTTTCTTTGTAATTGGATTAGAACTGGTTGAAGAATTAAAAAACGGTGATCTTAGAGACTTGAAACGAGCATCACTACCAGCATTAGCAGCAGTTGGAGGTGTACTAGTTCCATCATTACTCTACATATCTATAGTGCAGATTAGTGGTATTTCCAGTGAAAATTTGCATGGATGGGCAATTCCAACTGCAACAGATGTGGCGTTCTCACTCATGATCCTCTCACTTTTCAAGAATAAGTTGCGACCTGGAGTTAAATTATTCTTGATGGTTCTTGCAGTTGTTGACGATATTCTTGGAATTGTTATTATCGCACTTGTTTATAGCACTAGTATAGAACCACTTGGAATTTTACTAGTTCTTATTTTATCAACTTCATGGGCTGTAATAATTCGACAACTAGAAAATATAAAGTCTAGGAGCATTCTACTTTTTTTAAAAATTCTACTGCTGTTTTTAGCAGGTAGTATTTGGCTAGCTATCTATAAATCTGGTATTCATCCTACTATTGCTGGTGTTATACTTGGACTAATTACTCCAGCAGTTCATAATGAGAAAGCTTCAATTGCTTCAACACTTATAGATTTTCTAGCGCCATTTAGTGCAAAAGTTATTGTTCCAGTTTTTGCAATTGTCTCTATTATTGTAAGTGCAAAGGAAATATTTACTGACACAAGCATTACCACTGGTCAAAATGCACAAAGTTTAGCATATAATGCAGATCTTTTTGTGAGTAGTTATGACCTATTTATTGTTGCATTTTCAGTGGCATTTAGTTTAGTTGTTGGAAAACCAATTGGAATTTTAATATTTGCCTGGATTGGTTCGCATTTAACTCCACTAAAACTGTTTCACGGTCTCAAAGTTCGCAATCTCGTTGGAGTTTCACTACTTGGAGGTATTGGTTTTACTGTATCATTTTTAATTGCATCACTTTCTTTTTCAAATGAATTACTTATTGCATTTGCAAGACTTGGTGTTTTAGCTGGCTCATTCATATCTGCTATAATTGGGTACAGTTTTATACACTTCAGTATTAAAAAAATGCACAGATAATTTACTGTGCACATCTAGTAGAAGGATGTAATTTCATAATGAAGAATATCTACACTACTTTTGAGTGCTGATTTTATCAAGTGTAGTTTTTAGGTCTTCAACTTTTACCAAAACTGTGCGCGCTTTTGAACCTTCACTCGGACCGACCACACCGTGTATTTCCAGTAGATCCATCAAACGACCAGCTTTTGCAAACCCAACTCGTAACTTGCGTTGTAACATAGATGTTGATCCAAACTGCGTTGAAATAACTAACTCAGCAGCAGCAAGTAGATTGTCCATATCATCACCAATTTCAGTTGCACTATCTAGTACACTTGCAGTCTCAGGAGCATCCAAATCTGCGCGGTATTCAGGCTTCATCTGTTTTTTTGCCGCTTCCACAATTTCCTCAATCTCCTTCTCGGTTACCCAACAACCTTGAATTCTAACTGGGTTTGCTGCACCCATAGGTAGGAATAGTCCATCACCTTGTCCAACAAGCTTCTCTGCGCCAGCCTGGTCCAATATTACGCGCGAGTCTGCCAACGAAGATGTTGTAAAAGCAAGCCTAGATGGAATGTTTGCCTTGATAAGACCTGTAACAACATCAACAGACGGACGTTGAGTTGCTAACACCAAATGAATTCCTGCTGCTCTAGCAAGTTGAGTTATTCTCTGAATTGAAGATTCTACATCACGAGGTGCAACCATCATCAAATCTGCGAGTTCGTCAATTACAATTAGTAGATATGGATACGGAGCCAATTTTCTCTCAGAACCTTCAGGAATTTTAATAGTCCGCTTCCTAATTGCAGCATTAAAATCATCAACATGCTTAAAGCCAAAATGCTGTAAATCATCATATCGCGCATCCATCTCCTTCACAACCCATTCAAGTGCCTCTGCTGCTCGTTTGGGATTCGTTATAATTGGTGTTAACAGGTGAGGAATTCCATCATAAACTGAAAGTTCAACACGCTTGGGGTCCACAATTATCATACGAACTTCATACGGCGACGCACGCATAAGTATAGAAGTCAGCATTGAATTGACGAAACTTGATTTTCCACTTCCTGTGGCTCCAGCAACAAGTAAATGTGGCATTTTCGTCAAGTTTGCAACAACAAAACCACCTTCAATATCTTTTCCAAGTGCGGCAATCATAGGATGTGGATTAGAAATGGCAATTTTTGACTCAAGAACATCCCCTAATAGTACAATTTCACGCTCTTTGTTGGGAATTTCAATGCCAATCGCGGATTTACCAGGTATTGGACTTAGAATACGAACTTGATTTGATTTTACTGCATAACCTATGTTGTTCATCAATGCAGTAATTCTCTCAACTTTTACTCCTGTACCTAATTTTACTTCATAACATGTAACAGTTGGACCTCGATTATAGCCAGTAACTCTTGCATCAACTTTGAATTCAGCAAATAGAGCAGTCAGGACTTCCATAATTGCTTTACTTGCCTCAACATCATCTTTTGAAACACCACCTCTGGCTAGCAGATTACCTTTAGGAAGATGATAAACATTTTGCCTGTTTGCGCCAACCACATTTCCCAAAACTGCCATATTACTACTTGGAATTTGTGACTCATACTCAGAATTATTGTCTAGTTCAAGGTCAACTTTTGGAAAACGACTACTATCTACTTGTGCTTCACTATTGTAAACTAAATCTGCAAGAGACTGCGCTTGTGTATAGTCAAGTGAAGCCAAATCAAAATCATCAACTAAATTCCCAGTGTATACATCAAATGGATGAAGCGCAATATTTTGCACAACAGAATTAGCGTTAATACTAGATGGTGTAACTTCAGGCTCAGGAGGAATGTCATCTATAGTATCTACAACATCTTCAAGTGGACTATCAAAAGGAACTGGCATATTACTACTGTCTTCATCTTCTTCTTTTACTGGAGTGTCAACGTGCTCATCACACATTTCATCTTGATGTTTGCGATTTCTGAAGAGTTTTGCAATATGCTTCCAAATCTTGTGCCCTGCTACTGCTGTAGCAGCTGCAGCAACAATTTCACCTGAATTTTCAGCTTCTAGTGATTCGGAAACTGTTGATTGTCCATGCGTAGGAACACCTGGTGCTAATACCAGATCAGAGTCATCTTCTTCTAGTTTCATTTTCTGCTGTGCAGTTGATCTTGAGAGCATCGCTGCATTCTCCTTGTGTTGAGCAATCCTACTTTTAAGTGTGGTATATTTCGATGGTATTTGACTAAATGGAGTTGCTGTAATAACGAGCAGTCCAAATGCACCAATTAGCACAAAAACTGGTACTGCGCAATAGACGGTTAGCCCAGCGGATAAAGGTGCTGCAAAAACATATCCAAGAATACCACCACTAGAATCAACTGCACTCATACTAGTTGCAGGAGTTGGATTATTGTGAGCAACAGAAATAAGGGAGCAGACGCAGATTAAAACACATAGTATACCTATACTAATTCGTCCATTATCTGCACCCTTAAACTTGCTCAATGCGACCCGAACTCCAAGCCAACCGAACACTATTGGCATTAAAATGACTACGGAACCAACAGCGCCAGAAATAACTAGATGTAAAAAGTCCAGAATTACTGCCGAAATGCCAAACCACTCGCGTACAATAAGCGCAATACAAATTGACAGTAGAAATATACCGCCAAGATCACGCGAATGCTTCCACGCGAAAAATTTAACAAACAAGCTGCGATCATTGAACTCTTTATCACCAAGATCAAATTCACCTTGTACATTTTTCAACCGCGTTGTTTGATTCTTGCTCGAACTTGATGGTTTCCGCGCAGTGCGTGCAGATCCACTCACAGATGGTTTCCTAGCAGATGTGCTAGTACCATTTTTTACTAACCTAGATGTTCGAGCAGTAGAATTCATACTACCTACATTATATCAGATTTTGCATCTTCTTGTACCTTATTCTCAATTTCATATGACTATTGTATTATTCAGCTCTTCATATGATGCATTTATACTAATCATTATTTTTATCTTTTAATAAGTATTACGAAAACTTGTGTCATAATAGCGGTGAACCACAAAGTTATTATATTTACTACTTCAAGTTTTATCACTCTTGTCCGCCAAAATGCTAGTAAAGTGTTTTTCATTGAACGTTTCTATTAACTGCTTTGATAACATGAATCCATTCGGTGCGAGCAAATTGGGAACGCTTGTATTATCATTTTTAAGCGTATTAAGTGGAGTTAACTGCCGAATAAGTATAGCCAGTATACGCCCTGGAAACAACTTAGAGATTGTGCGGTAAATTTGCTGATCATGCTGTCCATTATCACCAATTAGAATCCATTTTACATTGGGGAAATCCTCTAATAGCTTGCTCATATATTCATGTTTGTGTTTCTTTGATGACTCAAATATCTTATTCGCACTAGGTCCCAAATCCTGTAATATTAAAGGTCCAAATGGAAAATTAAACTTTGAGATGAAATTTCTACTACTATCGTACATATTCCAAGGTGTTGCAGAGAGATAAATAGTAAATGCATTTGGCCACAACTCATAAATAGTTTCAAAAAGCTCATTCATGCCTTTTACAACTTTACGCTTATGCGGGTTTCCAAGAAGTAGTTTAAATGCAGCAACAAAGCTAAACGGAACTTGACTAACCATAATCGTGTCATCTATATCGCTGATGATTCCAATTGTTTGATTACTAGATACTATCAGCACCTTTGAGTCCCACGATATACTTTCATCAGGCTTTTTTGAAATTGCAACTGTATTTTTTGGATTTTTTGGATGCAATATATAATCATCTGCAATTCTATACCGTACCTTATGTAGACCAGGAGTAAGGCTAACTTTTAGTTTCTGGTCAATGTATCCACCAGTATTTGTACACAAAATTTGCCCTTTTTCATCATCATCAAATATGACTTCAACATCAACATTTGGTGCCTGCTTAGTAAAAAGTTGTGAAAATCCGCGCCTCAAAATTGCAGACTTTGTTCTTTTTGGTGGTTTCAGAACTGAACGTAGTAGTATTTGTACTTCTTGTTCACTGCCATATGAGATATATGGAATAAGACCAAGTGTATACTTACGCTTTATGATTGCAAAACGATTTCGCGAAAGTACCCATTTATTCTCAATATCGTTTAATAACTTAATATGATTACCTCTTCGTTAATTCGTAGTGCGTAAGTTCAAATGCATTGTGTGCAGCAGCAAATTTATTATGCGACTGAAGTTTTATGAACCGAACAAGTGTACCTACTCCTATTGCAAACACAACGCCAGCAATACCAAATAATGTGTATCCAGTGTTTAAATATGTCTCGTTATGTTCACAAATTGAAGTAACTTGTGCTCCTTGAGTGACCGCAGATATACATTGTGCATTTATTGAAATATCAAATATTCCTAAAAATCCAGACCCAGCGATAGCAAGTATTATTGCAAGAACTAGTAAAGATATACTTAATACACCATATAACACATCACCACTTAGAGCAGGATATAACTTAACTTTGTGTGACTTAGTCTGTATAACTTGAGGTGCAACACTTCTTTTATTCTGGCGACTACCAGTCCATTTTTGTCCAACTTGTTTCGAACTTTCAGCTTGAGTTGTTTTCTTCTCTTTCTCCATAATAATCTCCTGTCTCCCCAATAGTTCGGTCATAATGGCATTCGTAAACTTATTCACATAACCAAGTCGCTTAATTTTTTCCTCAAGTACTCCAATTTTTTCCTCATCACCTAAAATTGCTCTCAGATCGTCAAGTACTTCAATCTTCTGCTTAATGAGCATGCTGATAAAAGTAGTAAGTGATGATAAATTTTTCTGGTTGAAAATAGTTTCACGACTAGCTGCACTCATATTCGTAATGCTTTGAAGTAGTTGAGATAAAGTTTGCTCCTTGAAGTTTTCGTGGTTTTCAAGATTATCAATATCCTGAAGATTGGCAAAATCCGCATACCGCTTTATTATTGGCTTAATAGAAGTTGTAGTTAAGGCATCTGTTTCAAAAAATACCTCAAGAACACACAAACTTAAATGTGACCACTTGTAATCCTGTTTTGTATTAAAAAAATACTTTTGACTCGCAACCATATGCACCATTATATCACATATTTGCTCTAAGTTTACTTTTTTTTAATAAAGTATAAAAAGAACATTGAAGGATCAAGACAACTAGCCTAGTAAAGTTGCGTGATTCGCTACGCAAATCGCTATATCTGTTTCTGCTCGTATGATCCACAACTTGCAGGTTTTAGCGGTGTAATGCAAGTTTTTGCATTACACGGTTTTTGCTTGTACATGTGCTTACTTGCCCAAGTAAGCTTTAACAGTGTGATTTATATCATAAATCACGCGGCTTCCTTCTGGTGCTTGTACGCGCTAGTCACAAGTTCAATTGCGTAATTCGCTGCGCAAATCACTCCACCTCTGCGCGCATGTAATATGGCAGTACCAGCAGTTTGGTAGCGTGATTTGTTTTAGGAAATCACACTTTCTCCTCACAGCGCGTGCATTTGCTTGCGCACAGATCTAGTGGCGTAATGCAAGTTTTTGCATTATACGGTTTTCCTCGCGCACAAATCTAGCAGTGTGATTTATGAAATAAATCACTCAGTTTCCTCCTAGTGCTTGCGCACACTAGTACTGCAAGTTCAACTGCGATTTATGAAATAAATCATGCTACTTTTGCTTGTACCTGTATAATCTACGCCTTGCGATAAGTTACGCGATTTGCCTGCAAATCATTCCGCTTGCGCATTCCCGCACCAACCACCAACAACATCAACATAACCACAACAAGTAAACTAGCAGGAACACCAGTTTGTGCAACTGCGCCTATTGTACTTGTGTTGCTTGCACTAGGGTTTGAACCACTTGCAGGATTATCAGGTGTAGTTGGAGTTGCTGGATTAACAGGCGCGTTTGGATCAACTTCTGTTTTAACTTCTAGTTGTTTTGCTGTACCTGCTTTATGCGTGGCATTTTCTTTAGATCTTGCGAAGATATAATACTGGGTGTTTGGAACAAGGCCAGTAAACGACACTTTGCTATCTTCAATTGTAATAACGCCTTCAGAAGTTGCTAAATACCAGTCGCTTTCGCTTGTTGGAGCAGTTGAATCCGTAGATATTGCATATTCTATATCTTGTCCTGTTGTAGACAACAAAGTTGCTGGGTTTATAGTTATACTTGTACTTGTTTTTGATGCTAGTTGTAGTTCAGATACATCAGAGCCGTTGAATTTACCTGTAACTGTTCCATCTCCTGTAACTGTTCCGCCATCTTCAATTACTACATCTGCATTATCTTCAATAGCTATATTTCCTTCATTCTCTAGTTCACCAGCAATATCTACTTTTCCATCAACTGTTAAAGTTACTTCACTTGGAACAACTACTTTTACGCCTTCTGGAATTGTGAAAGTTGCACCACTTGGTATGGTTAGGTTTATGTTGATGGTGACGGTTATGGGATCAGTGCCTGAAATTGATACATCGCTGCCGATTAGTATGCCGTTATTTGGTTCAGATGATGATTTGCCGTTGATGCCACCTGGTGCTAGGATTACGGGGTGATTAGTGATAGTCGTACCACCTGTGTTGGAATAGCCAATTTGACCGCCTATTCCAATAACTGTGCCGCCTGAAATTACGGTTGAACCGTCAGTAGGACTAGAATTAACGCCCCCAATGCTACCTTTATCATAAACACTTTCACCTGCAATTGCAATAACTACTCCACCTTCAATTGTGATATCTCCTCCAGAGCCATTATATCCTCCGCCAATACCAGCGCCATCCCTTCCGCCAGTTGCAGTTATATTTCCGCCGTTAATAGTGACACTTCCGCCGTCTCCATAGACACCTCCACCAATACCAGCTCCATCCACTCCGCCAGTTGCAGTTATTTTTCCGCCGTTGATAGTGACACTTCCGCCTTCGCCATATTCTCCACCACCTATACCAGCCGCAGAACTACCGCCATTTGCAGTGACTGTTCCATTAGTTATAGTAATTATACCGCCAGAGCCATGGGCACCTCCACCTATACCAGCGCCAGTTGCTGCACCATTTGCAGTTACTGTTCCACCGTTGATAGTGACGCTTCCGCCGTCTCCATACAAGCCACCGCCAATGCCAGCTGAAGAACCACCACCAGTTGCTGTTATTGTTCCGCCGTTAATAGTGACACTTCCGCCTTCACCATGATCTCCTCCACCAATACCAGCACCATTTGCTGCACCATTTGCAGTTACTGTTCCGCCGTTGATAGTTATCGTTCCAACTGTTTGTCCTCTTGTTTGTCCTCCAGAATAATTATCATTACCGCCAATACCAGCGCCATCCCTTCCGCCAGTTGCAGATAAACTCCCTTCTGTACTTCCAGTTCCAGCAACGCTCTCAATTGTTAAAGTTGATCCGCCTAGTACATTTAGTCCTGCGTAACCTGTATATTCAACATTTCGTCCAGATTTTAATGTATTGTTACCTTGTAGCTTGATAGTCACATTTGCACCAGCACTAATACTAAAAACAGATCCTGAAGCGTCTTCTTTACCGCTCTGGTCAATACTCACCCCATTCAGCGTAACAGTCGCAGTTGCTGAGCTTGCCACAACTACTCGCTTGTTCGTGGTTGTACCTGTAATTGTGAGGTTCGCGTCTGCAGTTGCACCGCTGTTGATTGTGTATACGCCATCTGCATAAGTCCAACCTGTACCACTTGTTGCTGTTTCGTCTCCGTCTGAAAGTTCGATATTTGCGCCTGTGCTTGCTTGAGGGGTTATAGTAGTACTTTGTACACGTGAAGGTACTTGCGCGCTAATTTGCGTGTTTAAATGCGTTATAGGGCTATTTGACTCCAAATCTTGCCCAGCAGAATGAGTTTGCACGTGGTCTTCTGCGAATGCTGGTAGTTTTATACCGATGAAGATTGAAAATGCAACTAGTGCAAATACAGCAATAAGTGGAGTAATTTTTGCATGAAAATTGCGAAAATTGTGCATATTCCGTATATTCTGTGTGCTTGTGCTAAACCCAGAGCGATTTACATCGCGCTTTTTTATACTTGTGCTAGATTTAGCAACATGCAGATTGTCTTGCGCAAGTTGTTTACAGCTTACACTGTTTTCCGCACTGTTTTCCGCACTGTTTTTTTCAGCTAGTTTGCTATTTCTATACGCGTTCTTGTTCATCAACCACATCTCCTATAATCCATAATATGTCTATTATATCACCCCCCCCCCGCTTGTCAAGTAGGTTGGGAAGCCCAGACAAGAAATGTGCTATAATAGTAGTGTGGAAGACAACAAGTTAGTACGCGTTGGTGTGGTTTTCGGTGGCGTGTCAAGTGAACATAGTATCTCATGTTTAACTGCTGCTGGCGTTCTACGTGCTTTAAACCGCGAAATGTATAAAGTTGTACCAATTGGAATAACAAAAGAAGGCACTTGGCTTTATGTTCGGGATTCGCCAGAGCAACTAGAACCTAAACTACTCAATAAGCGTGGACGACGAAAATATGCTATGCCTGAAGTTTCAAATGCAATAGGAAAGCACAAGTTTAATAGTAATATCGTGAAGTTTAAAGCCAAGCATAAGGGACTAAATCTTGATGTTGTTTTACCATTATTGCACGGTCCATATGGTGAAGATGGCTCAATTCAAGGACTTTTTGAGATGTTTGGTATTAAATACGCAGGTTGTGGCATATTATCATCTGCAGTTGGACAAGATAAACACTTCACCAAGTTAATTTGCCAGCAAGCGGGACTTAAAGTTGCTCCGTGGGTGACTTTGCGAATTCAACTTGTAGAAGATCGAAGAGGTCGTATGAAACTGAGAAAAGACTTTGTGTTAGCAGAAGAAGTTCTTAAAAAAGTACAAGATTTTAGCAACAACTGGAAACAAGCGGTATTTGTTAAACCAGCACGTGGTGGTTCAAGTTTTGGTGTTTCCAAGGTTCAAAAGGAACAAGATTTACTGCCTGCTATTGAGAAAGCAGCAAGTATGGATCCAAAAGTTATTATTGAACAGGGGATTGAAGGTCGTGAAATTGAATGCGCACTTCTTGGAGATCATTATGCGGCAAAAACATCTACACTAGGAGAAATTAAGACTACAAAAAGTGATTTTTACAACTATGACACTAAATATATTTCCAAGAACGGTGTAAAACTTATTGTAAATCCTGCTATGGATCATAAAAATCAAGAACATTGTTTGGAGGTTGCCCTAAAAGCGTTTGAAGCACTTGACGCAGAAGGACTTTCTAGGGTTGATATGTTTTTGACCACAAAAGGAGATGTATATATAAACGAAATAAATACTCTTCCAGGCTTTACAGAAAGTTCAATGTTTCCATCTCTTGTAGCTAAAGATGGTCTAAGTTTTAGTCAACTACTTGATAGCCTAATTCAAGAGGCACTTAATAGACCGAAAGGACTGCGGTAAATTTGCAAGTGTATGAAGATAAAATTACTAAGCAGTTAAAAAGTATTTTTACTTCAACATTGACCGATGAAGTTCTAGTTGGAATTGGCGATGATTGCGCGGTCATACGCCAAAAACAAGATCTTGTTATTTCAACAGATATTTTAGTACAAGATGTTCATTTTAAGTTGGAATGGTCTTCTGCCTGCGATATTGCATATCGTGCATTTGCCCAGAATCTAGCCGATGTTGCTGCTATGGGAGGTAGGGGAGTTGCGATGGTTGTTGCAATTGGATTGCCTCTTGAACTTGAGTCTCAATGGTTGTTGGATTTTGCAAATGCGTTCAAAAATGTAGCAGAAAAAAATAGTGTTGCTGTTATTGGGGGAGACTTGTCAAAATCAAGTGCTCTAACTATTGCGGTTACTGTATTAGGAAGCCTTGATGGTCGTGAACCTGTTACAAGAAGTGGCGCAAAAGTTGGTGATAAAGTAGCAGTTTGTGGTAAAATAGGTTCAAGTGCAATTGGTTTCAAGAAGCTAAAATCTGGGCTGGTTAATACTCAAATAGATGATCAAAATATAACTGATTTTCTATATCCAACACCTAATTATGCACAAGGAATATGGGCATCTGAAAATGGCGCACGAGCAATGATTGACACCTCTGATGGGCTGTTTAAAGACGCATCAAGAATTGCTAAAGCAAGTGGAGTTACTATAAAGTTGTTCTCCGCAGAGGAGAGCGTGCCCAAGCAAGAATACTATTTTGGTGGCGAGGATCATGCACTTTTAGCATGTTTTCCACCTGATGTTGAATTAAACAACTCATGGAATGTTATTGGAGAAGTTATAGAACAAGGAGAAAATGAAGTTGAGGCAATAGATTTGCTTGATGATGATCTCAGTAATGCGTTTGATCACTTTGGAGGTGGAATCTATGTTTGAAATGTTTAGTGATATAAATTCTGAGTTTTACCAGGCAAAAAAAGTACTACTAATAGATGGGTCATTTGTTATGTTTAGAACATTTTATGGTTATTCTATGGAAAAGTACATGATTGATGAAACTACTTCTAATAATTGTGTTTTTGGAGTTGCTAAATTTATTATCAAAATTCTTGGACATATTAAACCTGATATTGTTGTATTTGCTTATGATATTTCACGATCTGGCCATCGCCTTGATTTACTTCCTCAGTACAAAGATGGTCGTCCGCCAACTCCTGAGCAGTTAATTGCACAACGGGAGCCAGTTAGAGAACTCATAAAACTTCTTGGTATACCAATTTTAGAGTTGGAACGCTATGAAGCTGATGATATTATTGCAACTTTGGCACATCAAGCGAATAATAAGTCGTATAAAACTAGTATATTTTCATCTGATCGCGATATGTATCAGTTGATTTGTGAAAATACCACAGTTTTATCTACTAATCAATATGGCGGATTTAAAGTCTTAGATACAAGCTATGTATTTGACAAATATGGTGTTTATCCAGACCAATACCCAGAACTTG
Organism: Candidatus Ancillula glyptotermitis; assembly: GCA_031268675.1. Classification (GTDB taxonomy): domain Bacteria; phylum Actinomycetota; class Actinomycetes; order Actinomycetales; family Bifidobacteriaceae; genus Ancillula; species Ancillula glyptotermitis. Next base: position 40,487 of record JAIRWY010000015.1, on the reverse strand, counting down.
CAGCATTAGTTGGCGAAAATGCTGATAATATACCAGGCGTTCATGGAATTGGTCCAGTAACTGGTGCAAAATTACTAAGAGAATATGGAAACTTGGAGAAATTGCTGAACAACGCAAATAAGGTAGGTGGGAAAATAGGAGTAAGTCTGTGTAAATCTATTGAACAAGTTCGTCTAAACAGAAAAGTGAACGAGTTATTACGAGACGCACCTTTAGAGTATGCAATTGATGACCTTAGATGCAAAAATCCTAGACTAGATGAAGTTGACGAATTCCTCAGAAGTTGGAAAATACCAAGTTTAGTAGGAAAATTTGATAAAGTAGTTAAAAATATGGTATAATTGAATAGTAATACTGTAAGGAGTTTTTATGATTGATGCGCGTGCTGGTAAAATACCACTAAAAGGTGACTTGATTGATGTCACTAGGGTTTTGGATGCGTTTTACGAAAATGTGCCAGATGTGGACGACGAAACGCAAAAAGTTGTATTTGGAACATCAGGTCATCGTGGATCATCTCTTTTAAGCTCCTTCAATGATGCTCATATTGTTGCAATGTCTGCTGCAATAGCAGAATACCGAAAGTTTAGTGGTATACAAGGTCCGTTATTTATTGGTGCTGATACACATTTATTATCTGAACCAGCATTGAAAACTGCAGTTGAGACTTTGGCTGCACTTGGAGTTCACATAAAGTTGGATATACACGATTCGTTTGTGCCAACTCCTGCAATTTCACATGCCATTTTACGCTACAACTCAAAAGATGGTGTTATAAATCCTCAAGCGATTAATGCGAGTGAGCAAAATCCATCAACTTTTCATGATCTTGCTGATGGAATTGTTGTAACACCCTCACATAATCCTCCAACTGATGGTGGTTTTAAGTACAATGCGGCTCATGGAGGTCCTGCAGATACTCATGCAACAAATTGGATTGCTGCACGCGCAAATGAAATACTACGAGCGGGATATAAGAACATACCAAGAGTAGATTTTAAAACTGCACTAGATTCAGAACTAGTCACTAGATATGACTACCGCCAAATATATGTTGAAGATTTAAAAAATGTTGTTGATCTTGATGCGATTTCAAAAGCAGGTGTAAAAATTGGTGCAGACCCACTAGGTGGTGCATCACTTGAATATTGGGGTTTAATTGCCGAAATCTACAAGTTGGACTTAACTGTTCTAAATCCTGTTGCTGATCCTAAATTCCCCAACATCACACTAGATTGGGATGCAAAGATTCGCATGGATTGCTCTAGTCCATATTCTATGCAAGGAGTTGTTGATAGATTCATTCATGCTGCACCTTTTGATATTCTAACTGGTAATGATGCTGATTCTGATAGACACGGAATTGTACTACCTAATATGTTATCCGCAGAAACTCAAACACCAAGTATTGACCCTAATGGCAAATATTTGCCTGGTCTTATGAACCCAAATCACTTCTTGTCAGTATGCATCAACTATTTATATTCAGGTGCTAGGCCTAACTGGAAATCTGATATTAAAATTGGCAAGACACTTGTTTCTTCTGGGCTGATTGATCGAGTTGCTAAAGGAATTGCAAGTGATAAGTTAACTGAAGTTCCTGTTGGTTTCAAATGGTTTGTACCAGGCCTAATAAATGGAGAACTTGGTTTTGGGGGAGAAGAGTCCTCTGGTGCTAGTTTTCTGCGTTTTAATGGGAAAGTTTGGACTACTGATAAAGATGGACCAATTATGGATCTTTTAGCTAGTGAAATTATTGCAAAAACTGGTAAAAATCCAGCAGAACATTATCGCAAGTTAATTGAGAAATATGGAGAAAGTTGGTATAAGCGAGTTGATGCAGTAGCAACACTTGAGCAGAAGAATAAACTAAAGAATTTGTCACCAGAACAAGTTACTGCAGAAGACTTAGCAGGTGATAAAATCTTGGAGAAGATTACAAAAGCGTCAGGAAATAATGCACCAATTAGTGGTTTGAAGGTAGTTACAGAAAGTGCGTGGTTTGCATGTCGTCCTAGTGGAACTGAAGATGTTTATAAAATTTACGCCGAAAGTTTCAAGGGTGAAGATCACCTTGAGGAAGTATTAAAACAGGCAGAAGAAGTAGTAGGAGATGCTATTTCATGATGAATGTGACGATAGTAGGGTAGTTTAGAAAGGTAGGTTACAGATGATGTATCAGTTAACATTTCAAAATGGTCAGGTATTCAACGTTGATGGGTTTTGCCTAATTGGGCGTAATCCAGATTCAAGTGTTGTTGAAGGTGCTAAACTTTTAGTTGTTGATGATAGTACCAAAACGGTATCAAAAACTCATGCTGCATTAGCAGTTACTGGAAATGGTCAACTTCTAATTGAAGATTTAGAGTCAACTAATGGTACTTTTATTGCAGGAGATGAGGAGTTTGAAAAACAAGTCATAAACGGCGATCCAGTTGAAATTCATGAGAATGAGCGAGTCCGACTTGGTGATATCTATTTTGATGTTATAAAGATTTCAGACTACACAGAGGCACAATAGGTAGAAAATTTGCAACAGATGCAAAATGTTCTCCAGAGCCGTATATATCACCAGAACTTATATGGTCCAGAAAGTCAATTTGCCCAGTTGCTACCTTAATCCACACCATGGGGGGCATTTCAACAACATTTGGTGGAGTTCCGCGCCTATGATTAGAGCCTTGTATACACTGAATTGCGCCATAAGGAGGAATGCGAACTTCTACACTTGCACCTTCAGCACTAATCTCTAACTCCTGAAGTAGATAACGACAGACAAGTTGAATATCTTGTTCATCTATATCATCAACATTTTGTGCAGAAACAACCCTAATGATGGCAGCAACTCCATCATCATGTGTAATTTTGCGACGTTTCACTGTTGGCTAAATTGCCACAATACCACGCTCGCCAGTGCGAACTCGGATAATATCATCAAGTGGCGTAATCCAGACCTTTCCGTCTCCAATTTTGCCAGTTGATGCACTACGTGTAATCACATCAGTTATAATTATAGCATCTGCATCATCGCATACAATTTCAAGGCGCACTTTGGGCACTAAATCAACAGTGTATTCACTACCTCTGTATATTTCCGTATGTCCCTTTTGTCGCCCAAAGCCCTTTGCTTCAGAAGCAGTCATGCCATGTATACCGACAAGCTCCAAATTGCTCTTTACTTCATCTAAACGATGTGGTTGTATAATTGCTGTAACCAGTTTCATATCTTCTCCTTATTTTCCTAGTCCTGACGATGCAACAAAGTCATAAGCAGTTTCACCATGATTTGCATAATCTATTCCAGAAACTTCTTCATCTTCTGTAACTCTCCAACCAATTGTCTTCTCAAGTGCAAATGTAATTATTGCTGTAATAACACCAGAGTAGATAATCGCTATTAGTGCGATAAGTACCTGTATAATTAGTTGCTTAGGACCGCCACCGTTAAATATCCCAGTTTCTGTTGCAAAAAAACCAATTAACACAGTTCCTGCTAAACCACCAACAAAATGCACGCCAACAACATCAAGTGAGTCATCATAATTGAACTTGGTTTTTAATCCAACTGCTAGACAACATAGAACACCTGCAATAATACCAAGTAAAATTGCATAACCAGGACTAACTACATCTGCTGCGGGCGTAATCGCAACTAGACCAGCAACTATACCAGATGCAGCACCAAGTGAAGTAAACTTGCCATCACGAATGCGTTCAGTTATGAGCCAACCAAGTGCTGCTGCACCAGTTGCTGCAGATGTTGAAATCCATGCATATCCTGCACCATCATTTGCTCCGAATGAGGACCCAGCATTAAACCCGAACCAGCCAAACCACAGCAAAAACGCACCGAGCATAACGAATGGCAGATTATGCGGACGAACAGTTTCTTTTCCAAACATCTTACGCTTTCCTATAATCAGTATTGTAACAAGCGCGGCAATTCCAGCATTTATATGAACAACGGTTCCTCCTGCAAAGTCATGCGGCACAACATTTGCAATCCACTGATCTTTTTCGCCTCTATTACCTCCGAACAAGAAGGATGATACCGAGTTCTCAGCTCCAGAAAGAAGTCCGCCACCCCATACCATATGAGCAACTGGTGCATAAACAAAAGTAACCCAAAGAGCAACAAATATAAGCCATGTGGAAAACTTGACACGTTCTGCAATCGCGCCTGAAATTAGAGCAACAGTTATTACCGCAAATGTCAATTGAAATGCAACATCAATTGTTCCTGCATAACTATCTGGATGTAAACCTGCGCCTGGTACAACTCCAAATGTTCCATTATGCGATTCTACAATATTGTTCAGTAAAAAATTCTCAAATGGATTACTAAACAGCCCGATATGGTCCTCAGATCCAAAAGCTATTGAATAACCCCACAGTGGCCAAACTACTGATACTACGATCATAGCTCCTGCAGAAAGCATTAACATATTCAAAACAGACTTGCTGCGACACATGCCACCATAGAAGAATGCTACAGCAGGTGTCATAAGCAAAACAAAAGATGCAGCGGTTAGCATCCATGCACCATTACCAGCCAAGAAACCGTCTTGTGATGTTATATCAGCCGCTAGCAAAATGTGTTGCGGATTTATCATATTGCACTCCTTATACTAATATCTGGTTAACATTATAGCACGAATCAATATTAAGTTTATATTAAGTGGCTAATTTTTGATAATACATTGAATTACCTTAAGAAAAAATTACGCATGGGACTCTAGTTGTATGATATAATGTAGAAATGAGACAGATTAATTTAGCTATTTGCGGCGCTACTGGGCAAGTAGGTCAGGTTATGCTAAACATTTTGAAAACTAGGAATTTTCCGATTTCTACGCTTAGGTTATTTGCATCTAGTAGATCTGAAGGAAAACAAATCCAGTTTGTAAACGAGCATTTTTCTAATACAATTAGCGTTGAAGATATAGACAAACAAACTCCAGAAACACTAAAAGGGGTTGATATTGCTATATTTTCTGCGGGTGGTAGTGTGTCTAAAAAATATGCACCTGTTTTCGCTAGAGCTGGCATAATAGTTATTGACAATTCATCAGCTTGGAGAAAAGATCCAGAAGTTCCGCTAATAGTTAGTGAAGTAAATCCAGAAGATATTGAGCAACTTTTTGACAATGTTGGATATAGTACAGATCGAGATGATGAACTTGCTGGTTTATTACAGAAACGGTTAATTGCAAATCCAAATTGCACAACTATGGCTGCCATGCCAGTTCTTAATCCACTACATCGTAGAAAAGAGTTATTACGACTAGTAATCAGCACATATCAAGCAGTTTCAGGAATGGGAGTTGCAGGAGTTAACGAATTGTCAGATACTACAACTAATATAGTTTCACAGGATGCTAAAAAATTGGTTACAGATCCAGAAAATATCGCTCAAATTGAACCTATTAAGTTTCCTGCACCTATTGCGTTCAATGTTATACCGTATGCTGGAAATTTAGTTGATGATGGAAAATTGGAGACTGATGAAGAGCAGAAGTTGCGTTTTGAGTCCAGAAAAATCTTGCATGCTCCAAATTTGCGCGTTGAAGGAACATGCGTACGCGTTCCGGTTTTTACAGGACATTCACTTTCTATTGCAGCAGAATTTGCAAATGACATTACGCCCCAAGAAGCTGTACAAATTCTTGAAGATGCTGAAGGTGTTGAAGTATTTGGAACTGCAGATATTGACCAAGTTGCTGCTTCACTAGAGGACAAAATTGGCAGTGGTGTTGAAACAAGTGGAAAAGGAGCAAAAGCTGGTGCAGACATTGCAGGAGTTCCAACACCTCAATTATCAGTTGGAAAAGATCCGAGTTTGGTTGGTAGAATTCGTCAAGATTATTCACTTGAAGGTGCAGATCCAGAGTTAAATTCTACTGGTGAACTCAACAAAAAAGGTCTTAAGTTGTTTATATGCAGTGATAATTTACGAAAAGGTGCAGCATTAAATACAATTCAAATTGCTGAACTTCTTATTGAAAGGTTGTAGTATGCTTGAAACATCAGATTTGAGAATCCGTAAGTTAACAGAAATTCTTCCTCCAAATGACCTGCTAAATGAGTTTCGCCTAAATGACGAGCAAGCTAGTTTTATTGTGCAGAATAGATCCGAAATTGTTGATATTCTAAATGGTGATGATGATAGACTTTTCTGTGTTATTGGACCCTGTTCAATTCATGATGCAAAAGCTGCAGTTGATTATGCAGAACATTTAGCTGAAAAAGCAAGAGAGTATGAAGATAAGTTGTTGATAATTATGCGTGTGTACTTTGAAAAACCTAGAACTACTTTAGGTTGGAAGGGGATGATAAATGACCCAGACATCAATGGTACATATAACATGGAAAAAGGTTTACGAACTGCAAGAAAAGTCCTACTAGATGTTTTGAATGCTGGCATTGGCATTGGAACTGAGTTTTTAGATCCAATTTCTCCTCAGTATACAACTGATACAATTTCTTGGGGTGCAATTGGAGCGAGAACAACAGAAAGTCAAGTTCATCGACAATTAGTTTCTGGACTATCTATGCCAGTTGGTTTCAAAAATACCACTTCTGGTAGTATCCAGGCAGCAATTGACGCATGTATTTGTGCGAGTGTTACACACACTTTTTTGAGTGTTAATAACGATGGGCATTTAGTGTGTGTGGAAACTGACGGAAATGATGCAACTCATGTTATTTTGCGAGGACAAAATTCTGGACCTAACTACTATCCAGAGTTTGTGGAAGAGGCGCTTTCTTTGTCAAATTTAACACAAGCACCTAAGACTACCCAGTTTGGTGTGGTTATAGATGCGGCACATGGAAATTCTAACAAAAACGAGATTAGGCAAGTTCAAGTCCTTAATTCTATTGCTGAACGAATTGCCAACGGAGAAAAAGGAATTAGTGGAATTATGATGGAGAGTTTCTTTGAATCTGGAACTCAGAAAGCTGCGCCACATCAAATGTTGGTTTATGGCAAGTCAATAACTGATCCTTGTGTAGATTGGAATACAACAGCGGAAGTTATAGATACACTTGCAGATGCAGTTGCAAGTAGAAGAAGTGGAAAACAACTGTGAATATTCAGACAATTCCAGAACTTCTGGATTACAGGTTGTCGTTTGACCCGGACAATATTCTTTTTGAATACAAAATCCCTCCACACTCGCATTCGCACACAGTTGCAGGAAAATGGCACAGTTTGACTGCACGACGCTTTGAGCTTGAAGTCAAGGTTGTTGCCAATTACCTGCTAACTTTGGGGATGAAGAAGGGCGATAAGTTGTTGATTTTGGCTCGTAGTACATATGAAACTGTTCTACTGGATTTTGCTGCACAGTTGGTTGGAATTGTTGTTGCTCCAGTTGCCGAAACTATTCCAAAATACCAATTGACGCATATACTAAAAGAATTAAAAGCAAAAGTTGCATACGCTTTTAACGAGCGCTATGCTAAAAATCTGAACTGTTTAGAAGTAGATAATCATGCTTTGACAATAATTACTGCATGTGACTTGCACTCAGCAATTGAAAATACCAAGAAGTGCGATATCCTAGATATTGATTTTAATAAGTATAAACCTTCACCTAATGATATATCTTCAATTGTTTATACATCTGGAGTTGATGGTATGCAGTTAGGATACACAATTATACATAAAGATTTAATTAACAACATCATCAACAGCTTTAATTTTTTAAGTTCTGACAAAACACTTAATATGAAAAAATACCTAAGTTTTCTATCTCTTGCGCATATTGTACCTCGTATTTTTATCTATATGTGCATTTATGGGAGAATTGAGATTGGGATTACACCTGGAATCCGAGAAACTTTTAAGGATATGCAGTATTTCCGTCCTGATTTTGCATTAGTAGTGCCAAAAGTATACGATTCTTGGTATCGCGAAATTGTTGATGCAGTCCAGAAGAGATGGTTTAGCAAGTTGTTGCATAATCGTGCAGTACATTTAACAAAAAAAGGACAAGCAAATGAGAAGTTCGCAAATAAAATGCGCAACCTTTTTGGAGGTCAATTACGTGCAACATTTTCTACTGGACAGAAACCTGATCTTGAACTTTTGAAGTTCTTTGATAATTTAGGTATTGGAGCATATGACTGCTATGGTTTAACGGAAGTTGGTGGAATTGTATCCATGAACCTTCCATATGCTAATAAGTTCAAAACTGCTGGAAAAGTAGTCTCTGATAAAAATGTAGAAATAGCCCATGATGGTGAAATTGTGGTCTCAGGTATCAAAACTGGAGATATTGGGAAAATTGATGAAGATGGTTATCTAACCCTAGAAGGCAGAATGCGCGATATAATCATTACTTCTTCTGGTAGAAATATAATTCCAGAGCCTATACAACAATCACTTGCTTCAGATCCCATTATTGAGGATGCATTTATTATTGGAGAAGGTAGAGCATATGTCGGTGCTATAGTATCTATCGATCGCATACATGTTGAGAAGTTACTTACTGATTGCAACTTGGATTTTGACTCTTGGGAGGCGAAGGTTCTAATTGACAAGCTTGTACAGAAAGCTGTAAATAAAACAAATCATTTAATTTCACGCGACGAGCAAATTAAACGGTATATAATACTAGAAGATGGATTTTCGCATGATGATGAACTAATTTCAAGTTCTAATAAACTACGCAGAAATCAGGTCATCAAGAAGTATAAGAATTTGATTGATACTCAGTTGTATTGAACTCAGCAGTTTCAAAAGAGTTACTTGACATTTGCTTAAAGTTGTGGTATAATAAGTATGTAAGAAAACTTACGATTAAATGAATGAAAGGAAAGCTATGAAGAGGAAACTCAGAAAAGTAATCGGCGCAGGCGCTATGTTGCTTCTACTAGTTGGTAGTGCTACTGCTACTGCATTTGCAAGCACAACGACTCAAGGTGTAAATGCTATAAAAGGTGAGTTTGTTAAGAGCATAAAACAACAACTTGAGCCTTATCTACATGATTATTCAAATCAAACTAGTGTAGTTCACAATGCTGGTGAAATTGGAACATTTTTTGAAAGTGCTAGTCCAAACGAGGTGACGCTTGCTGATAAGTTGTATATCAATGCTACAGGTTCTGAAAACTTGAAGACGAAACAAGATGTTGAAAACTTCCTCAACAACAAATCTGATGATGTTTGCATTATGTTTTTAGCAGGACCAGACAAAAATCCCAAAAACTCAATCATCGGCATTGATCAAGTTGATTGTAAGTTTTTTAATAATCCAGATGATACTTTAACTGAATTCTTTGATGACTTCCATGCTAAAGTTTTCGCAGTATTTGGAGGCGCAGAAGACCAAAAAGATGCATTAAATTATTTAGTTGAAAATCATAGCATGGTTTATGGTGATGTAGTAAATGGATGCAGTAATGCTGATGCATGCTTGTTTTCTGGACAAGGTGATATCGGCTTTATCGGCTCTGCATGTTATTTGGGGAAGTGGAAAAATATAAACATGATTATGGCAATAAAAAGAGACACAAGTTTCTACCTTGATGATGGAAGAAGTTTTATCAAAGAGAAAGGCTCTGGAACCGCTTTTGGAAAAAATAATTTAGTTACTGTCAATACCGTTAATACTTATTAAAAAGTAGCACATGCATATTCAAGTAAAAAACATATCTAAGTCTTTTGGTGGCAATTTATTGTGGGAGAATATCTCCTTTGAATTGCTGCCAAAGGATTTAGTTGCATTTACAGGGAAAAGTGGTTCAGGAAAAACAACTCTATTAAATTCACTTGGGCTACTTGAGAGCGTGTCTAGCGGTCAAATTCTGTTTAATAATTCAAGTGTTGAAAAGCTCAATGGTTTTAAACGAGTCAAGTTATATAAGCACACAGTTGGTTTTGTATTTCAAAATTACGGTCTAATTGAGGATGAAACTGCTGAACAAAATCTAAAGTATGCACTAAAATTCTTGAAGAAAAGCCCTCAAGAAAAGAAAAAAATTCTAAATCATGCACTTTCTGAAGTCGGACTATCTGGTAGAAATATGACGATGGTTTATACTCTTAGCGGAGGTGAGCAACAGCGGTTATCTCTTGCAAAAGTCTTAATAAAGAATCCTAAACTCATCCTGTGCGATGAACCTTCTGCTGCTCTTGATGAAGAAAATACTAGTATTATTATGAATTTGCTTAATAAACTTGCAGAAAATGGATCAATTGTGGTAATTTCAACTCATGATAAGTTGGTATATTCGCAGTGTACAAAAGTATTTACGATAAAAGATAAGAAGCAGATAAGAATTAAATGAAGAAAGTTTCAAGCAGAATTTTTGTAATTACGAGCGTTATATTATTTACGTTTGTGTCAGGTTTGACAATTTCTATATTAAAACTATACTCGTCTACGCACATATATAATGCATCATATTCCTTTGATATTAGCGGAATTTCAGACAGCTTGACTAAAGAGGAAAGTGTTGATATTCTAAATGAGGTTGCAAAAGAAAATAAGGTCAATATATTCACCTATTTCGTTGATTCTGGTAATAAAGTCAAGAATATTTATTCGTATATTGGTAATAATGATGAATTTTCAAAAAACATAAACTCGCATAAATATGACAGTTTTAGTCCAGAGATTTCAAGTGCATTCCATGAGGATAAATCTGAGAAATTAAGGAGGTCAATTCTTGGTATATATAATGTGGATGCACCAGATTTTCAAAGCGTTTCAAATGTTGTTAGTTCTCTAAAGGCGAAAGGATTTGAAACTCAAGGCATTGTAAAAAACAATGAATCGCTAGTATTTTATACAGTACGAACAATTGTCAGCAATAATTTTAGTATACTAGTTGTGGTGATGTTTTTAGGATTATTTATTTCAACATGTTATTTTGTTTCATCTAGATCAAAAGAGAAATTCATTTTATTATCAACTGGAATTTCACATTTTTCCTGCTTTTCTATATTCTTGTTTCGTCAGATAAAATATTTTTTAATTGCATTTCTCGCAGTTTTTTCCGCTTCCGCAATCTTTTTAGGCATCTACAATCATTTTACTTTATTTACCAGTTATGCATCATTGTTCCTTATTTTTACACTTATTTTTTGTACTTTTGTCGTAGTTTCTAATTTATTATCAGAACTATTTACTTCAACCAGCCTCTTAGATGTCAAGTTTCTTAAAGGTAAGACAAAAAACACTTTTCTTTTTATCATCTCAGTTTTTTCATCATTTTTAATACTAATTCTGTGTTCAACAGGTTTAATACTCAATTTTGAAGACATTACTTTAGCTGGTAGGAATATGTCTGTACTAGGTCAATATGACAAGGTTAAGGATTATTCAACAATTACGCTGTCAACGGCAACTTTAGAAGATAATTCTTCTGAAAAAATAGCAGATTTCATGATGAGTGAGGATAAACAGGGCAATTTATTGCTGTGCGCGAAGAACGACTTCTCTGTGATTCCTGCTGGACTTCAACCTGGATTTGGAGATAAAACATCTGATGATATATACAACAACATGGTTATAAACAATGCATTTCTTGAGCATTCTACTTTAGAAGATAGTGCAGGTAATGCAATAAAACAACTGCCTGATGATAATGCCTTGTACATTCTAATTCCAACTGCTAAAATACACTACGAGCAGATTTTAAGAGAAGATATGCAGGACTGGTTAAAAAACCGGACAACTGTTAATAACATAAAGTTCATTGAGATCGCAGATAATCAACATATTGTTAATTACAATCGAGGAGATTCAGTAAATCTAGTAGAAAACGGTACTATTTCACTGCAAGCAGTTGATTCTATATTCTTTGTCCTGCCCTATAGCTACAAGTTTTTTACCAGTTCTCCAGTATACTTCGCAAATTATGCAAGTAGCGGAGCGCTTTATCTGAACCAGGACGATTCTCTACTAAAGCGGCAAGTTGATGCAGGTGTTTCAAAATACATCAACACGGTAAGTCCAGTAGTTGATAGTGTGAATCGTAAAATCGCTGATCAGATTCAAAAAATCTACACACTGATATTCAGCCTCACTTTAGCACTTGTATTACTATTCTTCACAGTTTATATTTGCGCTAAATTGTATGTTGACAACTACTCCAAAAAGTTGTTCATTAAATTCACAGATGGATATAATATTATCCAGCGCCATTTAATCTACTCGCTTTTAGGCGCTGCAACGTCCATCTGCGTTGTAATATTTGAGGCAAAGTATTTTGACCAAGAAGCTAAAAATGTACAGGCTAGTATAATAGCAAGTGTAGTTTTTATATCGGTATACTTATTATTTAACTGGTGTTGTATGTCTCAACTTGAACAAAAAAACATTCGTAGATTTCAATACGCTCTAAAGTAGATTCACATACTAGTCATGTACGTCTATGTATACAAAAAACAACATTAAGAAAGATTTGACTTGACTTTAAGCATTTTGGCAGTTATACTTATTGTAAGCATAAGTAAGGAGTTAAGATGAAAAAAGAAAATTATGGTGCAAAATGCACATCAGCAATAACAAGTTTATCTTTGTTGTTGTGCCTATTCGTGGGTAGTTCAATTGCCCTAGTTTCATTTCCAGACAAACAAGTCGCACATGCCGCAAATCAGTTTACTGTAGTGGGAGCGCAAGGTAAAACTGGCGGGCGAGGAGAAGATGGACTAAACGGTGGAGATGGCGGTAATGGCGGTAATGGTATGGAAACTTATGCTGGTTCATATACTTTAAGTGCTGCAGCTATACCAATTATTGGACAAGCGGGATATGGATTGATTTTTGCTGCTGCACTTGGTGCTGCTGTTGCAGACTGCGAAGCTACTGCAGATGAATATGGAGCTGGTCGGCCTGGTGCTGATGGTGCTGGGTATATGCTTGATGGTGGAAAAGGTGCAAGCGGTGGATCAAATGCAGCATCAAGCGGTTCCGATAGACAGGTCTCAGATTATCCATCTGGTGGAAAAGGTGGAGATTCTCTTAGCTACATTGAAGAACACAATAGTGGAGATATTAATGGTGTAGTTGGTCAAACCTCTGAAAAATGGGCTGGCGGAGGCGGCGGAGGCGGCGGAGGTGCTGGCAAAACATTAGATGGGGAAAATGCAGATGAAACCGAACCACAGGAAGATGTAATTGAACAAGATGAAAATGCAGATGCTCAATACTCAGGAATAGTCGTACGTGCTGGACTAGGCGGTATCGGCGGAGAAGGCGGCAATGGAGGCAATGGCGGAAAAGGTGGAGGATCGTCAAAAGAGTTTGCACAAGGTGAATACAAACCACTTCTTAATCCGTACATCTGTGGCGCGACTGGCGGCGGCGGTGGTGGCGGTGGCGGCGGTGCTGGCGGAAAAGGTGGTAAAGGCGGACGAGGAGGAGATGCAACACTTTTGGTCAATCACAATTCACTTGTTTCTGATGAAATACGAATTGAAGGTGGACAGTCTGATGCATCAACTATGAGCGGAAAAAATGGAGATAGTGGTAGTGGTAGTTATAATGCGAATTATGGAGAAGGCGGTATGGGTTTTGGTAATCAAGATAATGGAGGAGATGGCGGACGAGGAAAAGGTGGACAAGGAGGCGAATCTGGAGATGGTGGAAATGTGTTTTTTAATGCAAATACTGTACGAACAGATTCTCTTCGCATTTCTAAATATCAGGCAAAAAAAGTTGGAGTACACATTAAAAATTTAGTAGTTGATAAAAATAGAAATACCGTTATACAGGTTAATGATACTAACGGAGAAGAAGTAGTAATTGATAATGTAGATATAAAACAAAACGGTCAACTGTATATTGCAAACAACTCTGGGAAACTCACGATAAATGTCCTTCATATGGACGGTGTGTCTGAATCAAACTTTAGTGTTGTTAACTCAGCAAATCTAAAAGTTAATTCAGTTATTAGTGATTCTCCAACTGTTTCTTTATCTTCTCCTATTCCAGTAAAAAAGACTGGTCTAGTCGATCCAGAAGATTCACGATTTACAAATATTGGACTTAAATTCTCCCGTACTGTTCGAGCAGTTGTTGGTAAGCAAATTGTGTTGTATGCAACAGAAATGGGCACTAATCAAGCTGATAAAAGATATGAATATCGATACACAATTGACGATGAAAATGTTGCAACTGGTGAAGGTGTGAACTGTACATCAACAATTGGACTAGATAAATTTATACCACAAGGCGATGCACCACCTCTTGTTGTTTCAAGTGATGATGGTAGTACTAGACCTGGTTTTCTCTATTCAACCATATATCAACTAAGTGTTGAGGCAGGTGCTTTTAGGACTACACAGGATTTCCCAGCAGCTCAATCACTAAGTCTAGGAAATGCTAATGTGAGCACTTTTGGAACTAAGGATCCCTGGATCGGTTCAATTAAAATGTCTCCTAAATCGCCTACACCTAGTGGTGAAACATTAACTTTGGGAGTTAACCACTATATGAACTTTTCAGCAACGGTTGCCAAGAGTGGTAATGTATCTACTGAGTTGACTTGGCAAATTATTGGTGCTGAAAATTCTGGTACGACTCTTGAAATCGGTAAGCAAATTGATGCAGATGGAGTGGTTCAAAATGTGGTAGATGATATAGATAAATACGCAGTTTTACACTTAGCACCAGATGAAACTGCAAAAACAATATTTGTTATGGCAAAATCAGTGCATAATTCAACAATATATGATTTTTCAGCTATAGATGTTGTTGGACATGTAAACATTGATATAAAAATAAACGGTCCAGAAACCATCAGCCTTCAAAAAGGCTCAGTAAATAATACATTAACTAGCAGTGTGAGTGTACCAGAAGGTATTTCACCTGATATATTATGGAGTATAGTTGGATTAGGTACACTACGACCTGGAACCACAATTGTGCAAGCACAAGACAACACTATGAAGTTTAATATTGATGATAATGAAGAATCAAGTTTTATAATAACTGCTAGTCTAGCATACAATACAACAAAAAAAGCAAGTGTTTTAGTGCAACTAGAAAATTCGACACCTAGTAATACGGAAGTTTCTATATATACAGATTCTGTGGATGATACAGATAGTGCAGTTTATGACCTGAGAAATCACAACGCTAGTACCCCAATGAATCTCTCAGTAACAGCAAGTAATCCAAATGCTTGTAGTTCACCAGGCGTATGGGAGTGGGAAGTAACTGGAGCAAATACAACAACTTCGCCATTATCAACTTCTGGTGAAAAGCAGGATCATGCTCAAATAGTTCTTGCAGATAACGAAACATCAACTCAGTTGATTGTTAATGCGAGATGCTCTACCGCGCAATCAGTCAGTGCATTTCTAATTGTTAGAATAATTGGCGCACCTGAAATTCAGATTACTTTGTCTCCACTAGTTTCTGAAGTTGACCTGAAAAATGATGCTCAGCGCCAGATAATTTATAGTACACAGGTTCAAGTTCCACACAATGCTGATAATTCAGTAATTTGGAATTTACATGGTAATGCATCAGCTAAAACACAGCTTTCAAATGGGGTGCTTACAGTTTCACAAGATGAAACTGCTAAAACCATAATTGTTAGCGCATCTTTAAAATACATGCCTTCAAAATCTGTTGTTGCATTTGTGAATATTGTTGGAACATATCAACCTGAACTTAATTTTAATAATGAGGAACCTAATGGACAAGTCGTATCCGCTGGAGCATCTAAAAATCTACAAGTTACTCTTAGCGGAGCTGGACCAGATACTTCTCGTGAAGTTATTTGGAGCGTTGTCGGTGCAATTGGTGATGAAACATCAATAATGCCTATTCAAAACTGCCCAGAAGAATATTCACCAAGTTGTACAGCTGAAGCTATATTAACAGTTGGCGCTCATGAAGTAGCATATAATCTTACAGTTATTGTTATGCTTGCATCAAATCACCAAGTGTTTACAACGGAAAATATTGATATAACTGGACGGCAAAATACTGGTGTTGATATTGTACCTAATAACCAATACAACAATGCTTGCCATCAAGTTGACTTTAATGAGTCTACAAAACAAATTGTGTTGGATATTTTTGATACACAGAATCCTTGTAGATTATACTACGACTTTACGGCAAATGTCTATACACCAGCAGGAGTTGAAAAAACACTTATATGGAGTCTTGAAGGTGCAAAATATTCAACAATAAATCCATCAACTGGACGAATAACTTTTTCAATAGATGAAAATGCACAGGTACTTTTTGTAAAAGCTGCACTTGTTGCAGATCCAGCGCGGTGTGATAATATCATGGTTTTACTCAAGCGCACAAATAATAATGGGGTTTTATTACGCACAAGCTCATCTGTTGACTCTGGGCTTTCTGCAAATGTTGATGCACTTATCAGCATACAAGGTGGTGTATCAAATCTTATTTGGGAAGTTTACGGTGGAGTAGATTCAACAACTATAACCGAAGTAGACAAAAGTTATACTGAATATGCTAATGGAACATATTTACGTAGAGCCATACTGAATGTGTCTCCAATGGAAACCGCTAGCTCATTGTATATCCTTGCGCGATCAGTTTATGAACCATCTGCATATAGTATGGTTGAAATCAAGGTAAATGGACGATCTGGTGCCTTAACGCTTTCTAGTCACTCTACAATGCTAGACTTGGCTAATAGCAAAAATATGATATTAACTAGTACAGTGAATTTTCCTGCTTGGAGAAAAGAGCAAGATGATTATACAAACGATGTGGTTTGGAAACTTGAAAATGGCTCAAATGAAACGAAACTCAATAAATTTCCAGTTTTTGAAAATGACGAAGAAGCACAAGAATCAGGCGCAAAACTTGGGGAATACGACTTAAAGAGTAGCAATGTTCGCCATGCAGTTTTGGAAGTTTCTCCACTTGAATCGGAAAGCGCACTTTTTGTTATTGCAAGATCATCACTAGATTCAAGAGCATATGATTTCTGCAAAGTTAGCATTCTAGGCGGTATAACTAAATTTGTTACAATTACACCAGAAAGTACAACCCTAGACCTTAGTAAAAATACTCAGGACAATAAAGAGGGCTGGAAATTCGATTCAGACAAAGATAAATGGACACTACAATTTCATGCATCTGTCTCTCACAAGAATACAGAGGACAAGCTTGAAAATGAGGTACAGTATGAAATGCATGGCGGATCTGTTGGAACAAAAATTTCAGCAGATGGACTACTAGAAGTTTCAAAATACGAGAACTCGCATATGCTTCAAGTTGTTGCTATTTCTAAATATAATTCTAACCACAAGGATTCTGCAACAGTAGCAATTACGGGCAATCAAACTCAAGGTGTTGTTTTATCAACACATAAACTGCACATAAATTTTGACACAAGCACTACAGATCAAAAACAAGATGATTTAGAAGACTCCAGAACTGTTGTAGTTAAAAATAAAGAAGATGCACATTTCAAATTTGATGCAAAGACCTATTTGCCAAATAGTGCTGACTTACTAAAAGATGGTGTAACTTGGGAACTTAGCGGTGGAGTTGAAGGAACCAAAATAGATCAAATGGGAAATCTAACTGTTGCCAATGATGAAGTGCATGAAGTTCTTTTTGTAACTGCAAGACAAATATTTGACAATACGAGATTTGATACTGCGACAGTATATGTACACAACCTTCAAACAAGCGGAGTTGCCATTAGCCCAAGAACCTCCACAGTTTCAGCTGGTAAAGAACAGAGGTTCAGCAATGTTGTGTCAACCTCAATTGGAACGAACCGCAATGTTGTTTGGGAAGTCTACGGAGGCGTTGAAGAAACAACAATTGACAATTCTGGCTTATTGAAGGTGTCAGCTAATGAAACAGCAGATGCAATATTTGTAACTGCAAGGCTGATTTTTGACCCAACTCGTTTTGCAACTGCAATAGTAAATGTTGCTGATAAAACAACTAGTGGTTTGAAAATTCTGACCAAAAATGCTTTTACTGAACCAGGTAGTACATTTAATCAAGAAGCTCAACTTTCACTACCAAAAGGTGTGGACAAATCCATTTTGTGGGATATTTACGGTTCAAGTGCAAATACAAAAATAGACCATGAACTAGGCATTGTTGAAGTTGATAAGAACGAAGTTGCTCCAAAACTGTTTATTAGCGCACGCAGCAAAGCAGATGGTTCTAAACGAGATGTTGCTATTTTGAACATCGTAAATCGGAATAACTCAAGCATAACTGTAACACCAAGAGTTTCTGAAGTGAAAGTTGGTGCAACTCAAGAATTTAACGCAAGTGTTCATTTGAGTGCAGGTGTTAATCCAGATCTGAATTGGGAACTTTATGGAAATACAGACTCTCATACAACTATCAACAAGATGAATAAAGAACATGCAGCTGTACTAAAAGTTGGAACATTAGAGTGCGCAGATTCTCTTGTAGTTCTTGCAAGGAGTAAATATGATTCACTTCAGTTCGGATTTACAACAGTTAAGGTTGGTGAGTTTAGACCTGCTGTGACACTTTCTCCTAAGTCAAGTATATTAGAGCCTGGAAATTCTTTAAACTACACTGCACATGTTTTAGTACCATATGGTATGACAACTGACGTTCAGTGGGAAATTACGGGTAAAACATCTGATTTAACAACTATAGGAGCAGACGGTTCAGTACAAATCGGTTTTAATGAAAAGGCAACCAATTTAGTGATAACCGCAAAAAGTAAATACGACTCCATGCTCTTTGACACTGCTGTAATTAACCTATCATTACCTAACTATGTTATTGATAATAGCACAGCGAGAAATCAGATGACATACATAAAATCATCAGCGGAACCAATCTACTTAAATTTTGATGATTCTCCAGTTCTTTTTGACGGAATCTCAATTGATGGTAAACTACTAGACAAAGATGATTATAGTATTTTCCAAGTGCAAGATTTCACTGAAAGTACTAGAAATGGCATACTTACTAAGTATACAGAAGAAGCAGAAGAAGATATATCTGCTACAAAACTTAATACAGTAGTATTTCTCAAACCTAGCTATTTAGACAAGCTAGAATCAAGGCAACATTTAATCAGTGTAAGTTTTAAAAATAGACAAGACATGATTGAAGAGTTGAATATTATTGAAATGGAACAGAAGGATTTGCCATATATGTGGCTGTATGTACTGGCTGCACTTGTACTAAGTTGTTCATGTGTAATCTGGCTTAAGAGGAGGAAATAGTTATGAAAAGAAATAAGTTATTTAATGTGTTAGTTCAATTTACAGTTGTTTTAACTAGTGTATGTGTTTATATATCATTACCTGAAATGCCAAAAGCATATGCAGCAGAAAATATTACTATACAAGGCGGTAATGGCGGTAATGGTAATACAGGATCAATTGGTTACAGTGGCGGTAATGGTGGAAGAGGTGGAAATGCACGAACTGCATGCGAACACCGAGATAATGCAAGAAGTGGCGACACTGGACGGTCTCGCTTTACAGATGAGCCAGATAAATACACATCTAATAGTGAAAATCTTATATATGCTGGCGGTGGCGGTGGTTATGGCTCCGCACCAGGTAGTTCATGTGGCGGGGGCAGTAACGGCGCATCTGGTGGAAGTGGCGGTAGAGGCTCATATTGGTATAAAACTGGTAATGTTTGGAATATGGTTGCTGCAAGCGCAGGCAACAGAGGCGGTAATGCTGGAAATAAAGGCGGTGGCGGCGGAGGCGGCGGAGGCGGCGGCGGATTTGGTGTATCAGGTGATATAGGAAAAGCTGGAAACTCAGATACCAAGTTGCTAAATGGCGCAGAATACGGCGAGATCAGAATAAAAAGTGGTACAGGTGGAAACGGAGGAAATGGAGGAAATGGAGGAAATGGTGGAGACGGCAATAGCGGCGGCGAAGCAGGTGGCGGTAATGCAAAAGGTACTAACGGAGGTGCTGGCGGCGGAGGCGGCGGTGGTGGTGCTGGTGGTGCTGGCGGACAAGGCGGTCAAGGCGGTCAAGGCGGAAGCGGTGCAGTTACTTTATCTGGTGCAAATGTTAAAACTGACCTAATAGATTTAGAACCTGGTTTAAATGGAAACGAGGGGGAGAGCGAAGGAATTGGAACAACTTCTGCAACTAATTATGGCGGCGGAGGCGGCGGAGGCGGCGGCGTGAGAACTTGTAGTCTAGTTTTCAACTGCCAAAGTAACGGAAATCGTGGTAATGCGGGAGCCAAAGGACAAGGTGGACCTCCAGGTTATGCGGGTATAGCAGGTTCCGCGAGTTTCACTTCAACAGGTATATTACAACCCACTTCACTTAAAGTAAGTAAACCTAAGAATTCTGGACAAATTACTGTAAATATTAACCAACTGGTTATTCAGAATTCGTTTATGATAGATGTGCAAGGCTCAAAGAAACGCGAAAGTAATGATAACCATGGATGTGATATATGGATCAATAAACTTACAATACCATCTGGAAAAACACTGTTCCTCAACACAGGCACATCTAATAATATTAGTATGGAATCAACTGAATGCATTCACATTGGCACACTTGAAGTTAACGAATATGAAAATAATATACTAGTTTCAGGAGATTATCAAAACAGTATAATTGTTGATAACTTTGCACCAAAAACTCCGAATATAGGTCTACATGGCATTGCACCAAATAGTCCTGAGGCTCTTAACGTTGATCCAAAGTATACACATTCTCTACAACTAGAATTTTCTCGTAAAATGGCAGTTTGTGAACCAAATCAATCTATGCCAGTAATAAATGGAAATGGACAAGAAATTAGTATAGTTGGCGGAGAATGCTCTAATGAAAATAAAACTGTACGCATTCTTGATATATCAAATCCTAAAAAAGTTGCTACATATACATATACACTTAATCCACTTGTTGACACAACTTCTAGTAATGATAATTCTGTCAATAACTGGTTTGGAGTTGAAATTCAATTAAATAACAATAACTGGAGTAGACTTGATGGTCCATGTGATAATAATAATCCGAATAAATTATGTTTGCTTGATGAAAATGGTAATTTACGTTATGGAAGAACTTATAGTATACAAGTTGATCAGGGTCAATTTGTATCTCTACTTTCATATATTCCAACACGCACAAAAAATGCTGCATTTACTATAGATATTATGACAGAATCGCCACAAATTGAAGACATTAGCGTAACTCCTGACTCGCTTGTCTTGCACAGTGATCAGGCTGGTGGAGTAAATATAAATGAAACAGTTGATTTAAGTGCAAGTATAACAACTCGTGGGCCAGCAGATACAAGTATTACATGGGATGTTATTGGATCATCAACTAATGGACAACTAGATAGCACTAGGTTTTTAGATTCTGATGGCATTAGATGTACTTCTGGATCAAATAAAAAGGGTAAGTATTCACAAATAAAATTAGGAGATCCTATAAACTTTACAGAAGAAAACCGATGTGAAGATGGTCCCAATACAGCTGATAATACTATTGAACATGAAGTTATCACAAATCGGTTTTATGTCAGTCCAAATGAAAAATCAACAACCGTATTTATTATTGTGAGATCTACTTATGATACAAAAAAGTATGCCTTTATACCAGTTGATATTACAGGAATTAGAAATACAGAAATAAAGATTACTCCATCGCAATGTGCAGTTTTACCAATTGAAACAAATACTGCTATTGGTGAAACGACATATGACGATAACTGTCAATTTAGTGCAACAGTAACGGCAACCGATGGTTTTCCACTTGATGTGAATTGGTCCGTGATTGGCGCAAATGACCCAAATACGCATGTTGAATATTTGAATCAAGAACAGGTTAAACAAAGAGATGATTCTGCTCTTGTGTGTGACGATGATGAACAACCTGAAGATAAAAATGCATGTGAAAATAAGGTATATCCAAATGTAGGAAAACTAGTAGTTGGCAAAAAAGAAACATCTGCAGTTTTAATGATTTCTGCTACTTCATCCGTTGACTCAGAAAAAATAGCTAATGCAGTTGTAAATATCGGAGGAAAAGGTAGTACATCTGTAGAAATTAGTCCTTCACCAGCATTTATTAGTGTTGGAGAAAGTAATCAATTTGATGCAAAACTAGTAAGCGAACATGAATCAACAAAAGATGCAAAATTCTTGTGGAATATTAGTGGCGCAAATGACAAAACAACCACAATTGATGATGAAGGTGTTCTGTTTATAGGCTTTTCAGAAAGTTCTCCAACTCTAATTGTTACTGCGCGACTAGAATCTGATGTATCAATATTTGGATATGCAGTTGTATTAGTTCAAAATCGCCCCAAAACATCAATTAGTATAAAACCAAAAGGAGATATTCTACTACAGCCCGAATCAACTCAACAGTTTACTGCCCAAGTTAGTGTACCTTCTTTTGAAGATGATGGTGTAGTTTGGTCAATATCAGGGCAATCTGGTAGTAATACTACGAATATTTCAGAATCTGGTCTTTTGACAATTGGAGATGATGAACTTTCTTCACTTATATTGGTTAGCGCATACTTAAAGTTTGATAATACAAAAATTGATACTGTACTTGTTCAAATTGGTGCAGGAACGAAGAATAGTATTAAAATAAATAATCAACACCAAACAATTGATATGCACGCAAAGGAAGTTGAAAGTATTCCACAATGCGCGAACTGTATTAAAGTTCCATTTACTGCAATTACTACACTAAATAAGAACGCAAATCATACATTAGTTTGGAGCGTAAGTGGAGGAAATGGACATACAGGGTTTTATCCTAGTGAAGTTAATGATCAAGATGAAGCATTTTTGTGGATAGATCCTCTTGAAACTGCATCAAACTTGCTAGTTAAAGTTCTTGGACAAGATGCATCTCTTAGATTGGCTGACACTACGACTGTTGAAATATCACAACATCTATCACAGGGAGTGCAGGCATCCATTGAAAGTTGTAATTGCAAATATACAACTCTTGAAATTGATAATGCAGATGATGAAAAAACTTTGCAAGTAAATAGTTCAGTTATTGTGCCTGAATTTGCCCAGACCAAAACTGCACCAGAAGATGTACAATATAGTGTAGTTGGAAATCGTTCTAATACAACTATTGATTCTAACGGATTGCTGCATATTTCACCTCGTGAAAGTTCAAAGTTAATTCAAGTACGTGCAACTTCTGCATATGATGGTGTTAGTTATGATACTGTAAGTGTTGCACTGCGGCGGAATAATACAGGTGGAGTAGAAATTCTTCCTACTCATAAAGGTTATGTAATTGACATGCAAAATCCTACTACTTTTAATAGTGTAGATGAAGATTCAGATCTGGTTTATAGAGTTAATGCACAAGTTGACAGAAGTTATGATGATGTCAGCTGGCATATTTATGGAGCAAATGGACGCACAAGAATTGTACCAGTTCAAATGCCAGATACACCAAATTTGCTTGCTGCTGATATATATATAGATCCAAGTGAAAGTTCTGGAATTTTACGGGTTGAAGTTGTTTTAGATAGTAAAGATGATGCATATTCTGCCAAAGATACGGCAACCATTAACCTCACTAATCAAAAATCTTGTGGAATTGAGATCCTCTCAGTAAATGGCATAAATCCTCAGGACTTGGAATCAACTACAATCAACCTTGGACAAACTATAGATATTCAAACAAAAGTTACAGTTCCAGAAGGTGCAAGTAAAGAAATTCGATGGTCAATACTTAACGATTCTAATCAAAGCAGTATTTACACTTCGGAAAATTCTGATGACCAAGTAGCGCATTTACAAATTGGGCCTAACGAATTCTCTGATTTTCTATACATACGTGCATCTCTTGTATATGACAAAATGCGACATGTAGTAATTAAAGTTCCACTTAACAATAATCAAATTGCTTTAACATTAAGTCCACATGAATCTTTTAACGTCCTACCAAATACTGATATACAGTATACGACGAATATCGCAGAAGATGATAATCAAGTAGACTCATTAAATAGTGTTGTATATGCTGTACATGGAGGTAATACTGGAACAACTATAGATAAGAGCGGAAAATTACATATTGATGAGAATGAAATAGCACATGATATTTTTGTAACAGCACTATATGTAAAAAACCCTAAGTATTCCAATCGTGCAGTTGTTCATATTGTAAAAAACTTGACTAATGGAGTTAGAATTTCACCAAGAGAAAAAGACACTAATGAGCACATTTTTGTAGATATTGGAAAGTCTCTGAAGTTCAGTGCTCAAGTTGATGTTCCATATGGTCAAAATACCCAATGTTCTTGGGAAGTGGAAGGCGGTAGTGAAAATACATCTATTAGCGACGACGGACTACTAACTATTTCAATGGACGAATCTAGGGAAGTAATCTTTGTACGAGCAAGAAGTAAATATGACAGTTCTCGCACAGATATAACACCAGTATACATTAGAAATAGAATTACATCAAGTGTATATATAATGCCCAAGAAAAATAATGCTGTTGAAGTTGGAGAAAAACTTCAGTTAAATGCTGTTGTAACTAAAGCAGATAATAGAGGAAAAGATGTCATTTGGAGTTTGATGAATCCAGAAAGTGCGATATCAAAAGGAACTAGAATAACAGACACTGGACTATTAGAAGTTGCAGAAGAAGAAGTTGCACCAGTTTTAGTTGTGCGCGCGGCGCTGAAAGATGAACCTAATATTTACGATGAGGTTCGTGTATATGTTTTAGATAGACACAGCAGCGGAATTGACATCATGCCAAAAACATCTGCCGTAAAAGCAGGAAGTAGTATATCATTTAAGTCGATGGTTTCTGTTCCAAGTACAGAAGAACAGCCAAAGATTAAGTGGGATGTTTTTGGAGCAAGCGACAAGACAACTATTTCAGATGATGGTGTTTTAAATATTGATTCTCTTGAAGGAAATAGTCATATTCTTGTCATGGCAACCAGAGAAGACAATGTTAATATTTCAGATGCTGCTGTTGTACAAATACTAGATAGAACTTCTAATGGTGTACGCATTCAGGAAAGAAATGTTCGCTTAAAGCGAGGAGACTCTTTTAGTTTTCATGCAGATGTTAGCGTTCCTGAGGATATGGATA
Source organism: Candidatus Ancillula glyptotermitis (assembly GCA_031268675.1). GTDB lineage: Bacteria > Actinomycetota > Actinomycetes > Actinomycetales > Bifidobacteriaceae > Ancillula > Ancillula glyptotermitis. The sequence continues at coordinate 15,433 of JAIRWY010000015.1, read as the reverse complement.
AGCAAATATCGTGGGAAGTTCTAGGTGGCTCAAATAGTAGTAAAATTGACAAAAATGGTACATTAACAATTGGAAGTACTGAGCGTAATTCTGCAGTTTTTCTACTTGCCAAGTTATCCAGTGCGCCAGAGAGTATATATGACGGAATCTCAGTTGAATTAGACGAAGATGCAAATCTACCTGCAAATTCTTCTGTAGATGAAAATATTGAAGAGAATATCAATCCATCATGTCCTGTTTATGTGCGCGGTTCTAAAAAAGGTCTTTCATTTTCGTTTGGAATTGTACTAGATGAAAAATCAATTACCAATCTGCGTATAGATGACATACCTTTGAAACAAGCGGAATATGAATTGAAACCAATATATAGGAGAACTCAGGATGATGAAAAAAGCATGGCTAGTTTACTGGAATTTAACACGAAGTTTTTAGATGGTATGTCACCTGGTTATCACACTATTGCATTTGAAAAGGAGGGAAATATGCTAAATAGGGATTTTATGGTTACGATAAGTGAAGAAAGTAGTACAAATTTTGTCTGGATCCTGTATTTACTTATTGCGGTTACTTTAGCATTGGCACTAACGGCTGGAATTATTATCCAAAAGCGCCGTAAAAATCGCGGAAGCAAAAATCATCAAAATTTTATAAAGCGTATTTTTACTAAGAAGTATTTTGGTAACCGTTCACTTATAATCGCATTACTGTTATTAGTTTCGTTTGGTCTTACACTTTCAAAACTGAATAATGTTGATGCATCACAACTTGGTGCTCAATATATCAACTATAATATCACAAGTACTTCTGAATATATATGTCAAGATGAGAGTTTTGAGAATAGTTTAAGAAAAAATTATCTAGAAAATGCATATAAGAATGAAGCAGATGCACTAGAAATAGGTACAACTTGCCAATTTAATATTTTTTCAAAGTTCGTAAATGAATTTGATAAAGAAAATCCGCATAACTTTACTGATAAATTTGTTCGACTTGTTAACGATATAGATGTTGGTTCAGGTATCACTGGATTGAATATTTCAAATGATGACAACATATTGCAGGCAACTGGAGATGTTAGTATTACCAACGCATTTACTCTGATTGGCAAAAATGAAGAAAACTACTTTGCAGGACATTTCAATGGGAATAATCATCTTATTTCAAATGCAGTATATGTGGATGATAATGAACATTTTGATGATTATGGTAAGAATTTGGGTATTTTTGGAGGACTAAAAGGGTCCGTTGAAAATCTACGCCTTGAAAATATTCATATTCTCGGATTTGCTAGCGGCAAGGAAAATGTTGGCGATGACGGTGGTGGAATGATTTCAGTACCAGGTAATATAAATGCTGGTGTATTAGCAGGATACAATGATGGCAATATTTCTAATGTGCATGCAAATAATTCAACTGTTTTGGTATCATCTTCAGATTCAAGTGTTTCTGGTGGACTTATTGGAGTAAATGACGGCAGTTTGTCAAATGCAGGTGTTTCTAACCTGCTAAGTGCAGCATCTTCAGAAGGTGCAAATCATAAAGATGAATATTCTAGTTCATTTTCTAGTGTTTCTGGAACAATTGTCGGACAAAATCATTCAACTATTAAAAATGCATCATCAAACAACTCAAAGGCATATACACTTATATCAAATAATGCGCAGTCTTATGACGAATCTGGGCTATCTGGAGGGGTTAGTGGTGAGAATTCTGGCGAAATTTCAAATGCTGAAGTTTATAATGCCACAGTTGTAATTCGTATTGCGCAACAATCTGAGCGAAATACTGATGATGATAATGAAACAATACCGCTCTCAAATGCAAGTATTGGCGGTCTTGTTGGGCAAAATTCTGGCAAAATAGCCGATAGCACGGTTAAGGGTACAAGTATAAAGTCAACGTCTACAGCAAATGCATCATCAGAGCAGACAACTGCATGTATTAGTGTGGCTGGGGGAGCAGTAGGATTACAAATGTTTGGAAATGTCACAAATTCAATAGTTGGTGATTCTACAACTGTAGATATTTCAAACTCTGATTGTAAATATCCGAAGTCTATTGCGGGTGGATTTGTGGGGCAAATTAGTGATTTACTAGACAGCGAAGATGAGGATGAAAATTCCACTAGTTTATTAAATTTCAACTATGCCAAAGTCACAAGTGTTTCTGCAATTTCCACATCTTCTAGGGAAGATGATGATAATTCATCTAACTCAATTTTTGGCGGGCATGAAGCACTTGCTGGGGGATTTGTAGGACTTTCAGGGGGAACTAGCGGAAGTGACCCTTTAATTAGTAACTCATTTGCAAGCTATCCAGAAGATAAAATACATGCAAAATATTATAATGTAGATCATAAAACGAACACCAATTGGTCGCCAGAAGTAAAAGTTGGTGCATTTTATGCATCTGCCCAAAACTCAACGAGCATTCAAAGCTCGAGCTACGAAAGTCTATCTACAGACAACATTACTGGTATAGTTGATACAACTGCAGATCCAAATGCCAGTATTGAGCCAACTACTCAAGCAAATTTGACGCAATCTACATCTCCAACAATTATTGAGAATAATTTTGCGCGAACTTCTGCATTTTTTGATGATGTCTCATACTCTAGTTCAATAGATGCAAACACCTTTTCAGTTTCAACAACACTTCCATCTGAACTAGAAAATCTTGAGTACAAGTGGTATCGCGATGACCAGTTAATACCAACAGCTACTTCTAGTTCATATACTTTTGTACCAGAAGATGCTGGACATACTGTTATGGTAAAGGTGTATTTTGGCTCAGAGAATACATCAAAAGGATATATTGTAATTGCAAGTTCAGGTGGCTCAAAGTTGCTGTGCGAAAGTGAAGAATATGCAAGAAAACCTGTTCTTGCGCCAAAAGTAACTCCAAGAACTTCACCTTTAATAGCATCACAATTTGAATATTCTACGGATTTAATTAACTATTCATACCAAGAACCGGTAAACGTTGGTACATATTATGTCCGTGCTTCAAATTTGTTATCAACATGCTCTATAACGCGAAAACCGCTTGAAATTCAGGAACTACATGTGGCTGATAAAATATTTGATGGTACAACTTCGGCGCAGATTTCCACCAATGCAACAGGTCAACTAGATTCTGTAAATAATCAGAAGATATCTGGTGATGATGTTTTTTTACGAGCACAAGATATTGATAAAATAACAGTTCAGTTTAAGACTAGTGATGCGGGAATTTCAAAAGAGGTTGTATTATCTAATGATGCTGGCGCTTTAAGTGGTGCGCAATTCAACAACTACTGCATAAAAGTTCCAATATCATTTAATGCGACCATATTCCCGAAGACATTGCCTATAACTGCAACAATTCCAGATAAGGTTTATGATGCAGGAACACAAAGTAATTTGGGTATTCAAAATACTCCGAGCATTTCATCTGGAGTTCATCTACTAGAAACCGATCAACTGCATGCACTTAGTGCAAATTATGAATTAGTAGTTCAAAAGCGCAGTGAAAATAGTAATCTTGCAGATGTGGAATACAGTACTTCAAATGTTGGCAATGGTATTTCTGTACATCTTCAAGGTTTTGGGATTTACATGAAAGTTATAACTCCTTTTGAGTATCAAGGTACTGAATATATGCCTGAAGAAATTGTTCCACTGTCCAATTATGAGGCAGAAACTGATACCATATTAGTTGCGAACATCATCAAAAGGAACTTAATAGTATCAAATATTCATGCATATGACAAGGTGTATGATCGTACAAATAAAGCAACTGTAGATCTAAATACAACCTCACCAGATGAGCAGTTGTCAAATATTGTTGCTGGTGATGATGTGCAAGTTGAAGATGACGGTTCATATTTTGCTTTTAGCAATGTTGGAGAAGCAAAAGTTACATGTATATTAAAAACTGCTGGTAGTATGTCAATAAACTACTCAGTTGACAATACAGCACTTAATGCAAATGGTGGTGCATGTTCAAATTTAACAGCAAGGATTCTGCCTAGAACTCTGAATGTTAATCTACAAATTGCTGATAAACTATATGATGGAACAAACATTGCCAAATTTGCAGTTGGTGGAACTCCACGAGTAGAAGATACGCTTTTAGGAGATCAAGTTTTGCTTAATGCTGATACTCAGGGGTTTTACGAAGATACAAAAGGACAAATTGGTCAAAACAAGCCTATATATTTCAGTCCAGAATTTAGCATAAGTGGAACAGATAGTGAAAATTATAAACTTGAACAACCAAAAAATATAACAGGTTCAATTACTGCTGCACCCAGTGCAACTTTAAACTTGGATTATAAACTAGAAGGATGCGTATATAGTGACTCCAATTCATGCTATTTAAGTCCGTCCACAAATTCAGAAGTCCAACTAAACACCACGAGAGTAAAGAATTGGTATATTGGCGGTGAAGATTTAGACAACTTACCCATTACTTTAGGTGTTCCTAACGATTCACATAATATTGCATACACAAAAACAGTTGCTCTTAGATATGCAGATAATTCAATTTCTCCTGATTTTACGATTAAATATGGTGTAGATAGTCTTGCACCACAAGCGTCCATAAAAATTAGCCAAGATAGTTTTACAACATTTTTAGACTCCATCACATTCGGTATTTTTCATCTGAAAAATGCAAATATTACATACTCTGCTGTTGATGCAATGTCTGGAATTAAACAAATAGACACTCTTGTTGTTAATGCAGATGAAGATACATGTGCTTTAATTGAGGCGACTAATGCAATAGACTTCTTGTCAAAATATAATTCATGCAATAATCCAAACCTTAAATGGCGTAAACTTGCAAATAACTCAAAATCCTTTGATGAGAACATTAACCAAAAAGGAAAGCTTGTTGTATTTTTACGTGCTGAAGACAATGCATCTAATGAAACAATTGTTAACTCAAATGGAATTATTATTTATGAAAATTCAACAGTTGTTGACAACTACTTACGCTATTTTGCCGACGAAAATAGTGATGCTAATGTAAAAGTGCGAATAAACTTGAATAAAAATGTAATTTCTAGTATAATTAGCGAAAATGGCGAATTAGAGCCAACTACCGACTATTTATTGCAGTCTCCAGCTCCTGATGACGCAAATTGTAATTCTGAATGCAAGTATATAGTTTTGCTTCCACACTATTTGCATAAACTTGAAACTGGTCAACACGAATTTACGGTCTACTTTGATCCAGAAGGTATGAAGTACACAGATAATTCTAGTGGCACAAAACCTCTAGTTGCAACGTTTATAGTTAGAAAAGCACCTCCTATTAACCCATTTCAGATTAAACTAGATAGTTATAGCTATATATATGGGCAAGATTCTATTGTATTAAATATTCCGAACTTTGAACTTACTGACAACATTATTTTTACTTCAACAAATGAAAATATAGTAAAGGTAAGCAATTTTGGTAATTTAATTTTTGGAGAAGCAGGTGAATCTACAATCTGCGCAAGTAGGTATGATGCAATTTATGATACAACACAAATGGATTGCAAGAATATAACAGTTACAAAAAAGAAAGTGTTTGCCAACCTAGTTGATCAAGAAATGACATATGGAGATGATTTTTCTGGTGTTAAAATTGCGTACACAGGTTTAACAGATCAAGATTTAGCAAAGCAGTATAAATTTGCCGCATATCCTGAACTAAAAGTGAATAACTATCCGAAGAATGGCAAGGTTGGTGAATATACAATGACTACAGAAGGTGGTGAAGATCCAAACTATGAATTTGAATCAAATACAGCCACTTTAACAGTAGTTGCGCGCCCAATCACTATTGAAGCACACTCAAATGAAATTACCTACGAATCAGTTGAGCCAGAACTAACCTGGGATGTAACTTCTGGTTCAATATTGCCAAATGATGTAATTTCTGGAAAACTCGTACTAGATGGTGGTACAACTGTTGGCATACACAAGATAATAGAAGACAAAGATGATAAGTTAAAAAACTCCAACTATTTGATAACATTTGTAAATGGATACTATACAATTTTGGCAGATGATAATGCACAAAAGATTATTGAACTAGAGTCTATATTGGACTTTGAACTAGATAATTTTGATGAAAATGCAGTATTACTTGAAATTTTGGATATTTGGGACGACATGACTACTAAATCACGCATTGAACAACTTCCAAAAACAACATATGAGCATATTTACAACTATTCAAATCGGCATGATGAAATTATTGAAACAGTAAAAAAACTAAAAGAATTAGAACTTCCTATCGTAAATGTATCAGAAATTGAAAAAGTGCTTGAAATATCAAAAGTTGTTATGAAGAATCAAGAACTCTTCACACATATTGATTTAAAAAAGCTACTACTTGCACAAGAACAAGTTCGTCAGTATCTACAAGTTGATTCAATTGCCAGACTAGATAATGCGAGTTGGAATATCAAATTAGCAGCAAAACAACTCAGTCCTCAAGATGATCAAGAATATAACGAACTTGATAAATACAGTAATTCTGGGCAACGGCTAGTTGATGCATATTCTCTTAGTATCCATGATATGCTAACTACTGATGATATTGAAACACCTCAAAGTAGTCCATACATTATAAAGATAACAAATGTGAAGGAACTGAATAATATCAACTCCGATTCTTTGCATGATGTGAAAATCGTTCATATGCATAAAGATGGTTCTGTTGACTATATCATTCCAACTGCAGTAGAAGGTAATACAATTACATTCAAGACACAGGACTTCTCATTGTTTGGAGTGCTCATAAAGGAACCAGATAAAACTCTCTTAGAAAATAAAATACTTGTTGATGAAGTAGGAGGGTCTAGTAATGAACATTCTGGTTCTGCACATAGGGCAGGGGAGGAGAAACCACCTTTAGAATATGCGCACAAATCCACAAGGTTTAATTATCTACTACTCATATTAATACTACTTATTACTGTATTTGTGTATATATCACGTTCACAAAACCGCAAAAATCTGGATAATGACAATGCGTAATTGAAATTGTGAATAACATTACGGAATGTCCGCCCTATTAGACGTTTTAACATTACGGAATGTCCGCCCTATGATATATTTTTCATCCATCTAAGTAGGTTGAATGAACTCTAAATCTACAATTTACGGTAGCCTCTCATCACGCAAACAATTTTGGAACACAAATCTTTCAAATATGGCAGTGGTTGAATTCCGCTCTTGTGGAATTGGTCTATTAAGCTCCGTTAAAGGAACAGGTACATAATCAATACCTTTGTACTGAACAATCATTCCTATACGTTCACTAATATGAATTCTTACGTGATCGCCAGTTTGTGCATGACATCCATTAAGTCTAAATTTAACATTACTCAAACTGAACGTATAACCCCTATCTAGACTCCTAGTAAATTTCATTGAAAAATATTTATTAAAATCAAAATTCGGTTCAAATGGTGCATACGCAGTTGATGATGTAATAATTGCAGGTATAGAAAACTTCCGATTTAATATATTCTTATATTCTCTGAGAAATATATTGGCATCTTCAATAGTTCTAATTTTACGTTTAGCGAACTCAATTGGTAATCTACCTTGTAATGTATTCCAAAACCTCTCAATTCGTCCTTTTGCTTGAGGCGAACGGGCGTGAATCAGTTTAATTCCAAGACCCTCTAATTGACCAGCGAATTGAGTCTTATTTGCGTCAATGCCATCTAGCATTTCTTCAATAGAAAGGCTTCGCTTGTCATTATTAAAAAAGAGCCTGAGTCCATCTGCATATATTTCCTCAGGTATTCCATATTCTAGTAACGTCTGAGAAAAAGCTTCCATATATCCTGTGTAACATTCATTCATGGTCATATAAAGTCCTGTAATTTTGCCAGTCGCATCATCGATAAATCCATGAATATTATAGTAATTTTTATCACCAAGCAGTTCAAACCACTGGTGTTTAGAGGCATCCGTTTGCAACAATTCACCTTCCTTTAAACGCCGTTCGCGTCTTGGATGAGACTCTATTTTCTTGTGTTTTCTCGGGCTTTTTCTTCTCTCTGACTTCAAGAACTTGCATAAAAACGAGTAGCTTACAAAAATATTATATTCTTCAGCCAGCATTTCATGAAAGAACTTGAAGTTAATTCTGGTGTGTTCTGGTAAATCCAGAAGTTCGAGAATTTTGGCACAAATTTCTTTAGAAACACGGCTCTGATTGTTATTACCTATACTTCCATGAGGTGTTAAACAACCACGTTCTCTAAATTCCGATTTCAGTCTTCTGATTTGTCTCTCGGATATGCCCAGTTGTCTTGAGGCTTGCTTATTTGTTATTTTATTGTCAATACAACTCATTATTATTACTTCTCTATTATATAGTTGGTTTTTCATAAATATATAACGTATCATAGTCTCAATTTTTTGGGGGCGGACATTCCGTAATATTTTTTTTAGGGCGGACATTCCGTAATATTATTCACAACACAGAATGCAGTTACTTGACAAGTGCTAGTTAGTTGTGATATAATGTAGAAAGTTCGGTAGTTTGCCGTACATGAGTTATATTATGGAAGGATTACAATGAAGAAGATTGTAAAGAATTTTGCTGTGAACATGTTTGCAGAGGTTCGTCCATAATGACATCATCAGCATTAAATGTAAGGTGTGAAAACGTTTCTTATAAATATGGGAAGCGTTTCGCCTTGCAGAATGTAGATTTAGATCTTGAACAAGGTGTTGTTGGTTTACTTGGTCCAAATGGTGCTGGTAAGACCACTTTGATGAGCTTGCTGAATACGAATTTATCGCCTAAAACTGGTTCAATTATATACAACAACTTGAAAGGCACGAATAATGCAAGCCTAAGTTCCGTAAGGTCTAAGGATTTATCCAAGATCAGGAAGAGGATTAGCTTTCTTCCGCAGAAGTTTTCTCTAATGCGCTACTCCAAGTTGATAGATAATGTTGAATATGCCGCATGGGCTAGGTGCGTTCCAGCGGAAAAATGCCATGAAGCAGCAGTTGAGGCACTGAAAACTGTTGATTTACTTGACCGAGCAAACTCGCGCGCAAAGACACTTTCTGGTGGTATGATTCAACGACTCGGTATAGCATGTGCAATATCTAATAGGCCGCAAATTCTACTTCTAGATGAACCAACTGTTGGAATTGATCCTGAGCAGAGAATGTTTATTCGTGATTTCTTGAACGAGTATTCTAAGAATAACATTGTTTTAATGAGCACGCACCTTGTAGAAGATTTAACAATTGCAAAGAAAATGATAGTTATGGATAAATCACGAGTAAAATTTGTTGGATCGCTAGATGAATTTTTAGAAAATGCAGATTCTGAAAAAGAAGCATTTGTTTCACCTTTAGAAAGTGCGTATAGGAACATATTAAATGAAAAAGATGATAATATTTAGACATATAAAATTATTGCCACTTCTTGTATTTCTTGCGGTAGAAATAAGTCTAGTTGCACTACTTTATGATGGTTTTTCTTCATGGCCTATACTTACTTGGGCTAAGTTTGATTCTGTCGTTAGAGAAGCTTCATGGATTCCAGGCTTATTTACACTAATACTTGTAAATATATCAGCAAGTAAAGCATCAAAAAGTTCAGTAATTGCACCGTATAATTCAGGTTTATCGCTAAAAAACAGATATATATCTTTAATATTGCCTATATCAGTCTTTGCAACAATATCATATTTTATTGGCTTAATTCCACTGCTGTGTAATGTTGCAATTACCGATCATTACGGTTTTCTAAATATTTTCAATGTAATAGTAGTTGTTATAGTTATATTTACTTGGGGCTTAATTGGATATATAGTTAAAACTATTTTTGATAGCAAATGGTCAGTACTCTTAACTCTGCTTTTATTTGCACTAGTTAATTACAAACTTTCCCCTTTTACTCCATCAATTTTAACTGATCCGTCACATAAATCTATATCATTTGTGTCTCTACTTCCAACATGGGGCAACGGTTTTCCATATGTTGGATATACTTTAACAAATTCAATACAAATATTTAGAATAGTATTTTTCATGAGTATTTTCTGTTGTCTATATTTCTACTTTTCAAGCTGGATGAGCAAAACTAAAACAGATAGAATAAATGCAGTAAAAAAACAAATTACAGTGTTCTTAGTTCCAATATTTTTAGCAGTTTTTGCATTCATATATCAGCCATATTTAGTTGTAAAAAATGTAAATATGCCAACAATTTGTAAAATAGGAAAACACCAAGAAAAGATTTGCGTATTAGGGAGTGAAGAAAAAATTATTCCATATGTAGAAAAAGCATCTGATAGATTTTTTGATTATATGGAAATTGCCGATGGAAGTAATGTAAATTTACTTGGCGAAGAAGTAGATTTTGATAATATAGAGCGAAGAGATAAAACGCTTGAATTTTACTATAGTAGTGGCACGCATGATTATTCATTTGTGAACCAGACATTTATTTATTTTGTGAATCAGATTTCTGGGCAGAATTGCTTTTACAAAGATCTTGATCCATCTAAATATGACCCAAATAAATACTCAATATATGATAATTTCATAAATGATATTATGCAATTTTATACACCACCAGAAGAAGAAAATTCTAGTAGTCGTAAATCACGAGAAGAAGGAGATCGTTTCAAGGGCTATTCTAAAGAGCAGTTATTAGAGTATTTTCATGAGCATTCTGAACAATTATACAAGTGTGAAATGGAGAGTTAGACTAGTATGCTAAATAGAATTTTGTTGAACTTGTCATTGTTTAGACGTGCACGTTTTGTTTTCTTGCCTTTCATAATTGTTCTAGCTTCTTTGCCTGTTTTTTATATTTCTAGACTTCATTTGATGAGATTATATGATAAACCAGGTATTGATTCAAGAGTTACTTATTGGGAAATTTTAATTATAGTTATATCTTATATCAGTTTTTTCCTATTCTCTACACGTATGAAAGATTTTGAGCCAAAAGTAAACAAAGTAATTTCAATTTCATCGGGTTGTTTTGCTGCATTTTTTATTCTTTTTGCAACTTTTATTTCAGAGCTTACAAAATACGCAATAGATTTTAATATAAGGACAACTGGACATCAGCTTTCTGGAGATTTATATGAATCTACGTTTAAGTTTTACTTAGCGGAGGATAATTATATTGAGAAAATTGCAATAAATTCAGTAATATTTGTAGCAATTGGGCTTATATTGTTTGCACTATTAGATAAACATTTAGCACTACTTTTCTCGTTCATAATCTACCTCTTGATGCTAGGCTTCCAGAGTGTTTTTGACAAGTTACCATTTTCACCTCGTCTTTCACTAGAGCATGCACCAACTGATGTGGTTCATGTAGTTCTAGCACTAGTTTTAGCATCAACTGGAATTGTACTCTGGTTCAAAAAATAGCGAGCAGAAAAAGGTGAAGTTTCACCAAGTGCAGTCATTACTTTTCTTGTATTTAAGCATTTGCAATATCTACTGCAGTGAAAAAACAAGTAGATATTGAATACGCATAATTTTGATACAAACAACAGTATTAGTTGCCAAATGCTTTGCATTTGTCTGTTTTAATTTGAGTGCTGTCTGATTTTGCGTCAAGCGGTTCAAACTGTCTGTTGTTCACAAAACTGGTCATAAACTTAGCACGAAAAATTACCTTGTGATGTATTATACTACAACTGCGTATGTTCAACATGATCGCATCATCTGCATGTGGATTGAGTAATGGGCATTCTGAAGTCTTTGCCGAATGAGCGAGTTGTTATTTTTGGACCAATTGGGTATTGTCTTCTTTTCCACTCTGCATTTTTAACCATTTTCATGATATGCTCATCAACTTGTGCATAATTCTCAATATGCTGCTCAAGTTTTGCATCAAGTTCTGTATAATCTGGCAAAGTGTCCGAGTCTAACTGTCCAGGCTTTAATTCGGCAGATGGTGGTTTAGTAATTGAGTTAGTAGGAATAGGGTTAACACTACCTTTGAATCCTAATTTTTTCAAGTCTCTAAAACTGAGTTCATTTCGGCGCTTTGCTAATTCCCAAACTTTTGTTTTATATACATCTTTAATTGGTGCGAACCCACCAATTGCATCACCATAAACAGTTGAATAACCTACTGCTAGTTCTGATTTATTACCAGTTGCAAGAACTAGGCACCCAGAATTAGAATTTGCATAGGACATTAGAAAGTTACCACGGATTCGTGCTTGAATATTTTCAAGTGCTATATTACTGGTGAAGTTCGAATCTAGTGATGTGTAGGCATTAAAAATATCACCAAGCGGTTGCTCAATATACTTAATGCCCAAGTTATTTGCAAGACTTGCTGCGTCTGCAAGAGAACTAGACGAAGAATACACTGAGGGCATTGCAATTCCAACTACATCTGCAATCGCATCAACTGCCATAGTGGCAACAAGTGCAGAATCAATTCCTCCAGAAAGTCCAAGAACAGCAGCATGAAATCCGTTGTTGAATGCATACGCTCGTAGTCCTGAAACACATGCAGAATATATATCTAGTAATTCATCCGTGTGTTCAGTAATGTCATGCTCAAGTGCGAGTTTTTCAATAAACTTCGGGCAGATTGAAACAACTTCAGCATTTTCATCAAGTATAAATGAACCACCGTCAAAAACTAGTTCGTCCTGTGCACCAACAAGATTTGCATATACTACTGGTAAGTTGTACTCATTCGCTAAGTTTTTGGTAGTTTGCACTCGTTGATTAAATTTCAGAACAGAAAATGGTGATGCATTGATAACGATAATTACTTCATCAGATTTTTGCACATCAAGAGGTATACCATTCCAAATGTCTTCGCATATTGCTACAGCTACGTTTGCTGAATTTTCAAGTCTAAAATCCTGACTACTATCCGCTGTGAAGTATCGTTGTTCGTCAAAAACACCATAATTTGGCAGATCTCTCTTCGTGTATTTGCGAACAATCTCTCCATTTAGTGCTTCAAAGAGCGCATTTTGGATTATACGGTTATCATTTTTTTGTTCTGCGATATTTCCAAAGAATACATGTAAATTTGGAACATGTTTTTTTAGTTCGCAAAGTAGTGTATTCTGGATATTTTTAGAGTCCGTTATAAATTTCGTGTAGAAAAGCAAATCTTCAGGTGGATAACCGCACAAAGAGAACTCAGGGAACACCACAATTTCTGCACCTTTTTTTTCAGCAAGAGTACTAAAATCTATGATTTTTGCAGCATTACCTTCAAAGTCTCCGACCTTAGAATCTATTTGTGCAATTGCAACTTTCTTATACAACACCACACCTGACATTATACCACAGTTTTGAGATGTTGTTGTGAAAGAACTAGAGGTTAGACCGTTTTGCAAATACACTCTTCAAGCTCAATTTTGAACCGATGTGTAGAACAGATCGCTTGTAGATTATTCCACTGAACCAAAGAGCAAGTGGAACGAATGCGACTAGAATCAAAAAGGAAACAACAGTTTCAAATGTGCTCACAACTCCAGAAGAAATTGCAATTGGCATTATAATTGGAGACGATATTGGTAAAAACTCAAGAACTTTAAGTAGTAGTGAATCTGGTGATGATGGAGCAAGGAAAATTCCAGCATAAAATATTAGCAAGAGTGTGAAGGTCAACGGAGAAATTGCAGAACCTATATCTTCTTGCCTAGAAACTCTACTTGCGAGTGCAACTTCAAGTGCAGAAAGTACGATAAAGCCCAATAAAAACCACAAGACCATGAACACGAGGGAAAATACCGCACCTAGTGAATTCATGCTCAAAAGTGTAATCAAGTAGCTATTTGTGGATAATGCAACTGCAAGAACAATCAACATCTGGAAAAGTGCTGCAGCTCCGATGCCCAGTATTTTTCCAGTCATGAGTTCGTAAGGCTTAACAGTGGACAGCAGAATTTCAACTATTCGGCTGCTTTTTTCTTGTACAGCACCAGTTGCGATAAGAGATCCGTAGAGCATCAACATAATAAATAAAAATATACCTGTAAATATCCCGAAAGAAGGATGAGAATCTGTTTTCTTATCAACACCTAGGTCTTTTGGTCTGAACTTTTCTGCACTACTGTCAATTTCAGAAAGTTTTTGGTTATCCAGACCAAGTTGGTTAATGGACTCTTGTAGATGGAGATTTCTACTTGCTTGATTCAGCATATCCAAAACATTGCTTGAAAACTCGTGGTTTTTAGTAATCAGCTCTTTGTTTGATGACACGAAATAACTAACACTTGAATTTTCCACCAAATCGCGACCTTCCTTATCTGAATGCACAAGAGTCAAAACAAGATGTGAACTGGTTAAAGTTTCAGCTTCTTTTACAATTGGTTCAACTTCTTGCTCATATGCAATTAGCATTGAAGGAGGTTGTCCAGAACTTGGTGCTTTCCCAAATTGCTCAGAAATTATAAGCCCAACACATATAAGTACAACCCAGAAAAGTGTTGAGAATACAAATGTCTTGGTCTTTACGATGTTCAAAAATTCATGTTTACTAACTATTGGGATCATCTGTACCTCCAGATATCAAGTCATAGAATATAGAAGCAAGTGGAGTTGGAATTTCAATAGTTTGCGAATAACCATACTCTTCTCGCAGCTGCTCTGGACTTCCGTGCGCTAAAATCTTACCATTCTTGATGAGAATAATACGGTCGCATAATTCATCAACTAGTTCTAATTGGTGTGAAGAAAACAATACTGGGACTCCATTTTTCTTCGCCTGTTCACGAATCATGGAACTCATATCATGAACAGCAACTGGATCTAGTCCTGAAAATGGTTCATCAAGAATTAATGCACTAGGCTCAAAAATCAGGCTCACGATTAGCTGAATGCGTTGTTGATTACCAGTTGATAGTGTTTCTAGTGCCTTATTTTTGTACTGTTTAATATTCAGAAGTTCTAAATATTTATCAACTTGTTCATTGGCCTTACTTGCTGATAATCCATGTAACATCGCCAAATACTGAAGTTGCTTACCAACTTTTTTCTTCGGGTAGAGTCCACGCTCTGATGGCATATATCCAATTTTGCGTCGATCTTCTAGTGTAATTTCGTGGTTGTTGAATAAAACTTGACCGTTTGTAGATGCTAAAACACCCATAATTATGCGCATTGCAGTAGTTTTACCAGCACCATTTGCGCCAATAAATCCAACAATCTCCCCAGATGAAATTTTGAACGATATATCATCAAGTGCATAAAAATCGTTGAACTTCTTTGAGATGTTCTTGCATTCAATATCTACCACTTCTACATTATACCACACCCCTATGACATTTTGCACAACCTCATGAAGTCTAAAAAAGCCTGTTTTCCCCCTTCAAAATAGTACATGTGTATATAACACACATAAGCACCTTAAATCAAACCACGTGCTTATAAATAGCCTTAATGAAGGTCTAGGTTATAAAACCACC
>JAIRWY010000012.1 GCA_031268675.1 Candidatus Ancillula glyptotermitis | reverse complement strand
TACCACGAGCGAAATAAAGAAAACTAACTCAGAAATTATCAATATTTATCATGGATTATCAAGAATTGAAGATAGTTTTAGAATTACAAAATCTGATTTAGTTGGACGACCTGTTTACGCTCGCAAGGAAGAGCATACGAACGCGCATTTTTTGATTTGTTTCATTGCGCTTACGATAATTCGTCTTTTACAGCATAAATTTTTGCTCACTAAAGGCAAAGAAACAAAAATGAAAACAAAGAAGGAATCGTGGGATAAATGGTGGATATCAGGAATTACTGCAGATGCTTTGAAAAATGCACTTGATAAGTGGAGCATAGATGGTTTATCGGATGGCTTCTTTCGTGCCTCCAAGCCAACAAATCAACTCACCACCTTGCTTGAATCTCTTGGTGTAATCACTCAATTGCGACTTCCAAATTGGAAGGAAATTTCCGCGTTTCGCCAAGAGATTTCGCAGGCACTGAGTTTATAGTTAAATATTTACTGCATAAAATACCACTTCTCAAGGTGTCTTATTTCAGATTAGAATCCAGCGACGCAGCAGAAGTTGCATTTATGTGGTATAATATAGATATGAATACTCTCCAGGCAATAATATTAGGTATTTTTCAAGGTTTGACAGAATTTCTACCAGTTTCATCTTCTGCGCATATTTCAATTGTTTCACGACTATTAAATATTGGTGATGCTGGTGCGGCATTTACAGCAATCATTCAGTTTGGAACGCAATTTGCAGTTGTACTTTATTTCAGGAGAGAAATTGTACGAATACTTGTTGATTGGTTTAGAAGTCTTGGAATAATCGCTAAGAAAGTGCTCAAACTTAAGAACTACAACGAACAGCAGAAAATTACTGCACATGCAAAAATGGGTTGGTTAATCATTTTAGGAACTTTACCGATTGTTGTATTTGGGGCGTTGTTAAAACACCATATTGAAACTAGTTTTCGCGATATTCATATAACAGCAGTTATGCTTATTGTGTTTGGTATTGTACTTTGTGTTAGTGACATTTTCTCTCGTCATGAATATACACTTAAAGATTTAAAACCGAAATCCGCGTTTTTATATGGGCTTGCACAATCTTTAGCGTTAGTTCCAGGTGTTTCACGCTCTGGTGCAACAATTTCCGCTGGTCGTCTTATGGGTTTTAATCGTACAACTGCCGCACGATTTTCCTTTTTCCTGTCCATTCCAAGCGTTTTTGGCGCAGGGTTATTTGAACTAAAAGATGTATTTGAAAACTTCAGTGTGGCCACTAGTGTAGGTTTTCCAGGCTGGTTTGCAACAATTATTGCAACAATCATCTCATTTTTTATCGGGTACTTGGTAATTGCAACATTTATGAAGGTCATTTCACGCATTTCGCTCACGCCGTTTGCTATATACAGAATTCTTGTTGGATTGCTAATCTTTGCACTATTCTAGCAACTATTATTGCACTTGCTAATCATAAATACTTATATTAAGCTTCCAAAAGTTTAAAGATTGCAAAAAGTTGGGCGTTATGATGTATTTGAATGTAGACATAGTAATTGAATCTACATCAAAAGTAGTGTATTTTTATTATACTTTCTACACTTTCATACTACAAGCTACCTAATACCCACATATCATCTTGTAAATTACCAGTAGTTGTCCAGACTTCATAATGCACATGATCGGCATCCTACTTCTGATTAGAATTCAGCCTTAGTTGAAAATGTCATAGGGGTGTGGTATAATGGAAGTATGAGTAACTACAATGTATCAAATCAGGCATTTGATCCCATTTCGCCTATAAATGCAGAGCCTACTGATGAGTTGGTTAGTGTTTTTACACACCATTTTTTGTCAGAACTTCGTTTTGGACAGGGAACAGATTTAGATAGGGGATCCTTATATGACTTCTATCACGCACTTGTGCGCACAGTTCGCAACTACCTTATAAAACGGTGGGATGCAACGTTTGATGCAATGAAATCAACTAGTAATGGTGGAACCACAGCAGGAGATACACGTGTTGTTGCATATCTTTCTGCAGAATTTTTACTCGGCAAGCAATTAGATAATGCACTACTTTCAACTGGTCTATGCCAAATCTCGCGCACTGCTATTGAACAGTTAGGACTTGATTATGACGCAATTGTGGAATGCGAGGTTGAACCTGGTCTAGGAAATGGTGGACTTGGACGATTAGCAGCATGTTATATTGACTCGTTAGCAACTCTTTCAATTCCAGCAATTGGCTACGGAATCCGCTACGAATACGGTATTTTCACACAGAAGTTTGAAGAAAATAAACAAGTTGAATATCCAGACAAGTGGCTTGAGTTCGGCAACAACTGGGAAATTTCACACCCTGAGCGTTTTCAAATAGTCTCATTTGGTGGACATGTTGAAGGATATACGGATGCTGATGGACGCGATCGTCGTCGATGGGCTCCGTCTTGGCAAGTGCACGCAGTTCCTAATGATTGGTTGGTGCCTGGTTATCAGACGGACAATGTGAATACTCTGCGTCTTTGGTCTTCAAAAGCAACTAATTCCTTCTCGTTGGTTAATTTCAACGTTGGTGATTATACAGCTGCAGTTACAAATCAAATTAAGGCAGAAAACATCTCAAAGGTGCTGTATCCTGAAGATTCTACACAACAAGGTAAAGAATTGCGCCTTGAACAACAGTACTTCTTTGTTGCTGCATCTATAAAGGACTTATTACAAAACAGATTTGGAAGTGTTGAAAAAACTGAAGATAATCCTACTGGTATTCCGTTAGATGCTGATTTGTCAAGAATTCCTGAACTAATTACTTTCCAGTTAAATGATACTCATCCAGTAATTGGAATTCCAGAATTGTTGCGTATACTTGTTGATGAACGGGGGTGGGAGTTTGAGCCTGCATTTGAGATTGTGCGTAGAACATTCAACTACACATGTCACACTCTACTTCCTGAAGCACTTGAAGTATGGTCGGCGGATTTGATGTGGAGTTTGTTGCCAAGACATATGGAACTTATTGAGCAGATCAACAACTGGTATCTTGCGAACGTGCGTGCAGTTGGTAGGAATCCTGAAGATACTCGCATTACTGAAGAGCAAGCAGAAGAAATGTCCATTATTACAGGTGAAGATTTTCATGCAAATGCTGTTCATATGGCTCATTTGGCAGTTGTTGGTAGTTCAAAAGTTAATGGTGTTGCTGAATTACACTCGCAGCTACTAAAGGACAAAACTTTGAAGAACTTCTCCGATTATGAACCAGAAAAATTTACTAATGTTACTAATGGTATCACTCCTCGTCGATTTATAAAGATTTCAAATCCGAGGTTAACTAATTTGATTGACGAGCATATTGATGGTGAGTGGATTAACAATTTACATCGGCTGAGTGAACTCGAACGCTTGGCTGATAATGAGTACTTTTTGAACCGCCTCAGTGATGTCAAGTATCAGAATAAATTAGAACTTATTGAACTACTAAAAGCGCGGGATGGCATTGAATTGAATCCAGATGCTATATTTGATGTCATGGTCAAGCGATTACATGAATATAAGCGGCAAACTCTTAAAATTTTGCATGTGATTGCTCTTTATGCTGGTGTAAAGAATGGAACTATCAAGGTTGAGGACATTTATCCTAGAACTGTCATATTTGGGGCAAAAGCTGCACCTGGTTATAAAATGGCGAAGGAAATTATCTACTTAATTAATTCTGTTGCAGAAAAGATCAATTCAGTTCCTGAGTTAAAAGGGCGGTTGACAATTGTATTCCCTGCAAATTACAATGTAACTCTAGCGTCGAAGCTTATTCCAGCAGCAGATCTCTCTGAACAGATTTCATTGGCAGGAAAAGAGGCATCTGGAACTGGTAATATGAAGTTTATGCAGTCTGGTGGGCTAACCGTTGGAACGCTAGATGGTGCAAATGTTGAAATTTGCCGACTTGCAGGTAATGATAACTTCTACCTATTTGGTATGAAGGAGCCTGAAGTTGAGGAACTTTTTGCAAATGGATATTCTCCATACAGCTTCTATGAAAACAACCCTATACTAAAGAGCGCGATTGATTTAATTTCTTCGGGCGAATTTTCTTCTGATGATGGTTCAACTTTTGCAAATGTTGTAAATAACCTCCTGAATATTGACAGTTATGCAGTTCTTGCTGATTTTCAAAGTTACTGGGATATTCAAAAAGTGATTGAGCAAGAGCATGATAATAAGTTGTTGTGGTCTAAGAAGAGTCTTCTGAATATTGCACGTTCTGGTTATTTTTCTTCAGATCGTTCAATACAGGACTACCTCGAACGCATTTGGCATTCCAAGCCTCTGAAAATCAACATTCAATCTTGGGCTAGTGCCGCTGGTGGGCATTTATAAGTAGATGGTGTAATACTTTTGTAGTCTATTTGCAATATGGAGATTTATGGACAAGAATTTTGTGCGTGTAGATATTTTGAGCATACTACGACAACCGCGCGTTATTAACTATCTTTTTCTAATATTTATAATAGTTGTAGTTTCTATCAGGATTTTAAGTGCTGTTTTTCTAGGTGGAGGTTTTGGCGACGAATCAGCTAGAATTGGTGCTATTGAAGCGTTGCTATCCTCAAACAAACATATGATTGACATGCATTCACTTTTTGCAATTAGAACGGATGCAGATTACTCAACCTTTCCATTTTTTGCACCATTTTTAGTTGTTGTAAAACTCTTTGGAGCAAATATACACTTTTTGCGTGCTTTTATGCAGCTTTTGACAACTGCTTCTATTTTTCTACTAGCGAAATCTATTTCATATTTTGCAGACACAAAACGTCAAGTTCATATATTCCGCATAATGCTTATAGTTGGATTACTTCTACCTTGGAATTTCTTGCAAGGTTCAATTTTCTGGGACACCGCAATTTCTCCCATATACTTCATTATCGCATTCTTTTCGTTCAGTTATTTATACAACTCTGAAAATTCTAAAATCAACAAACTGGCGTTTATTTGCATGCCAACTGGTTTGGTACTTGGAGCAACGAGCTATAAGGCATTTGCACTAACAGCATTACTACTGTGGATTGTGTTTGTAGTGGGACTTTTCAGGAAGAATGTGTATAATATAAAGCACATTATTTTAATTACTACTTTGAGCTTTCTTATTGCAATACCATTTATCTACTTAACTTTATTTATACCTGATTTTACAAGTAGAGCCAGTGTCATTTCAGTGTTTGCACATTCTACTAGCTTTACATCAGCTCTAATTCAGATTTTTGACAACTTCTTAAATATGATTTCACCAATTTTTCTGTTCATGATTGGAGATCCAAATAGAATGCACGCAATTGGCGTTATGGGTATGCTACTTCCAGTAAGTATTATACCTCTAGTTATTTTATTATACAAGGTTTTTACAAGGCAACTAGATAAACAAATGCGTATTCCGTTTTGGATTTCAGTTGCTGGAATTTTTACTACGAACTTGATGTGTGCAACAACTTTTGATGGGCAGATGCACTCTCTTCGCAGTTCACTTTCTTGGCTATTTTGGACAGTGTTGATTTCTATTGGATATTTTTCAATTGAGCGGAGATTTCTAGTTCTGCACATAATTTGTGCTGCTGTGTACATCACAATATTTTTCTTCAACTATATACCAAAATCAGGCGAGTACTTTCATGATGATCCACCGTACACTCTTTACTACGACAAGATATATTACGATAACCTGCAAAAATAATAGTACTATTTATCATCTGTGTGTTGCACTTCTAATTAGAATCCAGCTGTAGATTTGAAAGTTTATGGGTGTGGTATAATGTAGTACATGGAGAAAATCTCATATATCGCGCGAAAAGGAATGTACCATTAACGACTACAAGGTTGTTTTAGTTGATGATGACGAAGGTTTTTTAGAAACTCAACGCATGATTCTTGAGCCTGCTGGATTTAATGTGGAGTTATATTCTGATTCAAAAGTTTTTCTCCGCGACTTGTCTAATAGTAAACTCAAAGAAAGTACAATTGCTGTTCTACTGCTTGATATAAGGATGAAAGTGAGCGGGGAAAGAGTATTACGAAAAATTAAAGAGTCGTATCCATATACAAAAATGCAAATTATCATATACTCAGCAGAGTTAGATGATGAAAACAAGGAATATCTAACCAATATGGGGGCATTAGGTTACTTTGATAAGATGATGCAACCTAGTGATTTGGTAAATATGGTTAAAGCGAGAGTAAACTATTTTGCACTATTGCATAATGGGGTGTTAAATAAAACTCTTGTTCGCTTGGAGAATGCAGGGATTACTATTGATGAAAATACACGAAAAGGTTATATAAATGGTAGGCAATTACAACTGTCAGCTGTCCAATATGATTTAC
Source organism: Candidatus Ancillula glyptotermitis (assembly GCA_031268675.1). Classification (GTDB taxonomy): domain Bacteria; phylum Actinomycetota; class Actinomycetes; order Actinomycetales; family Bifidobacteriaceae; genus Ancillula; species Ancillula glyptotermitis. Next base: position 40,575 of record JAIRWY010000012.1, on the reverse strand, counting down.
TTTTCTATCTTATCCAAAATGCTGGTCGTTATGTTCACAATAATGCAATTAATAGAAATTTGTTTGGTCGTCCAGATAGATATGATTCAGACTTGTTTAGATCAAATATTTTGGTCATAAGGAAAAAATTGAGAGATTTTAACAAGAAGTACAGTGATTTACTTGTATCAAGGCGAAATACTGGCTGGATGTTTAAGGTGTAGAATGAAAAAACAAGCAACAAAATATATTATGTTCACTGCTATTACTTCAGTACTTATTTCTCTGCTAGCATTTATGGCGTTAACTTTAATAGGTATAGGTCTAACATTTCGCAATTCAAATAACAATATCAGAATCTCAATTATTGATAAAGAAGGATATGTGAAGTACCAAAATTGGATGTTGAATTATGTTGGAGATAGTTATAAATTGGATATAAAAGATATACCAGAAGTTGCTAAAGCACTTGACACAGGTTTTGGGTATGATGAACATTTATCAAAAACTGAAAATATTGTAATGTGTTATTTTGCTGTTAAAATTAGCAATAATGAAGTATTTCAAATTTCGGGAGGAAAAGAACAACTATATAAAACTTTCATGATGATAGGCCTTATTGCATTTTTTCTGATTATGTTTTTTTTCATTATTGTACGGATAGTATCATCACACTTTGTAACGAGGTTTGTCAAATCGTTTAGTGTAATCAGCAATCTTGACAGAATAGGCACAAATGAAGCTAAAGGATTAACTACTGAATACCCAGAAATAAAAACATATGTAGATAAAATTTTGGATCATGAAAACGAACAAAGAAAATTTATTGCAAATATTTCACATGAATTCAAATCACCAATATCAAATATTGCAAACAGTTACTACATATTGACGAACACTAATGGAATAACTGATAGTGATGCTGATATGTGTAATCAAATAATTAATACAGAGATCAAGTTTTTATCGTATTTAATACCTGCAATTTTGGAATTATCAAAGTCAAACAGTGGCAAAATCTTCAGTATTAGTAGTACTTTTGATATAAAAGATGTAGTTAACAGAGTCATTTCAGTTTGTCGGGGTATTATTTCAAAAAAAGATATAGAAATTCAAGTGCAGGCTATTGACAGTATTGATGTCATGGGGAACAGTGTATTGCTAGAAGCTGCTGTACGAAATCTACTGGATAATGCTCTGAATCAGGCACAATTGAAAATAACCATTAAGCTATCAAAAAAGGTGGAAGAAGATATTGAGTTCGCAAGTGTTGTGGTTATAAATGATGGCATGACAATATCAGAAGAAGAACAATTGAAGATCTTTGGGAGATTTCATCAAGGTAATAATGCAGACAAAGTAGACAATAACTATGGTATTGGGCTTTCAATAGTCCAGAAAATTATGCAGGTACATGGTGGTTTAGCGAGGCTAAATTATAGCAAAGGCAACCAAACTGAATTTGAGATTCTAATACCAGTTGTTGATTAACTTTTTCTATGATTTTCCGCGCAGATTTTTTACGCTAAACTACGCTTATAATTTTGCAGATGTAAGTTTAACTGCTATAATTGTCGCGTAGGCTGAAACCGAAGTAGGCTTATAAATGGAACGTAAGTTTTGTTTAATTTAAGAGAAACAAAAGGAGAAGCAGTATGTTAGACACAAGCAAGATAGTAGGTAATGATTTTTCAGAACTTTCAGTTGACGAAATGAAGTTCATTTCTGGTGCTTTAGATAACTCAGTTGCCTCAACACCAACAGTTATTGCGAGTGCAGCTTTGAGTTATGCAATATCAAAAGATATTTCAAGTATATTTCATTAAACTAATATAAGTTGATTTATGCCATCTTATAGTTAATGGCGAGAGAGGAGTATAATGGTACTTGCTGTATTTGCAGGCGCATTCATATTTATAGTGTTGTTGGTTGCCCTTCTTCTGGATAAGAAGAATAGTAAAAAGCGTTCCGATAAGGACATTACTGATGAGGAATCTGCTGCACTTGTTGTTACGACTATCACAACTACACAATAATACGCATTATATTGTATGGTCTGTACATGAGTTTAGTTGAAGATGGACAGACCATACTTTTTTGCTTTGCACAATAGTTGTAAATGAACGTTTTTTATATTGTTTGTTCTCCTATGATTTTACGCGCAGATTTTTTACGCTAAACTACGCTTATAATTTTGCAGATGTAAGTTTAACTGCTATAATTATAGTCTAGGCTGAAACCGAAGTAGGTCTATAAATGGAACGTAAGTTTTGTTTAATTTAAGAGAAACAAAAGGAGAAGCAGTATGTTAGACACAAGCAAGATAGTAGGTAATGATTTTTCAGAACTTTCAGTTGATGAAATGAAGTTCATTTCTGGTGCTTTAGATAACCCAGTTGCCTCAACACCATTATTGAGTTTCGCTGCATCTGCGATATCTGGTGCTGTAATTTCATTCATAAAGGGGTGAATAAACTGCAAGCGGAAAACAGGATTGCACTAGTTTTTATTATTTTCAATCCTGTTTTTCATATTGGAAGGAGAATAAATGAAAGCAATAATCTACAAGGACTGGGTAAACTTTTTCAGAGATAAGAGCATTTGTGCATCTGTATTGATATGCGCACTAGCAACTATGATTGTATCACTATCTATACCCACAGTTTATCATCTTGGCGACGGACCACTTATATATAAAATTGTATTTTCAACTCTTGCGCCAATAATAGGATCACTTGTGCCGCTGTTCTATACACTTACAATTACTAATAGCATCAAAGAAGATGGTGACCTTGAAGTGTATTATCAGTCTGGAAAAAATATGTTTGGGTATTATATCGCAAGATCAATTGTGCCGCTGATTATTGCGACTGTCATCACAGCTATAATGGTAATAGTGTATATAATTTATAAACCTTATAATATTGAGTGGGTAATTACTTATGACACATTCGGTGTACTGCTAAATACCTTAACAATGGTCTTTTTGATGTCTGAGTTTATTTTGCTGTCGCTCTTATTCTTCAAAGATGGAATAGTCGTAGGCATGTTAGCAGTGCTTCCACTATTAGGCTACGGTTCATTAACATCTATTTATTTGACTAGAAAAACACTAATTACGGTATTGACAGTTCTAATATGCTTGATTACTGCACTAATTTCAAAATTCATAACTAATAAGAAGTTCATTGGTCACTTCGGTCCTATAACTGGTAGTTCGATTATAACTTGTAGAAATATTAAATTCGGCTACAAGAAAAATAAACCAATTTTGAAGGATTTGCAACTAGAGTGCGAGCCAAATGAACCTCTGGGAATACTTGGACATAATGGTGTTGGTAAAACTACTCTACTCAAAGTAATTGTGGGTCTATTGCGCGAGAATAATGGAAGTGTTGTTATAAACGGTCAGCAAATTTCGCAAATGAAGGATATTCTGCTGTTGACCGAAGCTAGTAATTTAACTCCCAAGATGACGGTTCGAGAAAATATTATGTTCAGAAAACTGCTCTTTGATCCAGATGGTGCTATCCAAAACTATACTGAGGATAATGACATGGTGAAGTCGTATGGGCTTACCAACTACCTTGATACAAAAGTGTCAGATTTAAGTTCAGGGCTCAAAAAACGTGTAGGTATTGCGCTTGGTCTTATGTTCCATCCCAAATTAGTTCTGCTTGATGAGCCAACTAATTCAATTGACACGCAGACAAAACAACTACTCATGGAAACTGTTATATTACTGGATGAAGCAGGTCGGACGGTAATTACTGTGACTCATGATTTGGAATATTGCTTCAAGACCTGTAAACGAGTTGTTCTAATTGATAACGGTACTGTTTCAAAAGATGTCAAGGTCAGTAGTTTTAATGATTTTGATGAATTTCAGAAAGCTGTTGATTACGATAAGCCAGTGGAAAAGTTGAAATTAAGTAGTTTATAAAAAACACGATGGTAGTCAAGAACAATATTCTGAAAAAACTAGGAGCACATTTATCAAAAGCGATGACAATTTGCGAGAGGTATAAGTACATTGAGTCATTGCAGGAAGATCTACCCTTAAATAAAGAGGCGTATTTAAGCTGGACTAATAGAAAATCTGCACTTAGTGATGAAGATAAATCCTTGATGCTGAAAATTAACAGTTATAATATCAACATTTTTTCCAACTGCGTATACAAGGATTTTGAGGTTGATTATAATAATATAGATGGTCTTAAATGGGTACAAGAAATTGCAGAGATATTCAGTGATGAGCACTTGGAAAAACTTCAGTACGATAAGGAAATGGGGTACACTAATGTAATTCAGATATTTCTTCTACATATTAAGAAGCGGATTTCAGATAAACTAGATTTACTAAACTACAAATTTAATAATAATAAGTTGTTGAATATACTACTAGAATCTTCAGCAAATAGACTTCTGCGTATCGCACTGAAGACGATTGTACTAGAGTTAAACATCGACAAGAGTCAAAATAAAATCGCTGGTAATACCCCAGAAGATAGGCGTGAGGATTTTTTGAGTAAGTTTGCTGATATCAATGAGCTGCTGTCATTTTTTGAAAAGTACCCAGTGCTGTTGCGCAAACTATCAGGTGTAAGCAATTTATATATCAATTTTATAGTTGAGATGCTTGATCGCTTGAATAAGAAAAAAGATGAAATTGCCAAATTCTTGGATTATAATGGTAAAATTGATGAGCTTGAAGTTGATAATTTACGGCTTGATAGTGGGGATACTCATCAGGGTGGAAGAGCTGTTGCGATTGTTGAATTTAATGCTGGAACTCTAGTGTATAAACCGCGTGATATGCAAGTTAAGAGTGCTTTTGCTGAAATTATGGAGTTATTTCAAAGTGATGACCTGTTGAATATACATATACCTGATACATTGTTTTGCGGTAGTTATGCGTTTGAGAAGTTTATTGAACACAAGCACTGCAAGTCGCAGACAGAAGTAGAAAATTACTATACAAGATTTGGACAACTGGTAGCACTGATCTACTTGACAAATGGCAATGATATGCATCATGAAAATATTATTGCTATGGGAGAATATCCTGTTATAGTAGATTATGAGACAATTATTACAAATAGTGTTGATTTGAATACTGTTAAGGAGTCTGCATTAGAGCAGTTGCAGCATAAATTACGTAACTCAATTATGGGGAGTTATTTACTACCGCAAAAAATGGTGCTAGATGCAAAAGGAACTGCCGTTGATATGAGTGCATTTGATATTTCCGACCAGTCATTTCAAAGCAAATCCTACACACCAATTGACCTAGATAAAGATACTGCAAGATATGAACGACAAGTTATTTCACTTCAAAAAGAGAAAAATAGAGTGTATTTAAACAATAGTCTTGTTGATCCATTTAAGTATGCTAAGCAGATAACAATAGGTTCTAATAGTGTATTTAAGAACTTCAGTAAAATTGATAAAACAGAATTTGAAAGTATTATTGCAAAATACAAGAATGTAGTTGTTAGGGTTTTGACACGAGGAACGAATGTCTACGCACAATTTTTAGAGTACACATATCATCCAAGCTGTATGAGAGATATGCTAGAATCAGAAAAAATATTAGAGAATCTATTTGCTTACCCATTCAAGAATAAAAAGATATGCCATCAAGAATACATTGATATTGTAGATAGTGATATTCCGATGTTTGTGTCAAAATTGGGCAGTAATTCGTTATTTTCTTCGCGAGGAGTTGAAATTAAAGAAGTGTCCGAAAATAATATACAGCAACTGCTAACAGAAAAATGGAATTCAGTTGATGAAAATGATATTTGCTTGCAAAATGAGTTGATAAAGTTCAAGTTAAATATACCGCAAGACAACATTAGAAAAGTTGATTATATTGCATCTACTGCTGATAATATTAAACTTTCTGAGGCAATTGCTGGTAGTTTATTAAACAGCGCTAAGGTTGATGATACAAGTAAGACAATTGCTTGGATAACCTTAAATCATAGTGATGTACAAGGGGATGTTGTAGATGTTTCAAACTGCAATTTTCATGATGGTTTAGCAGGTCTTGCATTATACTATTACTACTTATATAAATGCACTGGTAATGAAAAATATGCAGAGGTTGCTCTATACTGCTACAATACTTGCGCAAAAAGCGTGCGACCAGTTGAGCACAGTTCTGCCTATATCGGTCACTTTTCTCTATTGTACACAAGTATGGTATTTGAGCGTGAAAAATTCTGCATGACTCAAGTGAAAGAGTATATTAACAACACTCTCAATCTTCTAAATGTTTTTGCAACTGAGAGCATTGATACAATCTTTCTCAAAAGTGGCAATAAAAGCGAAGAGGTTGCTTGGTTGACTGGTACAGCGAGCATTATAAGCTTGCTGCTGGACTTGTATAATTCCATTGGGGATGATGATATTAAGTACAACATTTGTATAATTGCTGACAAATCAAAAGTAGTAGTTGAAGAAAATTTGGATTCATATAGTGTTGGTTTTGCGCAAGGTCTGAGCGGTTTAGTACTAGCATATTATAAACTCTACAAAGTTACTGGAATTAACACATATTTGCAATTTGTAAAAAAACTATCAAGTATTAGGTCTAGTAAATTCAGGGATGATGTTAATAATCTTGAAATTGGTTGGCATGATGGTCTTGTTGGATATGCTACAGCAAATCTTGAGCTCATAAAAATAGGCGCTGTTGATGATATAGCAAGTCTGCAAGAGGAACTGGATATAATTATAGAGAAGATGAAAGAATTTACTAGTTTCGGAAATGAGACACTTAGTAGTGGCAAACTTGGAGTTGTTGACTTTTTAATAGAGGTTTCTGAATTTACAAATAATTTTGAACTGCTTAAATTAGCAAACTCTATTTTTGACTCCATTAAAGATGATTGCAGTAGTAATGGGAATTTTGAACTACTGGATTGGCAATTTCTACGCAATATTAGCTTGTGGTCTGGGCTAGCTGGAGTTGGATATACCGCACTCAGACTCAATTCAAATAATGCAGATGTTTTTTCAGTCACCAATTTTGGTTTACGCCGCGCAGTGAAGGGAAGGTTATGAAAAAAGTTGTTGCTTATGTCGGTTCAAGAAACAAAAATTCATCAACATTAAAACTTGTAAGCAGTATAAAGGATGCTGTTTTAGCTATTTCCAGTAGTGAGATTAAGTTCAATATATACACACCAAACAACTGCAATATAATGCCTGATGATGGAAGTGCAAGTGCATTTAAGACAGGTGTTGACAAAATTGAAGAAGCGAGGATTGATGACTCTTTACAGTTGAAAAAGGAGATAAAGGATTGTGACTTCTTGATTTTAGCATCACCAACTTATGCACATGCAGTATCAGGTGATATGAAAATACTAATAGATAGAATAACGTACTGGAACCATATTTTCTACTTGGCAAATAAACCAGGTCAGATAATTGTTACAGCTAGTGGAAATGGATTTTTGAAGGTTGCTGCATATATACGTCAGATTTTAGAAAATTGCGGTGTTGTATTTTGCGATGATGTTATTCAAACTGATTCAAGAATTTTGTCAGATATAGATATAACTAATTCTGCGTTAACTATTGTCAACCAGCTTAATTTATCTAATGAAGTATTTGTTCCAAGTGCAGGTGCTGAAGCTAATTTTCAACATCTTAAAGCGCGGTATATTAACAGCAACAAATCCTTTTTTGAACCAAACTACTGGAAAAAGCACGGAATGTTTGAATGCGAAAATCTGAAAGAGTATTTTCAAAAAGTACTAGGTGAAAAAAAGTGAAAAAGCGGATTCAATTCTTCGGACAAGGCGAACATAGCGATTGTGGTCTTGCAGTAGTTGCTATGATCATAAACTACTGCAAAAAAGCGTGCTCTCTTGAGCAATTGCGCAATATTTATGGAACACCAAAGGGTGGATATAACATGTTCAATTTATTAACAATACTGAGTGCATATGGCATAAAATCAAAGGGTGTTGCTATACGAGACTCTTCTGCGCTAAAAAAGTTGTCAGTACCTTCTATATTATTCTGGCAGAACAATCATTTTGTAATTCTAGAAAAGTACTCATTTGGGAAGTTTCACATTCTTGATCCTGCTTTCGGGAAAAGAACTGTTAATAATACTGAATTTGCAAAAAGTTTCTCAAATTTTGCTTTACTACTGGATGAAACTTTAACTAGCAGAAATAGAAGTTCAGAAGAATTCAAAAAAAAGTACAATATAATAATTAAATTCATCATGAAGAATAAAATTAAGATCATCGCAGTACTACTAGTAATGCTTTTTATACAGGGAATTTCACTTCTAGTTCCAATATTTACTAGACAAATAGTTGATGGCAGTTTGCAAAATGGAGCAAGTCTTCCTTCTGTATATTTTATGCCCATTATTATAATTTCCACAATTGTTTTCAGCTATGGTTTTAGAGCTACAAGTAGCTTGATTATTACAAAGTTGCAGATTATATTTAATAAGAAGTTCTTCCAGGAATTTATGAACACTATACTTAAACAGCCCTTCTCTTATTTTGCGAACCGAAGTTCTGGTGATTTAACATTCCGCGCGAATTTAACAACTGCAATTCAACAACTGTTTACAACACAATTATTGAGCAATACAATGTCGTTTATATTTCTGGTTGTATATTTTGGGCTGATGATATCATATTCAGTAGTACTGACGTGTGTTACTATTGCAGTTTGTTTATTGTCATTATTCTTGTCGCTAATTTACCATAAAGAAAATAAAAAAATTACGATAAATGAATACTTTTCCCAATCTGAAGTCCAGAAGACATTTGTAGAAATTTTTTCTGGAGTTGAAACAATTAAGGCGCTCAATATTGAAAAACACTTTTACATGCACTGGCAAACTCTACTTGAAGAGCAGTTGTCATTTCAAAAAGTACGCGGCAGACTTGTAGCTTTTATTTTGGAGTTGTCCAACGTGCTCATTTTTTTCTTGCCGATTATAATAATATATTTTGGTATTATACAGGTCCATTTTAGTGCAGTGTCAATTGGTACAGTTGTTGCTTTTATATCGTTATCAAATTCATTTGCTGCTCCATTTACTTCAATTGTTAATTCAATTGCGCAATTTTCTACTATTCGGGTCTACGCTGATAAACTACTTGATGTTATTAACAATGAATATGCAGCGCATTCAAGAGGCTCTTTAATTGACTCTACTAGTGATATTGTAATGAATGATGTGACTTTTTACTATAGTGAATTTGATGAACCTGTTGTAGAAGGTGTGAATATTGCCATTAAGCGCGGTGAACGGATTGTAATTGTTGGCGCATCTGGATCTGGTAAAAGTACACTTCTTAAGTTATTGTCAAATTCGCTACTACCAAAATGCGGTAATGTTTTAGTAAAAGAAGACTTGCGCAATTCAATATCGTATATAAATCAATTTCCAACAATTTTTAATGACACTTTGCGCAATAACTTGTCTTTGTATAATGAGGATATTGATGATAAGCAAATACTTGAAATTTTACAGCAAGTTGATACTGACAATTTAATTACGAACGCAAAACTTGGACTAGATACTGTACTTTCCGAAAATGGCATGAATTTATCAGGTGGACAAAAACAGAAGATTGCAATTGCAAGGGCATTACTGACCAATAGTAAGGTTATTCTAATGGATGAGCCAACAAGTTCAATGGACAACATCTTAGAGAGGCGCATTTTAGAAGTAATTAAACGCAAGTGTGAGACAGTTGTAATTTCTGCGCACCGGTTAAGCACAATCAAGGATTTTGACCGTATTATTGTTTTAAGCAGCGGCAGAGTTGTTGAGGAAGGAACGCACGAGGAATTGATGAAACTTGGTGGGTACTATACGAAGTTGTATTCAGTTGAAGTGTGATATTTTGCATGTACTAATGAACTCATACATAAAAATACCGCAGTATGTATTTTGCATACTTTTGCATATCTTCGCATATTGGAGTATGTAATTGAATAGTAGACTTCATTGCTAAAACTGTTCTACCCATCGCTGCTCAATTATCTGAAACCTTATTCAAACAGCAAGTACAAGTTAACTTTGCAAAAAGCGCTAAAGTGTGGTATAATACTAGATGTTGAATAGTTAAGGAGTAGTATGAATCAAAGTGCAACGTTTCTTGAAAGATTGGCGGCAAAAGCAGGAGCTGGTAAGAAGAAGATTGTATTGCCAGAAGGTAATGAGGCGAGGGTTTTATATGCTGCGGATGAAGTCTTGTCTACTAAATCTGTAGAATTACTTATAATTGGAGATGCACAAGAAATTGCTGATTTTGCAAGTGTTCATGATTTGAAGAACTTGCATTTAGCAAAAGTTGTTTCGCAGCAAGATGAAGAACTACTTGCAAAAACTGCTGATGCATTATTCGAGCTCAGGAAAAACAAGGGGCTCACTAGTGAAGATGCATACAAGATCGTAAGTACTGATGTCTCGTATTTTGCAACTTTACTGGTCCAGTTGGGCTATGTAGATGGTATGGTTTCAGGTGCAGTTCATACAACTGCGGATACCATTCGTCCAGCATTGCAGATTATCAAAACAACTCCAGACAGAAAAACAGTTTCAGGTGCATTTTTTATGTGCCTGCCTGCCTCAAGTTGTTGTAAAGATTCAGAAGAAGAGATTTTATTGTACGCTGATTGTGCAGTAAATCCAAATCCAACTCCTGAATTGATTGCGGATATTGCGATTGCAAGTGCAAAAACTGCTAGGCAATTCGGACTAGATGCCAAAGTTGCCATGTTGTCGTATTCAACTGGTGCATCTGGGAAAGGCGCGGATGTTGATGCCACAAATGAGGCAGTAAAAATACTTAGAGAGCGTGCAGAAACTGAAAAAATTGATATAGATTTTGATGGACCAATTCAGTATGATGCTGCAACTGATAAAGCTGTTGCAAAATTGAAGATGCCCGAAAGTAAAGTTGCTGGAAATGCAACTGTATTCGTTTTTCCAGACCTAAAGAGTGGCAATATAACATATAAGGCTGTACAAAGAACTTCTGGTGCATTAGCTGTTGGTCCAATTCTACAAGGATTGCGTAAGCCAGTTAATGATTTAAGTCGTGGTGCTTTGGTTGGAGATATTGTAACAACTATTTATCTTACTGCAGTTCAGGCATCTATGTGATATAATGTTTTAGTGGAACAATTTGCAGGTCTATTTGTCATCGTAGCATTCGTGCTATGGTTGCTTGTTTTCGTGCCTGATCGTGTTCGTTCAAAGTCCAGAACAAGAAATTCAGGCTATGAAGATAAGTTTTCAACTGGAGTACGAATTTTACGAGATGCTCAAAAGCAACTGAAAGATCAGAAAAAGAAAAAGTTGCAAACTAGACCTTCACAAAATAAAACCTTGCATAAACCACTCGCATTCTATGAAACTACGATTTCACGTCAAAAAACTGTGCCTAATAAACCAGTTGTAAAAGAACAAGAACGTTTTCAAGCATATCCAAATAAGAAAAGTACAACTAAACAACCGCTTCCTCTTAATAATATACTGTGCATAGTTTCACTTATTGCAACAATCTTCAGTTGGCTAATGGTAGCATTTGCTAAAACAAGCGCAATAGTTGCAGCTATTATTACACTTGTATATCTTATTGCTCTTTTTAGTAGTCATTTCAAAAAAGTTGTAGCAATGCGTGGACATGCAAAATGGAAAACCGCTCAATCTCCAGCGCAAAAAAACAATAGAAAAGTAGTAGGAAAGCCAAGAACAAGCATGACCAGGAGTTTATCTCAGGTTCACAGTAAGTTGGAAGTTGCCCAAAACAACGAGATAAATATACGCACTCAGTACGCAAATGCCAAGAATTCGTTTGACCGCACAAAAGTTCTTGTTGGTGATTTTTCTCCTAGTAAATACACGCATAATCGTTCAATTAGTAGCGCACTGCAATCACAATTTGACTATGCAAATAACTTAGTTAGTAAATTTGATGATGAAATTGATGCAATTGATCGCGCTGGAAAATCTTATAGATTAAAGGCAAGTACAAAATCCTCCCAATAATTTGCTTTTCTCTTGTAATGGGTGTATAATGTGGGTATGTATGAAATACCTCGCCACTTAACTTCCGCACTTTGCAACAATACAGAATCGTATTTTGGTAGTGAGCGCGTTGTTCATATTTCTGGACCAAATTGTTCAGGTAAGACGCATATTATGCAAAAATACTTAGAAACTATTGATGATGAGCTTGTTTTACGAGTAGATGGAAATGACATTACTAGTCGTATTCTAATAATGTCCAACGATTCTACGGCTCTTTTTGATTGGTCACGTGGTAAAAGAGTTATCTTTATTGATAATGCCCAACGAATTCAGCGCCTAGACAGGTCCTTAAAAATCTTAACTTCTAAAGAGGCGCAAGATGCGGGTGTTGATCCAAATATTCAAATTCTACTCACATATTCTACTCGCAGTATAGAGGACAAACATCAAATTCGTGTGTATCCAGTTGCTATTTCTGAATTACGACTACTCTATAGATCTACTCCTGTAAATGACCTTTTACAAGATATACTCATCTACGGAGCACTGCCTGAGGTACTATCAAGTCCAAGTATTCCTGAGAAGCGGGATATGCTCATCAAGATTGTAAACACGGAAATGCTTAAAGATGTTTTTGAGCTTGAGCGGATTGCTAACTCAAAATCCATGATGGAGTTGTTGTATTATATCGCACTACATATTAACAAAAGTACTAGTTTGAACATGATCGCAAATAAAGTTGGTATAAATCCGCGAACTGCAGAAAGGTATATCAAAATACTTGAAAAACACTATATTATTCATGAACACAAGGCATATAAGAATCGGTTGACGAATGAGATTTCAAAGTTTTCAAGATTCTATTTTTATGATATTGGTATTCGTAATGCGTTGATTAACAACTTCAATGATTCTAAGCGGCGCAATGATATGGACAGTTTATGGGCAAATTTCCTGATTATTGAGAGGCACAAAGCACAGGAATTAAAAGGCATTAGTCATGCAAACGATGTGGAAAGTTATTTTTGGGAAACTTGGAGTTCTAAGGACATAGATTTAATTGAGACTGGACTTGGAGAAAAAACTGATTATGGATTGCACGCGTATAGATTTTACTATGATCCTGATTCTGGAAAGTATAGTGTTAATCCTCCTAAAGTATTTGCACAAGCATATTTTGATGCATCATTTGAAGTAATAACACCGAGTAATTTTGAGGAATTTATTCATGCAGATTTCAAAATATAATTACTACTACTTACTGCACAAGCATTATTTACTGCGCAAGTTCAAAATCTAAAACTTCTATTTCAGAGGAAGTTGATTCTACAAATTCAAGTTTACCCACAACATTTAATGCCATGCACAAATCATTTAGCGCAGGTTTCAATAGTTCTATATTTTTACTACTTATGGATAAACGAACAGTTTTAAGTGGCGTTTTCATGGAGAGTTTCTGCTCAGACTTAATGCGACGAACAAGCTGTAAAACAAGACTTACCAACTTGAATAACTCGCCATCTACACTAGCATCTGGTTGTGCAGTTGGCTTGTGAATCATTGTGCTGATATGAATACTGCCTGTATTCCACCAACTCCATGCCTCTTCCGTTGCGAACGGTATAAACGGCGCGAGTAAATGAGACTGCAAGATTAATGCAACTAGTAGCGCATTTTCCGCACTAATTGAAGAGCCTGTTTGTACATTTTCTTGCTGCTCACCATATGCTCGTTTTTTAACAAGTTCAACGAAGTCATCACAAAACGACCAGAAAAATGATTCAGTTATTTCTAATGCATGTGCATGATTATAGTTGTCAAATGCTTCAAATGCATTACGTTGAACTTCACATAGATTTGCCAACATAGATTTATCAACAACTTCTGTTATGCCAGAAAATGCATTTTTGAACGCCTCCTGTGCACCTTGTTCCAGCACATGAGTAGGCTGCATACTCAGAACAAATTTTGCCAAGTTCACAAATTTCATCGCCAGCCGTCGACCAATTTTCATCTGTCCTTCATCAAAAGCAGAATCAACTCCAAGTCTAGCACTTGCTGCCCAATATCTGAGTGCATCTGAACCGTATATTTCTAGCAAATGCATTGGAGTAACAACATTTCCCTTAGACTTGCTCATTTTTTTGCGGTCAGGATCCAAAATCCATCCAGAAATTGCCGCATTTTTCCATGGTAATGAATTATTTTCATGATGTGCACGAAGAACAGTTGAAAATAACCAAGTTCGTATAATATCTTGTCCTTGTGGACGCAAACTCATCGGAAATAGTTGTTCAAAATCTGCATGTGTGGTTTGCCCTGTATGCTCTTCAAAACCACAAGCTATATGCGGAGTTAGCGAAGAAGTTGCCCAAGTGTCCATAACATCTTTTTCTGCAGTAAATCCACCTGGTATATCACGCATACTCTCATCCATCCCAGCGGGAGTGTCAATCAGAGGATCAATTGGAAGTGCATTTTCATCTGGTACAAGCGGTTTGTCGTAGTCAATTACACCATCTTTCCTAATTCTATACCACAGCGGAAATGCAACACCAAAAAAGCGTTGACGTGAAACTAGCCAGTCAGAACTCAGACCAAGAACCCAATTATCATACCGTGTACGCATAAAACTTGGAACAAAATTAAGTTCTTCTCCTCGTTTTACAAGCTCCTTTCGCAACTCATCATTATTACCACCGTTTTTAATATACCACTGCCGTGAAGTTACGATTTCTAGCGGTTTATCACCTTTTTCGTAAAAGTTCGTCATGCGCTTAGTAGGCACAATTTCACCACGCAAAGCACCAACTGCTTTTAGTTCTTCAACTATCATTGAGCGCGCAGAAAATGCAGTCTTACCATTTAGCTTCAACAAGAAATTACGTGCATCTCCAGTTATCCATGCTGCTGAATTTTCATCAACTTCAATACGCCCAGAGCGTCCAATAACACTACGAGTTGGTAATTTCAGATCGCGCCACCACTGAACATCCGTAAGATCTCCAAATGTGCAACACATTGCAATTCCAGCACCTTTATCCATCTGAGCAGCTTCGTGCGCTAGAATCGGCACTTCAACACCAAAAATTGGAGAAGTCACTGTAGTTCCAAACAACTTCTGATAGCGTTCATCATCTGGATGTGCAATTAAAGCAACGCATGATGCAAGCAACTCTGGGCGAGTAGTTTCAATTTCAACCGTTGAACCATCTGTAGACGTAAAAGCAACTGAGTGATAAAAACCTGGATATTCCCGCGCTTCTAGTTCTGCCTGAGCAACTGCAGTCTGAAATGAAACATCCCATAAACCTGGTGATTCCATTTGGTATGCTAAACCTGCAGATAAATGCCGCAAGAACATCTTCTGGGCAATGCGTCTTGAACGTTTATCAATTGTCTGGTAGGTATATTTCCAGTCCACACTGAGCCCAAGTCGCATCCAAAGTTCCTTAAATTGAGCTTCATCTTCTTTTGACAACTTCTCACACAGTTCAATAAAATTGGCGCGTGAAATTGAATCATACTCATTTGCCTTGAGGTTCTTTCCATCAGTACCAGTAAATGGAGGTTTGTAGTTAGAAATATAAGACTTTGTTATATCTGGACGTACACCGTAGTAATTTTGAACTCTTCGCTCAGTAGGCAGTCCATTATCATCAAAGCCCATTGGGTAGAAGACATTAAAACCGCGCAAGCGTTTATAGCGCGCAATTAAATCGGTGTGCGTATACGAAAAGATATGCCCCACATGAAGCGACCCAGAAACTGTTGGTGGTGGTGTATCAATTGAATAAATTTCACCAGATACTTCACGCTTATACGCATAAACATCATCGGCAGACCAGCGTTCTAAAATTGGTTGCTCAATACCATCAACAGTTGCTTTTTCTGGTAGCATTATGCTTCTTCAGTCTTTTCTTGTGCAAGCTGATCTTTAAGTGCTGCTAATCCCTCATTTTCAGAAAGTGCAGTTGTATTATCCTCAACTTCTCCAAATGAAGACTGTGCTGGCTCAGAAGTTTTGTTACGCTTGGAATTTCTATTTGATTTTGAATGTCTATCATCTTGTTTTGTATCAGCAATCTTATTTTCTGCCTCATGTAATCTATTGGCAAAATCAACATGTTCTTTCCAAATACTGCGTGCTTTGATGTAGTTGGACTCCCATTGCTCTTTCTGATCCTCAAAACCTTCGCGCCATTCATTCTTTTCAGAGTCAAAACCTTCAGGATAAATGTAGTTCCCATTTGAGTCAAAATTTTGTGCAGCGCCATAAAGTGCTGGATCAAACTCACCATCGGAATAATCAATCAGTTCATTAGCCTGTTTAATTGACAACGAAATACGGCGGCGCTCCAAATCAATATCAACAATTTTTGCAAAAACTTTATCTCCAATAGCCGTGATTTGATCCGCAGATGAAATGTGCCGACTAGAAAGTTCGGAAATATGTACAAGTCCTTCAATTCCATCACCAACTTTAATAAATGCACCGAAAGTAACTAGTTTCACAATTTCACCTGGAACAATCTGCCCAATTGCATGATTACGAGCAAATATCTGCCATGGATCTTCTTGAGTTGCCTTAATGGAAAGAGAAACGCGCTCGCGATCATCTTCAATTCCAAAAACCTCAACAGTAACTTCTTGTCCAACTTTAACGACTTCAGATGGATGATCAACATGATGCCAAGAAAGCTCAGAAACATGCACAAGCCCATCAACACCGCCAAGATCAACAAATGCTCCAAAACTAACAATTGATGAAACAACACCTTTACGGATTTGTCCAACTGCTAGTCCTGCCAGGAATTCACCGCGCGTTTCTGCCTGTGATTCAACTAAAATAGCACGATGTGAAAGTACTACATTATTTCTGTTCTTGTCTAATTCAATTACTTTGAAATCCAACTTCTGTCCAACATATGACTCTATATCACGGATTCTGTACAAGTCTAGTTGTGATGCTGGCAAAAATCCACGAAGTCCGATGTCAACAATCGCTCCACCTTTAACTACTTCAATAATAGCACCTTCAATTGTCGTACCTTCTTCTTTTATACGTATAATATCTTCCCATGCCTTTTCATATGCTGCACGCTTTTTAGACAGAATTAATCGGCCTTCTTTATCTTCTTTTTGAATAACCAATGCACTTAGTTTATCACCTATTTTTACAAGGTCTTCTGGTTTCACATTCCTTTGAATTGAAAGTTCTTTTACAGGGATTACACCCTCAGTTTTATAATTTACATCTAGTAAAACTTCATCGCGATCTATTTTTACAACTGTGCCTTCAATAACATCTCCATCTTTGAAGTACTTAATAGTTTTATCAACAGCAGCAATTAACTCATCTGCTGACTTAAAGGTGTTCAATACAACTTCACCCTTTTCGTTTGTTACCATAACTTGGTACCTTTCTTACTGTGAGGTTCACCGCAAACAAACTCACCAATTCCTAACATGCCACTAATGTATAATTCATTAGTAGTTATCAGCAATTTGCTACAGCTCCTCTTAATAACGGACAATTACTCCTATAGTATACCACAACTGATGTTGCTTTGTCAAGTCAACGAACAAGTTGTAAGAACCACATTTTAACAAGTACCTCAAAACCACAAGAAAAGCATCATCTAGTTTTTCAACATACGGTTAATGCCAACAACTTCTTGGAACAAGAAAAACAACAACAAGCGATATATACAAAACTATGCAATTACCAGAACCCAAAGGGAACAAGGAGAGTAGGGCACAAGAAATAGCTACTCGTTGGGATTTTCTACACAATTGCCATAAACCGAATCTGAAAGTGTCCCATTTTTCATCAAAAAGTTGTTAATAAAACCACTGTTATTCTTAAAATCATCCAATAGATTATCCTTTGTGTATCCACTTGGTTTAGCACCGTGTTTTATCAAACAGTTTGCTATTTGTTCGGTGTAATTGCCTTTGTTATCAGGGTCGTTGTGCATCCCATAATTGACTAAAAGCAGATCGTTGTAACCAGTAGCATTATTACAGATGTTCATAGCTTCAAGCGGAGCAATTTCAGCAACTGCATCACTATGAGACTTTATAAAGACAATACCTCTTGCTGGCTTATTTATGTCAGAAAGTTCTATATTATATCCATTGGATTTCATACACTCTTTTTGTTTTTCAAATAGTTGTACAATTTCATCATTAGTTATTTTACCATCAGCGATTATTGATCTAATAGTTTCATCAGACTTGTACTTACTCTGCAACTGGCTAAGATTATCTCCCCATGGACCGTCAAATTTGATTTGCATGAAACTTTCCTCATCTATAGTGTTACTTGAACTACGAGAATGACAAGCACTCAACATAATATTCATAAATATAGCCAACACTAAAACTAGTGCTATCTGAATTGTTTCTTTTTTTGTATATATCACTACCAATCTCCTTTTTGTGTATAATTACTTTGCAACTAATAGCACATATTATAGTGTATACGAATTAGAAGAAAATATAATTATTATGAATAAAATGAAGTTTATATCTCATTTCTCCAAGATATACGAATTTGTAGATCGTATAATTACTACTTTTCGCCTATCGTTTTCTTCTAACAGATCCTTAAAAGTTGAAGTTTATGGTTTTTGAGATTCTTCATCTGAGAACATCTCTTTTAGCTCTGTGCGGATATAGTTTCTAGTTGCTAATTCACCTAGTTGAAGACGAATTGCTGTAATTTCACGAGCAAGGTACTCCGTATCAGCAAGATTTCTTTCCGCGCGCTCACGATCATGTTCCATACTCACGCGCTCGCGATCAGCTTGTCTATTTTGTGCAAGAAGTATAAGTGGTGCAGCATATGACGCTTGTAGAGATAATACCAAGGTTAGTGCAGTAAACCCGTGTTCAGCAGAGTCAAACCGAAGATCTTCTGGCGCAAGTGTATTCCAGGAAATCCAAACAATGCAAAGAACTGTCAACCAGAAAATAAATGTGGGTGTTCCTAAAAATCGTGCAATCTTTTCAGAGATGTTGCCACTGAAATCAACAGATCTTCTTGTGCTCACATTCCTTTTTACTCTGCGCTTTCTTGTGAGAGGAGTGTCCATTTTTTTTGTGAAGTCGTTCGTAGATATAGCCATTACAAATCATCTCTCCAATTTGAAGGTAGTATATGGTCAATAACATCATCAACTGTAATTGCACCAAGCAACCGTTTGTCAGAATCAAGAACTGGTATTACAAATGCGTTATATGCTGCAAAAACTCGCGCAACAATAGCTAATGGAGTATCTGGCTCAACGAACTCTACATTTGTGTCCAAGAGTTGACCAAGTTGAAGGTGCGGAGGATGCCTCAAAAGTTGCTGAAATTGCAAAACGCCGAGAAAACGTCCAGTTGGAGTTTCCGTTGGTTGTCCACACACGAATACTAGTGATGCCAAACTTGGAGAAAGTTCCTCGCGCCTGATTTGTGCAAGTGCAAGTGCAACTGTAGCATCTGGTTGTAGTACAACAGGATTGGTCGTCATTAAACCACCTGCGGTAAATTCATCGTATTTAAGGAGTTGTCGAATATCATCTGCATCCTCAGGATTCATCTGCTTAAGTAGTTCATTTTTTTCTTCTTCTGGCATTTTGTTCAGTAAGTCCGTAGCATCATCAGGCTCCATTTCCTCAAGAACATCCGCCACACGAGCTTGTTCAAAATTTGAAAGAAGGGACAACTGGTTGTTTTCAGGCATTTCCTCAAGAGCATCCGCAAGAGTTTTATCATCAAGTTCAGAAGCAACTTCAAATTGTCGTTTTCCTTCAAGATCCAAAAGAACATCTGCCACATCTGCTGGCTTCATATCTTCAATTGACTCCAAAATGTGATCATTTGACTGCACATAATCATCTTTATCTTGTGCAAAAAATTCTGTATTTGCTGCATCTAAAAATTTAGTTTCACCTTTTTTACTAAAAAGTTCAGCAATTAACGATGTTTTTTCCACACGGCGAACAAATAACTTTGAGAGTTTCCAGTCTCCACCAAATGTACGAACTATTGAGAAGTCTTCTATTTTTAAGTTTTCGGTAACTGAAGTTTTTTCATTAGGAACTTGAAAAACACGTCCCATAAGATTAGAAAATCCCAGAGTTTCAAGATTCCGTTTCTGAAATTTACGCATATTCAGAAGTCCAGTAATAATAATTTCATCACCAGTAATTGAAGTAACTCTAGTTAATGGCAAAAATACTTTTCGTTTACCAAGAACTTGCACAACGAACCCTACTGCTCGTGATCCAAGTTTTGCGCTCAAAATCAAGACAACGTCTCTTATTCTTCCAACTTGATCACCATTAGGATCAAATACTGGTAGATTTTCAAGACGCGAAACGAATATTTCTGTACCATTCTTCACGATATTATTATACCACTACTTTGCACAGTTTATAAAGAATTTGTGTAATTTGTCTAATATTTTGAAAATAATGAAAAAAATACTTGACAACTCATAAACACTTGTGGTATAATAGAAGAACCGAAAATCGTTGGTGACACTTGTTCAGTTATTTGATGGATAAGATGCATAAATCCAGCGTAGGTGTTATGAGCGTCTAAATTATTTCTAGCGCACTAATGTTCTACGCGGTTATGCTATTTCTGTTGTTTGTACTATGTGTTCCTGATGGTAATTAGGTGGAACACAATTGAATATAGACTATAAGTTAATAGAAATTAGTAGATTTTAGAGAGGACGATAATGGCGACAGAAAGAAAAATCCAACAGGTTGCTGAACTTAAACAATTGTTTGAGACTTCAGATGCTGTTGTTTTGACTAAATATCATGGGCTCACAGTTGCGCAGATTAAGGATTTGCGAGTAAAACTTGGGACTGATGTGAAGTATGTCGTTGCAAAAAATACTCTAGTTGAAATCGCTGCTAAAGCTGCTGGTGTTGATACTCTTGATAGTTCATTACTAAGTGGTTCAACAGCGATAGCATTTGTAACAGGAGATGTTGTTGCTTGTGCTAAGACTTTGAGGGATTTTGCAAAAGATTTTGAAGTTCTTGAAGCAAAAGGTGGTGTTTACGAAGGTGAAGCCATTACTGCTGAGGACATTAAGAAAATCGCTGGTCTTGAATCTCGTGAAGTTCTACTCGCTAAGGTTGCTGGTTCTGTCAAAGCTGGTATTGCGAAAGCCGCATATGTTTTGCAGGCACCTGCTTCTAAGACAGTTCGGACAGTTGAAGCGTTGAGGGCGAAGAAAGAAGCCTGAAGGTAGGACTACGAGTAAGACTAGGGTTGTAAGTAATAGGAATAGAGATAAGGATATAGGAAGATGGCAAAACTAACTACTGAAGAGCTAATTGATGCGTTCAAGGAGCTAACACTAATTGAGTTAAGTGATTTCGTGAAAAAGTTTGAAGAGGAATTTGATGTAACTGCTGTAGCACCCGCTGCTGTGGCTGTTGCTGCTGCACCTGGCGCTGGTGATGCTGGCGCTGCAGAAGAGAAGGACTCCTTCAATGTTGTGCTGACTGCTGCTGGAGACAAGAAGATTGCAGTAATCAAAGAGGTTCGTGGTCTAACAAGTTTAGGTCTGGCAGAAGCAAAAGCATTAGTTGATGGAGCGCCAAAGGCAGTTCTTGAGAACGCCAAGAAAGAGGATGCAGAAAAAGCAAAAGAGGTTCTTGAAGCCGCAGGTGCAACTGTTGAGCTTCAATAGAAACAATCAACATATAACATACAAGGGTGTGGCATTGCGCTGCACCCTTTTGTTTTTTAGGTGTAGATGAGTTTTAGTATTGGTACTGGCATTGATATACATGGATTTTCAGATGATGTTAATATCTTGAACTGTCCAGATACCTCTTATTCTCTAGGAAATTGCCTTAAACTAGGGCTTCTTGAGTTGCCAGGTTTTCCGAAGTTACAAGGACATTCTGATGCTGATGTTGCAACACATGCACTTTGCGATGCACTTCTTAGTGCGGCACATTTGGGGGATATTGGCACATTACTTGGTGTGGATGAAAACAGGTGGAAAAATGCATCTGGTGAAAAGATATTACTATATGTTGTGGAAACTGTTGAAAATGCAGGTTTCTCTATAGAAAGTGCTAGTATTCAAATAGTTGCGCGTACTCCGAAGATACAGCCATTCAGAGACCAGATGGCAGTGCGATATCAAGAAGTTACAGGTACTAAAATTGGAGTTGGTGCTACAACTACTGATGGTTATCTTGCAGAACTTGGAACTGGATGCGCAATTATGGCAGTTGCAAATGCATTGCTAGATTCAAATACTTCTATATGCAATATCAAGTAGCTAAATTCTAATCAGAAGTAGGACACCCCAAGAGGTAGTATTTTAAGAGAAACAGGTAGATTACACAACTTTCAGCACAAAAGACAAGAAACAGGCATGTTCTACTGCGCACTTATCACTCTGCTTATACATCATGAAGTCTAAAAAGCCTGTTTTCCCCCTTCAAAATAGTACATGTGTATATAACACACATAAGCACCTAAAATCAAACCACGTGCTTATAAATAGCCTTAATGAAGGTCTAGGTTATAAAACCACCTGGATTTGCTCAAGAAGAAGTTTTTGCATGTACCTCCCCTGAATAAGAAAGTTTTAGTTTATGGAAGTGTCCTACTTCATATGTGGATGTGTATGCATCAAACTAGAACAGAAAGTGTGGTATAATATACACATGAGCAAAAAAAAGCGGCTGATTATTCTTTTTAGTGCTGTGCTTTGTTTAGTTGTAGTGTTAGTAGTAGTTGCTTTTGCTAAAGGAAGCCATCAAAATGCGGTGGAAAAAGGTGGAGATGCAGAAAACAAGGCGCAAACCGAGACCCAGAGTACGCCAAGTGTAGTTACACCAACTCCTGATCCTTCAACTACAGTTCCAAGTGCAACTGCAACTAATTCAACACCTGAAACACAAGGTGATAATTTAACCCCTGAAACTGCTAGTACGCCGTTTTTTAAGAATAACATTATTGTTGTCAACAAGAAGCATCCGCTGCCTCAAAATTGGGCACCTGGTGAAAATGCAGAGGCAGTTACACATCTAAGGCAGTTAATCGCTGCTGCTCAAAACTCTGGTGATTCCCACGCTTCGCATATTATAGAGCAGTGGAGTGGTTATAGAAGTTTCGCAACTCAGGCGAATTTATACTCAAATTATGTTGCATCTTCTGGTGCTCAAGCAGCGAATACTTATAGTGCAAAACCTGGATATTCAGAACATCAAACTGGTCTTGCATTTGACCTCAAAGACAGTTCGGGTAACTTATACCGCATTAATGATCCAGTGTATGATTATTCTACAGATTGGGTTGCGCTTCATGCACATGAATATGGATTTATTGTGCGCTACCGTGATGAGTGGACCCCAACTACTGGATATGTTGGAGAACCATGGCATTTGAGGTATTTAGGAGTTGAAACTGCAACTGCAGTTAGGAATTCTGGTAAGACGCTTGAGGAATTTTTAGGAGTATCTGGTGGTGATTACGCACAATAGTAGTAGATTAAAACAGATACTAGATGAGTCAAAGCATGTTGTTTTTTTTGGAGGTGCAGGCGTTTCAACAGAAAGTGGAATTCCAGATTTCAGATCAACTAATGGCTTGTACAACGAAGAGTATGATTTTCCACCAGAAGAAATTATATCTCGTAGTTTTTTTAATGCAAATACGGCTGAATTCTACCGCTTTTATCGCAACAAGATGCTGTTTTTAGATGCTAAACCGAATTCTGCACATAAACTACTAGCAAAATTAAAAATCCCAGTTATTACCCAGAACATAGATGGACTACATCAAATGGGCGGTTCAGTTGATGTATATGAGGTGCATGGTAGTATTCACGAGAATTATTGTATAAAGTGCGGTGCTTTTGCTGATTTGAAGATGATGGTAGAGTTAATTGATGATGCTAATGACTATATACCTCGATGCTTTGCACTAAATTGTGATGGAATACTAAAACCTGCTGTTGTCCTCTATGAAGAACCACTTAATCAGTCTGTTTGGAATGCTGCACAAGCACAAGTTGAACGTGCGGATACTCTTATAGTTGGAGGAACTTCACTTGTTGTTTATCCAGCTGCTAGTATAGTTAGTTACTTCTTCGGCAAGAATCTCATATTCATCAACAAGCAAAAACAAAATGTTGAGAAGTACAAACACTTTAATATACTCCAGATTAACGATAAAATTGGAAAAGTACTTACTGATATTTACTCTTGATGATCAAAAATTGGATGAAATTTAAGATATTGGTGTATTCTTTACAAGAACATCAGAATTGTGCATTTTGAATGCGGATATGTTTACACTGCAAAAACTCTTATTATGGTGTATAATGTATTCAAGTACAATTTTAAGGAGTTAACTATGAAGATAGCAGTTGCATCAGATCATGCTGGTATTGATTTGAAGTTGGAGTTACTAAAAGTGCTTGATGCTCGTAAGATCAGCTACACGGATTTTGGAACTCATGACCATGCTTCAACCGATTACCCCACTTGGGGCGAACTAGTTGGTAATAAAGTTGCCAGCGGAGAGTTTGAAAAAGCCATTCACAGGTAGAAAAAAGGCGAAGCATCACACAAAATACCTCGCCCTTAACTATAAATAACTACTAGTAAGTATTAACAGTGGTTACAGTAACCGGATTTGCAAATTTGATACCGTTGCTTCGATCAAGAACATTGGTAGATCCGCCATCATAATAGAAGCTCGAAGACCTCTTTAGTGCCAATACCATTGTTGTATTTTTCCAACTTCCTATATAACAAGCAGGTCCAGTATAAAACCCAATGTCAACGCCTTGAACTGGAAATATACACGCATCAGCACCATTGCATCCATTTTTTACATCAGCTCCAAGATTGTTATGAATCAAGTACTCAAATGCCTCAGTTGATGTTTTTTTGTCTGGCTGAAGAAGTTTAATTTTTGCTTCAAATGCATCTAAAAATCCACTTTTGGCGTCGTCAATCTTACTGCATTCAATTTCATCTATACCAATAAGCTTGTTTTTATTACTGTCTTCAAACATTATTATACAAGTATTTTCTCCATGTTTGGACGAGAGAAAGTTTTCAACATCTTGCTTGGCCTTCAAGTTTTCGCCACCCGTAACATTGATATACAACTTTTCAGCAAGTGTCATAGTTGACTGAACAGTATTTTCAAAATAAGTACCCTGAGTTCCGTGATTTTGAATATTGCTTGGTTGACCAGAATAGTCGTGAAAATATGGTTCTAACTCACTTTTTACACTTTTTACAAGTTCACTCTTTGCAAAATCCACATTTTGAATAGCAGCTTCAGCAACAATATTGGCAGAATTCACGAGTGTGAACGACAACACAACACTCGCGAATACAATCGCAAATGCATTAACTTTATTTTTACGCACAATATCTCCTTATATTAACTAAGAATTTCTTACAGTCTCATTATAGCATACTTTTTTCTTAAAAACAAGCAAAAGTTAAATATGGTGTGTGGTATAATGTAACTACCAGATAATTTAAGGAGTTAACTATGAAGATAGCAGTTGCATCAGATCATGCTGGTATTGATTTGAAGTTGGAGTTACTAAAAGTGCTTGATGCTCGTAAAATCGATTACACAGATTTTGGGACTCATGACCATGCTTCAACTGATTATCCTACTTGGGGCGAACTAGTTGGTAATAAAGTTGCAAGTGGAGAGTTTGAAAAAGGTTTGTTGGTGTGTGGAACGGGCGTTGGTATTTCGCTTGCTGCCAATAAAGTGCGTGGAATTCGCGCGGTTGTTTGTTCGGAGACCTACACTGCAACTCTTAGTCGTAATCACAACGACTCAAATATTCTTGCGCTTGGAGCTAGAGTTGTTGGTGCAGGATTGGGCAGTGCCATACTTGAGGCATGGTTAGATGCAGAATTTGAAGGTGAACGCCATTTGAGGCGCGTGGATATGATCAGGGCAATTGAAGAGAAGAACTTCAAGGATGTGTAAATGACTGCAAATTGTATTTTTTGCCAGATTGTGTGCAAACAGATACCTGCAAAAGTGGTGTATGAAGATGAAGATGTTATGGCTTTTCATGATGTAAATCCCGAAGCTGCAGTTCATATTTTAGTTGTTCCAAAAAAGCATGTTAAGAATGTTGTTGAACTTGCAGATGATGAAAAGTTGCTTGCAAAAGTTGTTCGTATTGCAGGGCAAATTGCGAAAAAGACAGCTGGCGGTGAATTCAAGTTGCTTTTTAACACTGGAGAAAGTGCTGGTCAAAGTGTTTTTCATGCACATGGGCATATTTTGAGCAATAAGACTAATGATGGTGAAGTTAATGCAATATAAGGTAATTATTGTCGGTGCAGGCATATTTGGCGCTTCTTTTGCAAATCTTGTTGCCAAAACTGGACAAAAAGTGCTAGTAATTGATAAACGAGAGCATATTGGTGGTAATGCATATTCTGAATTTGATGTAAAAACAGGTATTGAAGTTCATAAATACGGAGCGCATATTTTTCATACTTCAAATGAACGTGTTTGGAATTTTGTTAACGAGTTTTCGGCATTTACTGACTATTCACACCGAGTTTTCACTACACACAGAAGTTCAAGAGGGCAGCAAGTTTTTAGTCTACCTATCAATTTGGCGACTATTAACCAGTTTTTTGGCAAGGCGTTTTCGCCAGTTCAGGCACAGGAATTTATTGAGCACCTAATTGAACAAGATAAAACCAGCAAGAAGATTGAAAATTTACTTGAACAAGGAATTTCTCTAATTGGTAAACCTCTTTTTGATGCATTTATCCGTAATTATACCGCAAAACAGTGGCAAAATCCAGTAGAAAATTTGCCTCCAGAAATTATTAAACGATTACCAGTTAGATACAATTACAACAACCGTTATTTTAACGATTTGTACGAAGGACTACCAGCAAATGGATACACTGCAATGTTTGAAAATATGTTGAATCATGAACAAATTACTGTGCAGTTAAATACTAACTGGTTTAAGATAAAGGAAGAGTTGATTAGCAAAAATCCTGATGCACTGATTATTTATACAGGCGCAATTGATGAATATTTTAACTTCAACTTAGGACAGTTGAGTTGGCGCTCAGTTGAATTTGATTTTCAGACAGTTGATATGCCTGATTTTCAGGGGTGTTCAGTAATGAATTATGCAGATTTAGAAGAACCATATACTCGTATAATTGAGTTCAAGCATTTTAATCCAGAGCGAGTATATACCACTAATAGCTCAGTAATTGCGTACGAGTACTCAAAAACTTGGAAAGTAGGATCTGAACCGTATTACCCAGTAAATACACCTAAGGACAAAGAAATCTACAAGTTGTATAGACAGCAAGCAGAGGAGTTGTTTATGAAAGAGCGCGTGATATTTGCTGGTAGACTTGGTGAATACAGTTATATGGATATGGACAAAGTATTTTTGCAAGCACTAGAAAAATTTGATGAACTTCAAAATAGTGGAATTATAAAGGAGTCCTGATATGAATCTTAACGGTATTGAATATGGCGAAGAGGAAAATGCAAATCGTGAAGAACACAAGTTTCAACCAGAATATGATGCATTTTCTCAGGATGTTTTGCGCAAAGTGAAGCAGCATTTTGATACACCAACATTCGTTTTCAGCGCAGATTTATTCCAAAACCGCATGATGAATTTCAATCAACTAGTATCAAATGCTTTTAACAAGCACTCCATTAAATATCGTGCAGTTTATGCAGGTAAGGCATTTTTGTCCAAGAATATCGTTCCCGCACTTGTTAAAAATGGTTTTGGAATTGACACATGTTCATACACCGAGATTATGACAGCAATTGAGGGTGGTGCGCATGGTGAACATTTGGGACTTCATGGAAATAATAAGTCAGAAAAAGAGATACTGTTCGCATTTCAGAAGAATTTCAGACACTTGGTAATTGACAGTATGGACGAAATCAGCATGCTTGAAGATCTAGTTGGTGCATTTGCTGGCGGAACAAGTAAACTGCGCGTTATGATACGAATTACAACAGGTGTTCACGCAGGAGGTCATAGTTTTATTGCGACTGCACATGAGGATCAGAAGTTCGGAATTTCCATGCAGAATAATCAAGCAATAGAAGCACTTACAGCAGTTCTCAAACGCTCGGATATTTTTGAACTGGTTGGAATTCACACGCATATTGGATCACAAATCACTTCTCCTGAGGGTTTTCTGGAATCTGCAGAGCGTATGCTGCAACTGCGTCAAAATTTTGCGGACCAGACAAACCATTATCTGCGCGAGATTGACCTAGGCGGTGGTTTTGGCATACAGTATTGTACAAGTGATGAAATGCTGGATCTGGAAGAGTTGATGGAGTCATTGTCAAATTTGGTAGCCGAAAAAACTACTGGAAAAAAGCCACCTCTGATTAGTTTTGAGCCTGGAAGATGGTTGATTGGACCATGTATGGGCACACTTTATACTATAGGAACCATCAAAGATATTGAACTAGAACAAGGGCACACTAGAAGATATATTAGCGTAGACGGTGGTATGAGCGACAACATTCGTCCTGCACTCTACCAGGCAAAATATAGTGCACTAGTATTTGGCCAAACTAGACAATCAACAACGCGTTTTAATGCAAGTTCTGCTGAATTACTCAACTGCAGAATCGTTGGCAAACACTGTGAATCTGGCGATATTCTGGTTGATGAAATATTTCTACCGCCAAATGTTAAGCGAGGAGATTTGTTGTTCATTCCTATAACTGGAGCATACGGATATTCTATGGCATCTAATTACAACGGATTGCCAAAACCTGGTGTTGTTCAAGTATCTGCAAATTCTAATGGTCTTTATGAACTAAAAGAACTAATTCCACGCCAACATTGGCAAGAAGTTGTGGTATAATGTAAGTAGTAGCTTTGCCCTAGTGGCGCAATTGGTAGACGCGGTCGGCTCAAACCCGGCTTGTTGTGGGTTCGAGTCCCACCTGGGGTACGAAAGGATTTTCAAATATGCGCAAGTTCAGTAATTTACCGAGAGCAAAACAGATAGTTGTATTTATTCTGGTTGTATACTTTGCGTTCACAGTTTTTTGCGCAGTGCTGTTTTTTTCTGGCAATACAACTGCACTTCATCAAAATAAGAACTTCAATAACTTGATGAGTGGAAAAGTTGTTGAAGAAACGAATAAGGACAATATGGTCACCGTACAAATTTCTTCTGGTGAGGAAAAAGACAAGAATGTTACTGTGCAGTGTGATTCAAAATACATCAAGTTGCTCAAAAGCGGTGACAAAGTTCTTGTGAACAAGCTTTCTAGCGAACAACTCGGTAACTCAGGACCTGAATCGCAATATGTTTTCTACGGGTTTGACAGATCTGGGTCTATGATTTTCCTGGTGTTTGTCTATGTCCTGGTGATTGTGCTAGTGGCTGGATTTAAAGGTTTGAGGGCATTACTAGGTCTAGTTTTTGGATTACTAGTAATTCTGCTTTTTACAATTCCCGCACTTTTTGCAGGTTCAAACACATTGCTAATTGGACTAGTTAGTTCATCGCTCATCATGTTTGTTGTACTTTATATCGTTCACGGTTTCAATATGAAGACTTCTGTTGCACTTTTAGGAACAATACTTGGTTTACTTTTTACATCACTTTTTGGTACCTTAGTTTTGAGAATTACGCATATTACTGGTTACGATTCTGATGAAAGCCTGCAGTTGGTTCAGAATTTTCCAAGTATTTCATTATCTGCAATAATTTCTTGCGGAATAATAATTAGTGCGCTTGGAGTTCTTAATGATGTTACAATTACGCAGAGTTCAATTGTGGAGGAACTGAAGAGTCTGAACCCCAAAATCACTTCTGCACAGTTATTTTTGAGAGCTATGAGAGTTGGAAAAGACCACATCGCATCAACTATCTACACAATTGCATTTGCATATATAGGTTCTGCTCTTCCTATAATCATGTGGATTTATACTTTTTCTGATCCTGTTTTTGTCAAGATCACATCGGAGACCATGATTACAGATGTTGTTAGTATATTCATCAGTGGTATTGGACTAGTACTTTCTATTCCATTAACAACTCTAGTTGCTGCATATACTGCTACAACCTCCAATGCTGTGAAAGCAGATGTAGTACTTTGACTTTTTTTTTAGAGTATGATATAATGGGGTGTACATTTATTTAAGGGGAGATGCTAACGATGAGAATATCAAGTAGGTTTATATACTTTTTTGGTGCACTTGGTGGTATGTTATTTGGCTATGATTTTGGTGTTATTTCTGGTACACTTCACTTCTTAGACAAGAATTTACGTGTAACTGAAAATTCACTTCAAGAAGGTTTTGTCGCTGCAGCAGTTCTTATTGGTGCTGGTATTGGTGCGATTGCTGTTGGAAAAGCTGCTGATTTAGTTGGCCGCAAAAAGCTCTTAATAGCATCATCTATTATATTCTGTATTGGTGCTCTCTTATCTGGTTTTGCATTTGACGCATTCTATATAGTTGCAGCACGCATTTTGTTGGGGCTTGCAATTGGCTCAGTATCCGCATTAGTACCAATGTACTTGTCTGAACTCGCGCCAACTAGTAGTAGAGGCTCAATAGCATTTTTGAACCAGTTGATGATTGTACTAGGTATTTTGCTTTCATATGTGGTTAATTTTCTACTTGTGCGCATTGGTTCACCTGAATGGAATACTCAATGGGGGTGGAGATTTGCACTAGGAGGTGCAGTTATTCCTGGTTTCGTAATGTTACTAGGTTCATTGCTTTTACCAGAATCTCCACGCTTCTTGGTGAGAATTGGGGACTTGGATAGTGCGCGCGCAGTTTTGACTAATTTGCGCCCAGTATCTGAAGTTGATGAGGAGATTGATGTAATTAAGGCAAATATTAAAACAAAATTCGGCAGTTTCAAAGATATATTTTCACGTTTCGTCCGTCCCGCACTGTTTGTTGGTGCAGGACTTGCATTTTTTCAACAGTTTATGGGGTGTAATATTGTGGTCTACTACGCGCCTAAAGTTTTGGAAGTTGCAGGTTTTAATGACTTGAATCAACGATTGGTTGCTATTGGAATTGGCATATTTAATGTAATTGCGACAATTATCGCGATTGCAATTGTAGATAAGATCAATCGCCGTACTCTATTAACGATTGGTGGAATTGTGATGGGGATTAGCGTAGGAGTTATTGCATGGGTGGACTATAATATTAGTGGAAGTACTGTTTCCATAACTGAGCAAGTTGTTATATCTATTATGTTGATTTTGTATATTTTGGCATTTGGAATTACTTGGGGTGGAACTATGTGGGTTGTTCTTGGTGAAATTTTCCCATTGCATGTTCGTGGTCTTGGTGTCGGCATAGCATCAATGGTCAACTGGCTCGCTAACTTTCTGGTGGTTCTTTTATTCCCAGTTCTACTTGGTACACTTGGAAATAACAAATACTGGATTTTCATAGGTATTGGTTTATTCTGCTTATTAGGTGTTGTATTTGTGCGAACTGTTGCATTTGAAACGCGTGGACTTTCGCTTGAAGAAATTGAAACTAATCTACAAAAAAAGGCTATGAAATAATGAACAACTCAAAGAATGCACCAACTCCTAAACGCAAAGATGCCCAGAAGAGGAATTTTCAACCGATTGTGAGCGATCCGCAGATGAGCAAGATGAATAAAGAGGAGAAGAAAGTATACAAAAAAGCACACCGTGAAGAAGTTCATCAAGCGCGTATAAAAGAGCAAGAGGCGCTTAGATCTGGAGATGAGCGATATTTGCCAGCGCGTGATAAGGGTCCTACTCGTAGATTTATTCGTGAGCAAGTTGATACTTCTCGAACACTTGCAGAATTCTTTTTACCAGTTGCAATTGTTGCACTATTTCTTTCTGGATTTATGGTTCAATCTTTGCCAGATTATGCTACACTCATGACATTAGCGGTTTATATTTATATAGTTGTTGCAGTTGTACAACTATTTTTCCGCCTAAAACGACTTAGAAAAATTTTAGTCAATAAGTTTGGCGATAAAGTTCTAGCTAAGGGTAGTGGTAATATTTCATATGCTGTAAATCGTATGATTCAACCACGAATTGCGCGTTTGCCAAAACCACAAAAGACTCATATTAAATCTAGTTCTAAAAAGTAATCCTCAAAGTGGTAGAATTATTTAAAATGCGTAGTTTAGGTTCCTTTTTAAGTTTGTGCGTGCTTATTGTGAGAAATTGTGATATAATGGAGATGAGATGAACAATTTAGGTGAGTATGGATATGAAGATTATGCAAAAAATGTGCAACCTCGAATATTTTGGCAGAACTTTAATGAGCAACAAATAAATTTAGAACCACTTAACGACTCTTCAACTACTGAATTTTCTGCATATACAAATACTGCATCTTCTAATACTCTTTCATATGCGAAAGTTGCTGATCAAGCGTTTTCATCTGGAATTGTTCAGAATCCATATGATGATGTTTATTTACAAGATCCTCCATCCCCAACTGAGCAGATGCGAGAAGAACGCAGAATAAGAATAGAACCGAGCACTTTGCTTGAGCCACTTTCTTTTACACCTGCACTTCCAGTCAATATTCCAGAATATAATTTACCGAGTGCACAATCTGCAGAAGTAGAAAACTATTATGTGGATTTTTCAGTTCCTCAACATGCTGCTGGTCGTATAGGTATTCGGCGATTACGGCGCGCTTTTATATTTCTAGTTGTATTTGCGCTGGCAGTTTGCGCTGGAACTGTTTTCTATTTTGCACGCACAGGTACTGGACCAGAGTTTGCTAAGGATATTGCACATGGAATTGGAATTAAATATAACTCAACACCACAACCACAACCATCTAATAGTACAAGTTTACAATCTAGTTCGTCGGATACTACTTCTGGAATTGACAAGACTATAGGAATTCGTGTGTCAAATGGATCTGGTATTTTGAACTTGTCTGACTCAAATGTGAAGAAACTAAAAGAAGCAGGATTTCCAAATGCAGTTGCGAATAATGCAGGCGGTGAATTACCACAACAAAATGTTGTATATTACAAGTCATCGGCAATTACTGCAAAAAAGATTGCAGAAATCTTAGGCATTAAAGTTGTAGTTCAAAATGCACAGATTGATTCACCAGTTGAAATTGTTTTGGTCAGCGACTTGAAATAGTTAGAATTTATCCATTAAATAGTCTAATACAGCTTTAGTATCTGCAGCATATTCACGAACTGTGTACCATAAGTTGAAATTTGTGTGAACTTCAACGCCTTGTGTATCAATCCCGAATCCACTGCAGAGAAATATAGCGCGTGGAACATGATAATCATCAGTTATTACAACTGCATTTTTAATTGAGAAGTTGTTTGCGGCACGATGGCATGAATCTCTGGTGCTTAAACCTGCAAAATCTAGTTTTAGTAATTTTGGGTCAACGCCTTGTTTAGTCAAGTAGTTCATCATTATCTGCGGTTCATTATGATTTAGTGATGAACCATCTCCACTGAGTAATAGTCCATCAACTTTCTTTTTGTCAAGCAACTCCTTGCCCATATCTAAACGGTTTTTTAGCACGGAACTTGGTGTTCCATTTGGGTTTATTCCAGCACCTAGTACAATTCCAACGGTAGCATTACTAACTGTATCAACACTTGTAATTCTACTGGCTGTACTTAACTTTACCCAAGCAAAGCATGCACCTGAAAGTAAAGAAACAACTAAAAATAATGTTACTAAAATTCGGAATACAACAAGTTTTACAATAAATTTTATAAATTTCACTACTACCACAAACATGATTATATCATACATCGTATTATACATGCTTTTGTTTTTTGAAAAAGTTGCTTAAAGAATGATATTATTATTATATAATTTAATATTTTTTTAACAATTTTTAAAGTATTTCTAAGTATTAAACATTATAATGTCGCATGACGGTATATAGCTGTCAATGGCTGTTTACACTCAAGAAAGGAGAGGTGAGGAATGAAAAAAGTTTTTGGTTCCATAGATCAGGGAAGGTTTATGGATGTGTTTGCAAGTTTTTTGCTGATAGTTTCGTCTGTACCTACTTTGGTTGGTGGTGCTGGTGTTGTTTCAACAGAATAGCGAAGCGTGAACTAATATTTGGTGTGTCACTTGTAGCGATACAATACAAATAGTTAGGTAGTTTAGTTTATAAATAAAATACTATAGAAAAGAGGAAAAATGAAAAAACAAAAAAATAATACATATGGAGAAAAGGTTAGAACAAAATTAGGCGTTTTGTTGTCAGTCTTTTCTCTACTTTTTACCGTACTTGGTGGAATTATAGTGGAAGTATCTGGTCCTGTATTGGCAAGTCCAATGAGTCCTGTTGAACTTGATGCTGCTGCTAGAGCTTGGATGAGCGATATGCAAGGTGATGGAACTCAACTCAGCCCTAAGATTATTAAAACTCCAGATGAATTAGCAGAAATAGCCGTTATAGTAAATTATGGAAATAGTTTATTGGCTAGTTCCATACATGGTGCTGCTGGTCTTGCTGTTGATAAGGATGTTTACCTTAAGCTTGGAAATGACATTGACCTTACTGATTATAAAGGTGTATGGAGAAGCCCAAATGGTGAGAAAAAATATCATGGTTGGAATCCAATTGGTGATAGTGAAACTGATGCACCATTCGTGTCGCATTTCGACGGCGATAATCATGTGATTTCAAATTTGGCAATTGATGATCCTAGTTCTGAGAACATTGGACTTTTTGGATTTGCTTCGAATGCTGAAATTAAAAATATCGAAATTTTAAATGCAAATATTATAGGTGATGGTTCTGTTGGTATTTTATTAGGTTACGCTACAGAATCAACAAAAATTTCAAATTCCCATGCAACTGGTAATGTCAAAGGTGACAGTTTAATTGGCGGTTTAGTTGGGTTGAGTGAGCATAGTTCAACTATTTCAAATTCCCATGCAACTGGTAGTGTTATAAGCGATAATAATTCTAGCTTTGTTGGCGGTTTAGTTGGATCAAGTGATAGTGATTCAACTGTTTCGAATTCCTATGCAACTAGTAGTGTTGTGGGCAGTAATTCTAGCTTTGTTGGCGGTTTAGTTGGATCAAATGATAATAGTTCAACTGTTTCGAATTCCTATGCAACTGGTGATGTTACAGGTGCTGGCGGTGAGAGGTTTGGCGGTTTAGTTGGATCAAATGATAATGGTTCAGTTGTTTCGAATTCATATGCAACTGGTAATGTTAAAGGTCGTGGTGGTGGTTGCACTGGCGGTTTAGTTGGATCAAGTGATAATGGTTCAGTTGTTTCGAATTCCTATGCAACTGGTAATGCTATAAGTAATGCTGACTATGTTGGCGGTTTAGTTGGGGCAGTTAGTGATAGTGGTAAAATTTCAAATTCCTATGCAACTGGCAATGTTGAGGGTGCTAATTCTATTGGCGGTTTAGTTGGAAGAGTTGAGGCTAGTTCGTCTCTTTCAAAGTCCTATGCAACTGGTGATGTTATGGGCACTCAACATGTTGGTGGTTTAGTTGGAGGAGTCCATAGTAATTCAATTGTTATTGCTTCTGTGGTATTAAACCTTAGAGTAGGTACATTTGATAATACTGAGGGTTATAGTTGCGGACTCGTTGTAGGTTATCTTGATGATGATAGTGTTTTATCTGGTGTTCATTCAAGTGAATCTATCGAAACTACTCCTGGTTGTTTTAGGGCGGCATACGACCGCGATTCTGATGCACATGATCGTAATAATGGAAAACGAGTTGCTAGTTTAGATTTAAACGCAGAGTGGTTTAATGGCGATCATGAAGATTGGTCACTTTGGAATTTTTCTCAAGATGGTTGGTTATTTCCAGGCGATAAACTTCCAGTTTTGAATATTCCATTTGGATATTTTAAGGTTTTGAAAGTTCGCAATAGTAATCATAACGGGTTCCAAGACATTGCAGATCAAAGCACAGAATTTCAAAATAATATTGAGTGGATACACAGATATGGTATAACAACTGGTGTGACTTCTTCTGAATATGCTCCAAATGAGTCTATAACTCGTGCTCAAATGATGGCTTTCATGTATCGCGCATTTGAATTTAATAACGGCACAAACCCTACTACTACATGCGCATTTGATGACATTTCAGATCAGAGTCAAGAGTTCCAAGATGCTATTTGTCAGATGATGCAGTACGGAATTACAACTGGTGTTGATGCGAAGCATTTTGCGCCAAATGAATCTGTAACACGCGCTCAAATGATGACATTTATCAAGCGCGCATATATTGGTCACGTGCCAGAGTTAACGACTACATGCGCATTTGATGACATTTCAGATCAGAGTCAAGAGTTCCAAGATGCTATTTGTCAGATGATGCAGTACGGAATTACAACTGGTGTTGATGCGAAGCATTTTGTTCCAAATAAGCCTGTAACTCGTGCTCAGATGGCTGCATTTATAAACCGGGCGTTCAATTATGCAACAGAAGTTATTATTGATGCATAAAAGTGAATATTCGTGGGCGGCTCTATATTTTGTGGTGTCGCCCATTTTTTTTAGTGCATGAATTTTTCACTTGTGCTATAATGGCTATGTGACTATTGCAGTTTGTCCTGGTTCATATGATCCTGTGACTTTGGGGCACTTGGATGTTATTATACGAGCATCAGAACTTTTTGATGTTGTGTATGTTGTTGTGTCAGAGAATGTTGAAAAGTTACCGATGTTTGATTTGCAGACTCGTAAAATGCTTCTTGAAGAAGTTATAAAAAGTTCAAGTTTAAAGAATGTTCAAGTTGATTCACTCACTGGTGAAAATAGCTTATTGGTTGATTTTTGCAAGCAAGTTAAGGCAAATGCCATTGTAAAAGGTGTCCGTGATATGCTGGATTTTCAAAATGAGTTCTCCATGTCACTCCTTAACTACAATTTAGCAGAAGTTGAAACTATTCTACTACCTGCAAAAAGCCAGAACTTGCATATATCATCAAGCTATTTAAAGAATGTCGGTATAAATGGTGGTAGTATAGTGAATATGTTGCCTGAAATAATTTACTCTCGTGTTGCTGAGGAAATAGAAAAAAGGAGAAAATTTGAAAAATTACGAAAATAATCCACAATATTTAAACGTTTTTGATATGTCCAAAAGACCTGGAATTAGAAAAGAGTTTTCTTTCAAATTTCACATTACTGATTTTCTTGGTACGCAAATGGAAAACATTCCTCCTGGTGAAGATGTTGAATTCAGCATAGTATTAACATCAGTTAGTGATGGAATTTACTTGTCTGGAACAATACTTGTAGATTTAATATCCAAATGTTCTAGGTGTTTGGAAATTCAAAAGCGCCAGCTTAAATTACAGCCACAGGCATTTTACCTGTATGAAACTGTACAAAATGAGGAAAATATTGATGAGAACTTGTATTCGCTTACTTCTGGTCATTACATTAACTTGTTGGAGATTTTACGCGATTCGTTATTTGAGAAACTGGAATTTAATCCGATATGCGATCCAAACTGTACAAATGAATTTGCAAGTACAACTATTAGCAACGAATATGAAGATGGTCCATTCGCAAAACTCCTTTCATTAAAGGAAAAGTTGTAAATTCAAACTACATGCGATCTGGTGCGGTTACTCCTAGAAGTGATAGACTCTGTTTTAAAAGTTGCCCAGTAACCAAATTGAGTGCCAAACGAGCAGATGATAAATCTTTTGAAACATCATGGCTAGGCAAAACTCGGCATGCAGAATACCACTTGTGATATGCTGCTGCAAGTTCCTCTGCATACCGTGCAATTCTATGTGGTTGCATTAAGCTACTAGCTGCTTGTACAGATGAAGAAAAACTTGCTAAAATTCCCACAAGCACAGTTTCAGTTTCATGATCTAGGAGTTGCAATTGATTGTCTGTAATCTGTTCAGAACTTTTTACCAACTCCTGTTCACAGCAATTCATTATTGTAGCTGCATTTCTAAGAACACTTTGCGTTCGAGCATGCGCATATTGTACATAATAAACTGGATTCTCATTCACACGACTCGCTAATAGGTTCAGATCAAGTTCAAGTGGAGTATCATGGCTAGATCGCACTAATGAATAACGTGCCGCATCCACACCAACTGCATCAACTAGGTCATCAATTGTTATGATATTTCCAGCTCTTTTACTTAATTTTACAGGTTCACCATTTTTTACTAAGTTGACCATTTGCCCAAGAAGTACGCGAAGTTGTTTATCTGCATCATCCCCAAATGCCCATGAAATCGCCTTCAACCGTCCAATATATCCTCCGTGGTCAGCCCCCAAAATATAGATTAGTACATCTGCACGAGTACGTTTCTCCAAGTAATAAGCAATATCTGCAGCAAAATATGCTTCATCTCCATCAGATTTAACTACCACGCGATCTTTGTCATCGCCATATTTAGAAGTTGCAACCCATTTCGCACCATCTTTTTCATATATATCACCAGCTAATGCCAACTTTTTGATTGCATTATCTACTTTTCCATCATCATACAGACTTTGCTCGTGGAAGAATCTATCAAAGTTAACCCCAAAGTCCTCAAGAGATTTCTTTATTTGCGGAAACATTAAATCAACGCCTCGTGAACGAAATTCCTCAATTTCTTTTGCATTAGTAGGTTTAGAACCACTACGGATTTCAGCCTCAGAAATTGATGCAACACCTTCGTCAAGTGCTAGAATGTCTAATCCATCGCGTTTTGCATTTTCAACAACTTGATTTGCGATCTGCGTAATGTATTCTCCACCATAACCATCTGCTGGTGCCTCTCTTCCGTTTGCTCGTTCAACAAGAGATCTAGCAAATCGCTCAATTTGAAGACCGTGATCGTTAAAATAGTATTCACGCTCAACTTTAGCGCCAGTAAACTCCAGAATACGAGCAAGTGCATCTCCTAATGCTGCCCATCGAACTCCTCCAATATGCAGAGGTCCAGTCGGATTTGCCGAAACAAATTCTAGGTTAATACGAGTGTTCTTAAGAACCTGAGTTCGTCCGAAATTCGTCCCCTCTTTTAGAATATCACGAACTACAGTTGCCCCAGATGCAGTATCAAGCACAATGTTAATAAAGCCAGGACCTTCAATTTGCGCACTTTTTACACCAGGAAAATTGCTTATCTGCTCCACAAATACGCTCGCTG
This sequence comes from Candidatus Ancillula glyptotermitis, assembly GCA_031268675.1. GTDB lineage: Bacteria > Actinomycetota > Actinomycetes > Actinomycetales > Bifidobacteriaceae > Ancillula > Ancillula glyptotermitis. The sequence goes on along the minus strand of JAIRWY010000012.1, from coordinate 1,374 downwards.
CTTCGTGCGGGTTTTTATATCCCAACTGTTTATAATACTTCATGGCAGTATTTATAGCCCAGTCACCAAAATTTGAGTTCCTTGGTCGTTTTACATCAATATCTGTAGACAAAACATGACTAGACGGATGCAATTTACTAATGGCATCAGCAAGCAATTCCTGCAGTTTTTCAGGGGTCATACCTTCATTATACCACAACCCTTTTGTCTTTTCAACTGAACTGGATTATAATCAGAAGTAGGACACCTTCATTTACCATCAACCTCCTCCATTCTCTCCATCTAGTGTATCAGCACGAGAAGTAGATATCCGCAGCATGCATTAGAGATCTGCTAGAATATCGCCTAGTATAAGTTCGCCTGTTGATATCTACCGCGTACATTGGAAGTCTGTGCAACTACTGTGCGATTGTCGTACATGATGATTACGATTCACGTAGTTTAAATCATAGCAAGCTGATGTTATACAGTCTGTAGTATGAAAATACGCAAATAACATGCTGAAAATATCCCACTTCTGATTAGAATGTGCTTTAGTTGACAAAACCTTGAATATATGCTATAATCAACGTGTGTGCGATGAGCTAAAAGTTGTCCTAGTAGATGATAATGAGAATTTTGTAAAATTGCAAGCTGATGTATTGAAAGTTGCAGGATTTAATACGAGCTATTTCGTACATGCAAGAGATTTTATAAACAAAATTGTTGAAGATGAAAGTTATAGAAAAAGCATTGGTGTTTTGTTGCTGGACTTGCAAATGCCATTTTCTGGACTTGATGTTATAAATGAGATTAGGAAAAAATACAACTATGATGACATCCAAATTGTTGTATATTCTGCTGAATTAAATGACATTAGCAAAAAAGAGTGTATTGATTTAGGCGCTAATGATTATTTTGACAAAACAATTGAAATTCCAGATTTAGTTAATAAAATACGAGCAAGATTAAGAAACTCTAACAATAAAGCAGACAGCAAAAAAAGCACAGGAATTAAAAAGTTAGAAGAGATTGATATCGAAGTTAATGAAGAAGAAAGAACAATATTTGTAAATCAAAAAAATGTACATCTAAAAGAAATTGAATATGATATATTTTTACTATTATTGAACAACTATGGCGAGTATATTACAGCAAGAAGAATTAATAATGAGATTTTTGGTTTTGGAAATAGAGGTAATTCAGATAATTTCAGGTGTTATATAAGTAGAATCCGCAAAAAGCTTATAGATGTAGATTCAAAGTACAAGACTATTATAAAAAGTACTCGTAATTACGGCTGGATGTTATCAATCAACCAGTAAATTAGCAACACTTAGCAACGTTCAACACCTTTTTGCAACGCTTAGCAACATATAGACGAAATTTGCAACG